>NZ_CAFJ01000346.1 GCF_000239795.1 Bradyrhizobium sp. STM 3809 | reverse complement strand
TCGCGCACATCTACGGCAAGACCGCCACCTTCATGCCGAAGCCGGTGTACGGCGACAACGGCTCGGGCATGCACGTCCACCAGTCGATCTGGAAGGACGGCAAGCCGGTGTTCGCGGGCAACAAGTACTCCGACCTGTCGGAGACCTGCCTGTCCTACATCGCCGGCATCATCAAGCACGCCAAGGCCATCAACGCCTTCACCAACCCGTCGACCAACTCCTACAAGCGTCTGGTCCCGGGCTATGAGGCGCCGGTGCTGCTCGCCTACTCCGCGCGCAACCGCTCGGCCTCGTGCCGCATCCCCTACACCTCCTCGCCGAAGGCCAAGCGCGTCGAGGTCCGCTTCCCCGATCCGCTCGCCAACCCGTATCTCGGCTTCGCCGCGATGCTGATGGCCGGCCTCGACGGCATCAAGAACAAGATGGATCCGGGTCCGGCGATGGACAAGGACCTCTACGACCTGCCGAAGGAAGAGCTGAAGCAGATCCCGACCGTCTGCGGTTCGCTCCGCGAGGCGCTCGAGAACCTCGACAAGGACCGCGCCTTCCTCAAGGCCGGCGGCGTGTTCGACGACGACTTCATCGACAGCTACATCGAGCTGAAGATGACCGAGGTCGCGCGCTTCGAAATGACCCCGCACCCGGTCGAGTTCGACATGTACTACTCGGGCTAAGCAGCCCGACCGATCGGCGGATCACGAAGGCGCCCCTCGCGGGGCGCCTTTTCGTTTGGCGGCACGCGGTATCGGGTGCGGAGCGATCACGGGCCTCGTCCTTCGAGACGCTTGGCTGCGCCAAGCTCCTCAGGATGAGGGGCGAGAGCTCGCCCGGAGCATTCCTTGCGTCTCGCCGCGGGTCGACAGCTTCCCCTTGCAACGAGCACGCTTCTCACGGCCCATGTGCAGCACCACGCTTGGCATCAACCCCTCATGGTGAGGAGGCGCGCGCCGATCACGTCGCGGGATCAAACAACAGACAATCGCGCGCCGTCTCGAACCATGAGGCCCGGCTGCCCAGACTGTCAGCCGCATCATTTGTCCGGAAAATACACCACGATCTGCTCGACGACCGGTGCCCATTTGCGGGCCTGCGGGTTGCGGGACGAAATTCGGTCGCCTGCGGGAGCGCCGTCCTCCCTGCCCTTGCCGAACCGCACCGAGATCCCGCAGCCGCCCGGCAACGGACGGTCCAGTGCGCCGCCTTTCCAGTCCACGACGAAGCCGCCGCCGTCGGTGAAGAACTCGCGCATCAGAAACGGCCGGCCGTTGATCTTCTGCACCTCGGCCAGCGTCGCGCCGAGCGTGACGCCGGCGACATTCCAGTGGCTCGTCTTGGCGTCGATCAGGGTCAGCCGCGACACCCGCTGCATGGTCTCGTCGGCGAAGCCGATCTCGATGCGCCACTCCGGCGAGCGCGGCAGCAGCACGACGCCTTCATAGGTGATGTCCTCCACCCCGGTGAACAGCTCCTTGTCGATCACCGCCTCCTCGCCGTAGCGCTGCAGCAGGCTCTTGGCGGAATCGGCGACCGATACCGGAGAGCTGCAGGTGATCGGCCCCTCGGCCGGCGGCACGGACTGCGCGCGCACAGGAGCAGCAAAGAGCAGCAGAGCAATCAGGGCCCAGCCGAGCATCCGGTCCAACACGGCTCGTTTCCTTGTCCTCGTGCGGTGATCCGACCGCCTCTTCGTCAGCGTCACCATAACTCCAATGGCCCTCACGGCGAACAAGCATGCTGCGCGCGCGAGGCGTAGACGCCCTGATGAGCGCTCATCTCCGCCGCTGTCGGGGGCTCCCAGATGCTTTCGATGAAGTCGAACATCGGACGCGTGACGGTGAGCGAGAAGGTGTCGCCGCGCGTCTCGTTGCGGGAGCTGACGCGCCGCCATCGTTCGTCGGCTGGGACGTCGAGAAAATGCAGCGTGACATCGAACCCGGATTGCCGCGCCAGGGCGGCGAAGCTCGCGCGGCTGCTCGTACGCAGGAACGACAGGTCGAGCACCGGCGCGACGCCGGCCTGCGCGCAGCGGGTGGCCATCCGCCCGATCTGCCGTTCGCAGCGCCCGACCCGCTCGGCGATCCAGTCGAAGCGCGGCGGTTCAGGCTGATCGCTGGCGAACAGCTCCATCATCCACTCGTCGATCGAGAAATGAACCCCGTGGCAGCGGCTGACGAGGTCGCGCGCGTAGGTGGTCTTGCCGGCGCCGGTCGCGCCGCAAACGAGGTGGAACGTGCTGGTCATTGCTGTTCGAGCTCCCTGGTCCTTCCAAGGATATATACCCGGATAAAATACCTGTTGTAAATATCACCCGGGTAATAATTGACGATTGCCGCAACGACCCGGCCCGCTTCGTCGGCCAGAGGGCACGCGATCGCGGCCTGCAGCCCGGACGACGGGGGATTTTCTGACAAACAAGCGGGGACGGATTCGGTCCGGGCGGATTTTCTGACAGACGCCGCGGCGTCTTTCAGAGCAATCTCTCCGGGATCGACCGTTTAACAAGAGCGGCGCATGGGAGGCTGGAATGTCGACATCCGCAGACACGATGGTGCCGATCGAGGACACGAGCCTCACGGGCTTCTACAATGGCATGACCGCTGCCGAACGGCGCACCTTCTGGGCCTGCGCCACAGGCTGGGCGCTCGACGGCATGGACTTCATGATCTACCCGCTGGTGATCGGCACGATCATCGCGCTGTGGAAGGTCGATGCCGGCACCGCGGGCCTCGCCGGCACCGTGACCTTGCTCGCCTCGGCCTTCGGCGGCTGGGCCGCGGGCTATCTTGCCGACCGCATCGGCCGTGTCAGAACGCTGCAATTCACCATCATCTGGTTCTCGCTGTTCTCGCTCATGTGCGCGTTCGCGCAGAACTTCGAGCAATTGCTGGTGCTCCGCGCCCTGCTCGGGCTCGGCTTCGGCGGTGAATGGGCGGCCGGCGCCGTGCTGATGGGCGAGACCATTCGCGCCGAATATCGCGGCCGCGCCGTCGGCAGCGTGCAGTCCGGCTGGGCCGTCGGCTGGGGCCTCGCGGTGCTGGCGCAGGCTGCCTTGTTCTCGCTGCTGCCGGCCGATCAGGCGTGGCGGTGGATGTTCGCGATCGGGGCCCTGCCGGCGCTGCTGGTGCTGTATCTGCGCGCCTATGTCAGGGAGCCGGAGGTCGCCGCCGCCGCCCGCGCCAAGGTCGCGGCCGCCGGCGACAGCCCGTCGATCCTGGAGATCTTCCAGGGACCGATCCTGAAGACCACCATCCTCGCCTCGCTGGTGGCGACCGGCTGCCAGGGCGGCTACTACGCGATCACCTTCTGGGTGCCGCGCTTTCTCACCACCGAGCGCAAGCTCTCGATCGTGAGCTCCACGGGCTATCTCGCCGCGCTCATCATCGGGTCCTTCATCGGCTATCTCGTCGGCGCTTGGTATGCGGACCGTTTCGGCCGGCGCAACCTGTTCCTGGTGTTCTCGCTCGGCGCCATGATCGTCGTCGCCGCCTACACCCAGCTGCCGCTGTCGAACGAACTGCTGTGGCTGCTCGGCTTTCCGCTCGGCTTCTTCGCCTCGGGCTATTTCTCCGGCATGGGCGCGTTCCTGACCGAGCTCTATCCCACGCGCTTGCGCGGCTCCGGCCAGGGCTTCTGCTACAATTTCGGCCGCGGCATCGGCGCGCTGTTTCCGTTCCTGGTCGGCTATCTGTCGCAGATGACGTCGCTCGCGACAGCGATCTGCCTGTTCGCCCTGTTCGCCTATGCGCTGTTCTTCGTCGCGGCCTACGCGCTGCCCGAGACGCGCGGCAAGGTGCTCCATGCCGATGCGTGAGATGGAGTCCGCAACGGATCGGGCTCCCGCCTGCGCAGGACCCGATCCGCATCCGCGCGGGCCCACCCGCTTCGTCGTGCCGCCGGGCGCGGTCGACACCCACGCCCATGTCATCGGCGTGCCGCCGCGCCATCCCTTCGTGGCCGCGCGCAGCTACACGCCGCCGGAAGCCACCGCGGCGTCCTATCTGGCGATGCTCGGCGCCATCGGCATGACCTATGGCGTGCTGGTCCAGGTCAGCGTCCACGGCACCGACAACAGCCTCCTGCTCGACACGTTGCGCGCCAACAGCGAGCGGCTGCGCGGCATCGCCGTCATTCCGCTCGGCCTGCCGGACCGCGAGCTGGCAGCGCTGCAGCAGGCCGG
>NZ_CAFJ01000347.1 GCF_000239795.1 Bradyrhizobium sp. STM 3809 | reverse complement strand
TAGCTGCCGCGCGTCCCCTGCACCGGACGATGGTGGACCGCGAACACCACGCCATCGCCGCGGCCCAGCGGCACGACTTCGGCCCGCGACTGCATGCGCGGCCGCTGCTCGGTCAGCACGAACTCGCCGCCGTCGAAATCGCGTCCCGGCTCGGACAGGAGGATCGCGACCTGCAGCGGAAACACGTGCTCGCCATAGAGATCCTGATGCAGGCAATTGTAGTCGCCTTCGTCGTATTGCAACAGCAGCGGCGTCGGCCTGACCTGGCCGGCCTGATGACAGCGGGCGAGGAAGTCGGCGTGATCGCCGGGGTAGCGGACGTCGATTCCCATCGTCGCGTTCCAGCGGTTGGCGACGGGAACGAGCTGCGCATAGAGCCGCGGCCGCAACTGCCCGATCGGATCCGGCAACGGATAGCGGAAATACTTGTACTCGCCGCGCCCGAACCCATGCCGCGCCATCACGACGCGGCTGCGGAAATGACTGTCATCCGGATAGAACGCGGCCAGCGCGCGGCACGCGTCGGGCGACACAAGTTGCGGCAACACGGCGCAGCCGCCGGCATCGAGGTCGCGTTCAACCATCGCCCAGTCGATCGCGTCGATCCCGCGCGCGGGAGAATTGATAGCGGTCACTGCCTGCTTGAGTCTGGCCATGAGCTTCATCCCGGCTGTCATTCCGGGGCGTCGCGCAGCGACGAGCCCGGAATCCATACGCACAATCGTGGTTATGGATTCCGGGCCTGCGCGCAAGGGCGCGCATCCCGGAATGACGAGGATGCGCCAGAAGGGGCGCCGGCGGCCACCCGTTTCCTGGCCACTTTTGCGCGGCTGCGCGGCCCCCGATGAACCCAAACGCTCTGGCCGGAACCAATCGTCTGACGATGCAACGTCCCGGCACCAGACGCCTCTTCATGCTGCTTGGCAAGTCGATCCTGGCCGTGCTCTCGCTCGCGGTCGTCCTGATGCTCTACACCGAAGGCTATGTGATCTGGTACTTCGAATACGGCCTCGGCCTTCCCACCGAGAGCCAGCTTGCGGCTCTGCCGGCCACAGGTCCGCTCTGTCCGGCGAACCCGGGAAGCTCCTATGTGCCGCTCTCTGAGATCCCGCCGCTGGTGCGGAACGCCGTCGTCGCCTCTCAGGACCGTGACTTCTACGAACGACGGTCGATCGGCCCGCTGGCCCGGCTCGCAGCCGACATGGCGGCCGGTCGACGGCCGGGCCTGTCAAGCATCATCCACGCGGTCAGCCGCGATTGTCTCCAGGCACTCGTTCCGGAATGCTGCAAGGGACAGAACCTCGAATGGCAGTTCGGCACCGAGGTGTTCATGGGCCGTATCGAGCGCACGTTCACGCGCGATCGCATCCTGGAGGCCTATCTGAACAATGCCTATCTCGGCCGCGGCGCCTATGGTGCCGCAGACGCGGCCACCGCCTATTTCGGCAAATCGCTCGCGAGCCTGGACATCGACGAGATCGCCCTGCTCCTCGCGCGTTTCCGAATGCCGATGACCTCGATAACCTCTCGGCACGATAGCGAGTGGCGCGATCGCATGCTCGACAGGATGCTGGCGGCCGGTCTCATCGATCAGGCGCAGGCGACCGCCGCCAAGGCCGCACCACTGTCCTTGATCGCTCGCCCGCCGCGCAAGTCCTGACCGCTCCCTGGCTTAACCCAAGACTATCGCATCTGATGATCGCGATTCTGTGCTCGTCTCGCTCGCCGACGTCATGGCCGGGCTTGTCCCGGCCATCCACGTCCTCC
>NZ_CAFJ01000348.1 GCF_000239795.1 Bradyrhizobium sp. STM 3809 | reverse complement strand
CCCGGGACAAGCCCGGGCATAACGCAATAACTCAAGGGCAGCATCACTTCGCCGCGACAGTTGCGCAGCTCCATATGCGACAGGCCTGTGGCTCACCCCCGGATCACGCCCTCGACGCCCGCTGCGATCTCCAGCAGCTTGCGGTCCTGGCCGCCGGACTGCGCCAGCATCAGGCCGACCGGGACCTCGCCGTGGCGATGGGCCGGCAGCGAGATGGCGCAGCCGTCGATCATGTTGATGAAGGTGCAGTTGCGCAAGGCGCGGATGTTCTCGCGGGCGAACGCCTCGTCATCGGCGAGATCGGCGATGGCAGGCGGCGCGTTCGCGGTGGTCGGCATGACCAGCGCATCATAGGGCGCGATGCGAGCGGCGGCGCGCTTCACCAGGGAGCGGCGGGCGTTGAGCATCTCGATGTAGTCGGGAACGGTGATCGCCTCGCCGCGCAGGATGCGGACGGAGACGCGGGGATCGTAGACGTCGCCCTTGCTCGTCAGCAGGAAGCGGTGCCAGGCGTAGCTCTCGGCCGCGGCGAAGCCGCCCTTCATGCCGATGATGCCGACGTCGAGAAACTCCGGGAATTCGATGCGCTCGATCAGCGCGCCCTGCTTCGCCAGGGTCTCCAGCGCGCGCTCGAATGTCGCGGCGACCTCGGCATCGAGCTCGTCGAGCACGATCGTCGTGGGCACCGCGAGCCGCAGGCCCTTCACGGAGCGCATCGCCAGCGGCCGGATCGGCTCGTCGGCGAGCACGGAATCCAGCACCGCGCAGCACGCCACCGTATTGGCGAGCGGGCCGAAGCTGTCGAGCGTCGACGACAGTGGCACCCCGCCCTCGAGAGGCACACGC
>NZ_CAFJ01000349.1 GCF_000239795.1 Bradyrhizobium sp. STM 3809 | reverse complement strand
TCCTCGCGCGGCGAGCCGGCGCGGTAGGCGAAATGCGCATCGCTCCAGACCAGGCGACCGGCAAGCCGCTTGGCATAGGGGTCGAGCAGCAGCTTGTTGGCGTTGAAGCGGTGGCCGCGCTCCGGCTCATAGGGGCCATAGACGCGGTAGCCGTAGAGCTGTCCCGGCGAGACGTCGTTGAGGTAGCCGTGCCAGACGTCCTCGGTCCGCTCCGGCAGCTCGATGCGCTCGATCTCGCGGCGGCCCTGGCTGTCGAACAGGCACAGCTCGACCTTCTCGGCATTGGCGGAGAACAGGGCAAAATTGGTCCCCCGCCCGTCCCAGGTGGCACCGAGACGGGCGTGACTTCCTGCGGCGAGACGCATCGCGTCAGGCTTCCGGGACGAGAAATACCGCTGCCATGGGCGGGAGGATGAGGTTGAGGTGCTGATCTTCAGAGGCATGGACCTGGCCGACATTGCCGACATTGCTGCCGCCATAATGCGAGGAGTCGGAATTGAAGACTTCCCGCCATGTGCCGCCGAGCGGCGCGCGGACCCGGTAATTGTAATACACGTTGGGCGAAAAGTTCACGACCACGACGCAGCGGGCGCGGTCATCGAAGCCCTTTCGCACCCAGGCGAACACGTTGCGGTCGGCATCGTCGGTGACCAGCCACTCGAAGCCCTCCGGCTCGCAATCCCGCTCGTGCAGCGCCGGTTGGTTGCGGTAGAGGAGGTTGAGGTCGCGGATCAGGGCCTGGATGCCGGCATAGCGGGCATCGCCCAGGAGGTGCCAGTCCAGCGAGGTGTCGTGATTCCACTCCCGCTCCTGGGCGAGCTCGCAGCCCATGAACAGGAGCTTCTTGCCGGGGTGGCCGAACATGAAGCTGTAATAGGCGCGCAGGTTCGCAAAGCGCTGCCAGTCGTCGCCGGGCATACGGCCGAGGATGGAGCGCTTGCCGTGCACCACCTCGTCATGCGACAGCGGCAGGATGAAGTTTTCCGAAAAGGCGTAGTGCAGCCCGAACAGGATTTCGCCGTGGTGGTATTTGCGGTGGATCGGGTCCTTGCCGATGTAGCGCAAGGTGTCGTGCATCCAGCCCATATTCCACTTGTAGCCGAAGCCGAGCCCTCCCGCGTCGACCGGACGCGACACCTGCGGCCAGGCGGTGGACTCCTCCGCCGCGGTGGTGGCCTGCGGAAAATGGCCGAACACGTCGATGTTGGTCCGGCGCAGAAACTCGATCGCTTCGAGATTTTCGCGCCCGCCATACTTGTTCGGGATCCAGCCGCCGGAGGGCCGGCTGTAGTCGAGATAGAGCATCGAGGCGACGGCGTCGACGCGGAGGCCGTCGATGCCGTAGCGCTCCAGCCAGAACAGCGCGTTGGCGCGCAGGAAGTTCGCGACTTCGGTCCGGCCGTAATTGTAGATCAGCGTGCCCCAGTCGAGGTGCCGGCCCTGCATCGGATTGGCGTGCTCGTACAGCGCGGTGCCGTCGAAATGGCCGAGGCCGTGCGGATCGTCGGGGAAATGGCCGGGGACCCAGTCGAGCCACACCGCCAGCCCCTCGCGATGGCAGGCATCGACCAGCACGCAGAAATCCTCGGGGCTGCCGAAACGGCTGGTCGGCGCGTACAGGCCCGTCGGCTGATAGCCCCAGGAGCCGTCGAACGGATGCTCGCTGACGGGGAGGAATTCGATGTGGGTGAAGCCCATGCCGCGCGCATAGGCCGGCAGCTGCTCGGCGAGCTCCCGATAGGTCAGCCATTGATTGCTGTCCTTGCGCCGCCACGAGCCGAGATGCACCTCGTAGATCGACACCGGCTTGTTCAGCTTGTTGATGTCGTGAGGCGCCGGACGCGGCCGCGGCAGGTGCGTTTCGTCGACCACGATCGACGCCGTCTTGGGGCGCATCTCGGCGGCGAACGCCATCGGATCGGATTTCAGCGGCAGGTGCTCGCCCTGCGGGCCGATGATGTCGAATTTGTAGTGGTCGCCGGCGCGGGCGCGCGGGATGAACAGCTCCCAATAGCCGTTGCCGCGCACGCGCATCGGATGCCGGCGCGCATTCCAGAAGTTGAAATCGCCGACGACGCTGACGCGCCGCGCATTCGGCGCGAGCACGACGAAGCCGACGCCGTCGACGCCGTCGATCACCATGGGGTGGGCGCCGAGCTTGTCGTAGAGCCGCTCGTGGTTGCCCTCGCCGAGCAGGTGCAGGTCGAAATCGCTCAGGATCGGCAGGAAGCGATAGGGGTCTTCCAGGTCGGTGACGGAGTCGCCGAACGTGGCACGCAGGCGATAGCGCTGCATCGACGACATCGTCCCGGTGAACAGGCCGGCGTCGTGGATCCGCGTCAGCGGCGCCACTTCGCCGTGCTCGCCAACGACCTCGACCCGGGAAGCCTCCGGCAGGAAGGCACGCACCACCGTCCGGCCGTCGACATTGTGCTGGCCGAGATAGCGAAACGGGTCGGCATGCCGACCCTCGATGATCGCAAACGCCTCGGGAGAAAGATGGGTCATGAGGACTCGCTGGCAGGAACTGGCTCGGACAGGACGCGAAGCAGATTGCCCAGCGCGACGCGCAACCAATCCGGCCGGTGAGCCAGATCATATTCGAGCGCTCCGAGAGCTTTTTCCAGCAGGAAAACGTTAAGGAGCGCTTCTGCGCCGCGCGAATTGTCCGGCCAGAGCCGCTCGGTGGCCTTGACGTCGCGATAACCGGCCAAAAAGGCCCGTGTCGCCTGATCACGCCAGTCGGCGAGGGCTGCACCAAGCCTGCCATGGTCGTCGGGCGCAGTGCGCAGCGCGCGCTCGAGCGCCACGCGGACGGAGCAGTCGATCGAGCGCAGAAAGCCTGCGATGTCGCGTGCCGGCGGCGCCTTGCGCCGGCGCTCGGCGAGCGGCATCCCTTCGTCACCGTCGAAGTCGATGATGACGATGTCGTCCCTGACGATCAGCATCTGACCCAGGTGAAAGTCGCCATGCACGCGCATGTCGCAGCCGCCGAGTTGGTGCGGAAGAGGCTGCGTGAGGCGGTCCGACAACTCGCTGCGCCTCGCGAGGACCTGATCGGCCAAAGCCCGCTCCGGGTCCTTGAGATGATCGCGGCGCTCGCTCAGGCCGGCGACGATCTGCGCGGCCTGGGTCCGAAGCCGGTCGATCCAGTGATCGAGGCTATCGGCCGTGGTCGGCTCCGGCGCGAAGTCGGGGATGTCGCCGCGCGAGGCCAGCGCCGCATGCATCTCGCCGGCGCGCCGGCCTGCCTGGGTCATGTAGCGCAGATAGGGCGACAGCTCCTCGCTTTGCCGTTCGTCGCCGCTGGTGGCGAACACGCGCTGGTCGTCGATGAAGCGGTCGAGATAGGCTGCGGTGACGGTCCAGCCGTCACCCTGGTTCTCGACGAAGGCGTGCACGGCGCCCACCGTGCGCCGCTCGTCGTCCTGGATCACCTCGACGCTGCCGAGCAGCGGTGGAACGTTGGCGAAGCCGACTGTCTCGGTCAGGAATCGCCCGACATCGACTTCGGGATGAGGACCCGCCTCGAGCTCACGATAAATCTTGATGAAGAACTCGTTGTTGACGACCGCCTTGCTGCTGCAGCGGTCGGTCTCGATCACGCGCACCTGCTCGGACTCGCGCACCGGCTTGTCGGGAAACCGCGACGTCGGACGGAATTCCAGCCGCAGCCCGTTCTCCTCGACGGTGAGCGACTGCGCGAGATTGCGCAGCAGCAGCGACAGGAAGATCGGGTTGGTCGCGGCATCCAGCAGCGTACCCTCGCGGGCACCCTGGCGCACGGCGGCGAAGGCCTGCGGATTGTAGCGCTCGCGATCGAACCGCACCCAATCGATCTGCATCGGCAGCAGGTAGCGCAGCTCGTCCTTGCGCTCGGCAGCCTTGAAGAAGATCAGCCATGGCCTGTTGTCGCCGATGTCGCAGAACGGGATCGCCGAGGTGAGGGTCGGGTGGATCGCCTCCGGCGCGCGCTCGGGATACCAGCGCGTACGCGCGAGGTGGTCCGGCAGCACATCGCGTTCGAACAGGCTGCGGGTGCGCGCCAGCGACACCCAGGTCGAGCCGAGCGGCACGACCAGCGTCTCGAACTCCGGCACCGCGCGTTGAATGACCGGCTCGGACTTGTCGCGCTCCTTGAGCTGAAACCAGTAGAAGCCGTAGGGCGCCAGCGTGATCATGTAGGGCAGCTCGCCGATCGCGGGGAAGCGCGAGCGGCCGAGCATCTCGATCGGGATCCGATCCTTGAATGCCGACAAGTCGAGCTCCGTCGCCTGCGCCGAGCGCGACAGATTGGCGACGCAGAGAATGACTTCGTCCTTGTATTGCCGCACATAGGCCAGAACGGAGCGGTTGGCCGGCCGGATGAAGGTCATGGTGCCGCGCCCGAAGGCGAGCGTCGATTTTCGCACCGAGATCAGTTTCTTGGTGGCGTTGAGCAGCGACGACAGGCTGCGCGACTGCGCCTCGACATTGACGGCCTCGTAGCCGTAGACGGGGTCCATGATCATCGGCGCGTACAGCCGCGCCGGGTCGGCCCGGGAGAATCCGCCATTGCGATCGGGCGTCCACTGCATCGGCGTGCGCACGCCGTTGCGGTCGCCAAGATAGATGTTGTCGCCCATGCCGATCTCGTCGCCATAATAGATGATCGGCGTGCCCGGAAACGACATCAGGAGCGAGTTCATCAGCTCGATCTTGCGCCGGTCATTGTCCATCAAGGGCGCCAGCCGCCGGCGGATGCCGACATTGATGCGCGCGCGCGGATCGTTGGCATAGGTCGACCAGAGATAGTCGCGCTCGACATCCGTGACCATTTCGAGCGTCAGCTCGTCGTGATTGCGCAGGAACAGCGCCCATTGGCAGCTCGAAGGGATATCCGGCGTCTGGCGCAGGATGTCGGTGATCGGGAAGCGATCCTCCTGCGCGATGGCCATGTAGATGCGCGGCATCAGCGGGAAGTGGTAGGCCATGTGGCACTCGTCGCCCTGGCCGAAATATTCCTGCACGTCCTCAGGCCATTGATTGGCCTCCGCCAGCAACAGCTTGTCCTTGGCGTAATTGTCGAGCTCGACACGCAGGCGCTTGATGATCGCGTGCGTCTCAGGCAGGTTCTCGTTGTTGGTGCCGTCGCGCTCGCAGAGATAGGGAATGGCGTCCAGACGGAAGCCGTCGACGCCGGCGTCGAGCCAGCGCTTCATCACCTGGATGATGGCGTTGACGACCCGCGGATTGTCAAAGTTCAGGTCCGGCTGGTGCGAGAAGAAGCGGTGCCAATAGAACTGGCCGGCCTCGGGATCCCATGTCCAGTTGGACTTCTCGGTATCGGTGAAGATGATGCGCGTGCCGAGATATTTCTGGTCGGTGTCGCTCCAGACATACCAGCTGCGTGCGCTCGATCCCGGCGGGCTGCGGCGGGCGCGCTTGAACCAGTGGTGCTGGTCGGAGGTGTGGTTGACCACGAGCTCGGTGATGACGCGCAGGCCGCGGCGCTGCGCCTCCTGGATGAAGCGCTTGAAATCCTTCATCGTCCCGAAATCGGGATTGATGCTGCCGTAATCGGCGATGTCATAGCCGTCGTCGCGGCCCGGCGAGGGATAGAACGGCAGCAGCCACAGCGCGGTGACGCCGAGGTCC
>NZ_CAFJ01000350.1 GCF_000239795.1 Bradyrhizobium sp. STM 3809 | reverse complement strand
TTGCCCTGCTGGATCAGGTTCGCGCGCTGGACGACGGCCGGCGGCAACGCCGGCGCAACCGCGGCTGCCGGAGGTGTCGCGGCGGCAGGCCCGGCCGTGACCGGTCCGGCCGGCGGAGCCGGGCGGTTGATCACGGTGTTGATGACCGTGGTGTTGTGGATGTTCTGATAGATGATGTTGTTCGGCGGCGGAGCGACGAAGGCCGGCGGCTGGACATAGACCGGGATCGGCACGAATACCGGGCGCGGCAGAATGAACAGCCCGACCGGCGCGTAAGGCGGCGGCAGCTCCACGAAGTCCGGCGGCGGCGGCGGCAGGATGTAGACCGGCGGCGGCGGCGGCGGCACGAAACCGAAATCGGGATCGGAGAACAGCAGCACCGGCCGCTCGACATAGGTGACCTCGTCGAGCGGCGGCGGCGGCACGTCATACTCGATCATCGCGAAGGTCGGCGGCGGCTCCGGCGGCGCGGAGAGGATCGCCAGCCGGCGGCGCGCATCGGCGGCATGCGCCCCGTAGGGGTAGCGCTTCAGATAGGACCAATAGGCTTCCGGGCTGTCGGTGCGGTAGGTGCGCCGCCACGTCAGCGCCTCGCGGCGCGCCGCGACGATCGCCCGCACGCGCCTGGCCAGCGGATCGCCCGGATAGGCCGCGATGAAGTCCTCGTATCCCTGGAGCGTGTCGCGCTCGAGCGCCGCCGTATAGGCTTCCTGCACCGGGAGCTCGCGGATCGGCCGGGCGCGCAGCGCAGCCGTCTGCTCCGGCGAGGCCTGCGGCGCCGGCGCATCCGGCGCGCGCTCGAAGAAGGT
The DNA here is from genome assembly GCF_000239795.1 of Bradyrhizobium sp. STM 3809. GTDB lineage: Bacteria > Pseudomonadota > Alphaproteobacteria > Rhizobiales > Xanthobacteraceae > Bradyrhizobium. The sequence goes on along the minus strand of NZ_CAFJ01000350.1, from coordinate 212 downwards.
GAAGGCGGCCTGGACCTTCTGCGCATTCCACGGCACCTGGGCGCCCTTGGTCTCCTCGTTGACGCGCAGCCGCAGCCGGTCGAACACCTCCGGCAGCGACAGGCCGCCGGTGCGGATCATCTCGGCCAGCGAACGCGCATAGACGCCGTAATTGCCGGTCTCGTTCGGCGCGATCGTGCCGGGCGCGGCATTGAATGCGATCAGCATGTTGT
>NZ_CAFJ01000351.1 GCF_000239795.1 Bradyrhizobium sp. STM 3809 | reverse complement strand
AAGCCCTCGACTGGCCGAAGCTCGACGTCGTCACCTTCTCCTGGCAGAAGGCGCTCGGCGGCGAGGCCGCGCATGGCATGCTCATTCTGTCGCCGCGCGCGGTGGAGCGTCTCGAGAGCTACAAGCCGGCGTGGCCGCTGCCGAAGATCTTCCGCCTCACCAAGGGCGGCAAGCTCAATGCCGGCATCTTCGAGGGCGAGACCATCAACACGCCGTCGATGCTGTGCGTCGAGGACTATCTGGACGCGCTGAACTGGGGCAAGTCGATCGGCGGCCTGAAGGCGCTGATCGCGCGCGCCGACGCCAACACCAAGGTGCTGGCGGACTGGAAGGCGCGCACGCCCTGGATCGACTTCCTCGCCGCCGACCCGGCGATCCGCTCCAACACCTCGGTGTGCCTCAAGGTCGTCGATCCCGCGATCACGGCGCTGTCGGCCGATGCCCAGGCCGATTTCGCCAAGAAGCTGGTGTCGCTGGTCGAGAAGGAGAACGCCGGTTTCGACTTCGCGCATTATCGCGATGCGCCGGCCGGCCTGCGCATCTGGTGCGGCGCCACGGTGGAAGCGAGCGATGTCGCGCTGCTGACGCAGTGGATCGACTGGGCGTTCGCCGAGGCCAAGGCAGCGCTGCCGAAGGCGGCCTGAGATACGCGCTGCGCCGTCATTGCGAGCGCAGCGAAGCAATCCAGGAGCCACGAAGAAGGTCTGGATTGCTTCGTCGCTTCGCTCCTCGCAATGACGAATCTCAACTGCGTAGGGTGGGCAAAGGCGCGCGGCGCCGTGCCCACCGACTATTTCACCTGACGCGAAAGGGCGGTGGGCACGCTTCGCTTTGCCCACCCTACAGGTTTCCCTATCCCGGCGCGCTGCGCCGTCCCTCGCAAGAGGGCGTGAAGGATTATCGTCATGACCAAGCCCAAAGTTCTCATCTCTGATGCACTGTCGCCGGCCGCCGTGCAGATCTTCAAAGATCGCGGCGTCGAGGTCGACTTCCAGCCCAACCTCGGCAAGGACAAGGACAAGCTCGCCGACATCATCGGCGACTATGACGGCCTTGCGATCCGCTCCGCCACCAAGGCAACGGCCAAGATCATCGAGCGCGCCAAGCGCCTGAAGGTGATCGGCCGCGCCGGCATCGGCGTCGACAATGTCGAGATCCCCGCGGCGACCGCCAAGGGCATCATCGTGATGAACACCCCGTTCGGCAATTCGATCACGACGGCTGAGCACGCGATCACGATGATGCTGTCGCTGGCGCGCGAGATCCCGCAGGCCGATGCCTCGACCCAGGCCGGCAAGTGGGAGAAGAACCGCTTCATGGGTGTCGAGATCACCGGCAAGGTGCTCGGCGTGATCGGCTGCGGCAATATCGGCTCGATCGTCTGCGACCGCGCGCAAGGCCTGCGCATGAAGGTGATCGGCTTCGACCCGTTCCTCACCGAGGAGCGCGCGCGCGACCTCGGCGTCGAGAAGGTCGAGCTGGACGAGCTGCTGAAGCGCGCCGACTTCATCACCCTGCACACGCCGTTGACCGACAAGACCCGCAACATCATCGATGCCCAAGCGATCGCCAAGACGAAGAAAGGCGTGCGCATCATCAACTGCGCGCGCGGCGGCCTGATCGACGAGGCGGCGCTGCTCGAGGCGCTCAACTCGAAGCACGTCGCCGGCGCAGCGCTCGACGTCTTCGCCGAGGAGCCCGCGACCAGCAATCCGCTGTTCGGGCACGCAAGCGTGATCTGCACCCCGCATCTCGGCGCCTCGACCACGGAAGCGCAGGAGAACGTCGCGCTGCAGATCGCCGAGCAGATGTCGGACTATCTGCTCACCGGCGCCATCTCGAATGCGATCAACTTCCCCTCGATCACCGCGGAAGAGGCGCCGAAGCTGAAGCCGTTCATCGCGCTGGCCGAGAAGCTCGGCTCGTTCGCGGGACAGCTGACCGAGAGCAGCATCACCAAGATCCAGATCACCTATGAAGGTCAGGTCGCGGAGATGAAGACCAAGGCGCTGACCTCGGCGGTTCTCGCCGGCCTGCTGCGGCCGATGCTCGGCGAGGTCAACGTCGTGTCGGCGCCGGTCATCGCCAAGGAGCGCGGAATGATCGTGGACGAGGTGCTGCGCGCTGGCGAGAGCGACTATGAGAGCCTGATCTCGGTCGCGGTCACCACCGGTCAGCAGGAGCGCGCGGTGTCGGGCACGGTCTATGCCGACGGCAAGCCGCGGCTGGTCGACATCAAGGGCATCCGCGTCGACGCCGAGTTCGGCAAGTCGATGATCTACGTCACCAATGAGGACAAGCCGGGCTTCATCGGCAAGTTCGCGAGCCTGCTCGGCGACGCCAAGATCAACATCGCGACCTTCCATCTCGGTCGCGTCGCGGCCGGCGGCGACGCCATCGCGCTGGTCGAGATCGACGGCGCGGTGCCGGCGGAGCTGCTCGCCAAGATTCAGGCGCTGCCCCAGGTCAAGCAGGCCAAGGCGCTGGCGTTCTGATCGCACGACCGGATCGGTCGGCCAAAAAGGCAGTGCGGCCCAGCGCCGCGCTGCCTTTTTTGATTCTCGTGGGCATTCGAACGATCGGCTTTGCACGCCCCTCAATTGAACCCGCCCAACTTTCCCCGCGTCTAACGCCCGTTGAAGGACCGGCTGATCCGGTCGCGAGGGCGCTGGGCTGCGGAGAAGGTGATGACCATGCGAAACAAGGGCCTGCTTGCCACGGGTGTCGTTCTCAGCGCCGCGCTGGCGGCGGGGCCGGGCCTGGCTGCCAACCTGGAGGCGACGTCGACGGTCGACGCCGTCACGGTCTATCCCGACGGCGCGACTGTCACCCGCGTCATCTCGCTCAACCTTCCCGCCGGAGACAGCACGGCCATCGTCAAGGATTTTCCGCTCGGTTTCGATGCCGCCTCGCTGCGCGTCGAAGGAGAGTCCGGAGCGAGGCTCACCATCGGCACCGTCGATGCCAAGCCGCCGCGGACGGCGCCGCCGGTCAATCTACCTGATATTGACAAGCGCATCGAGGCGCTGACGGACGAGCGCGCCAATCTCGACGGCGCCATCGCCGCCGCGCTTGCCCGCAAGAAATTCGCCGAGCGCTTCGCCGAGGCGTCGCCGGCCGGCCTCGGCGACAAGGGTGAGGCGCGGCCGATCGCGGAATGGCGCAGCGCGTTCGCGGCGGTCGCCGAGGAGGTCGGTCAGGCCGACGCGGCCATCCGCGATGCCGAGCGCAAGCAGCGCGAGATCGATCGCGAGGTGGCGCGGCTGCAGGCCGACCGTGCGGCCAAGCCGCCGAGCAAGATGGAGGTTCAGATCGAGCTGTCGGCCGCGGCTGCGACCAAGGCGACGTTGCGCGTGACTTACGCGGTGCGCAACGCCCGCTGGGTGCCGCTGTATGACGCGCGTCTCGACACTTCGGCGAAGGACCGCAAGCCGGCGCTGGAGCTGGTGCGCCGTGCCGAGATCCAGCAGAGCACCGGCGAGGACTGGTCGGATGTCGCGCTGTCGGTCTCGACCGTGCGCACGGGACGCGGCGGCAGCGCTCCCGAGTTGCGGACGATGATCGCGCAATATCCGCCGCCCGCTCCGCCAGCACCGAAGCCGGCGGCCGTCGGCGTCCCCAGGGGTATGCTCGAGAGAACGCAGGAGTTTCACTTTGGCGGAGGGACGTCGTTTGGAGATGTGGCAGACAAGGCCGTCGAGCAGCAGACCGCGGCCGAGATCGGCGCCTACCAGACCGCCTTCCGCCTGCCTGGACGGGTCAGCATCGGCACCAATGACGGCGCCAAGAGCCTGCGCATCTCGACCGCGACGATCACGCCGGAGCTGATCATTCGCGCTGCGCCGGTCGCCGATCCCACGGCCTATCTCGAGGCGAGCTTTGCGCAAGCGGAGGATGCTCCGCTGCTACCGGGCAAGGTCTCGATCTATCGCGATGGCATGTTCGTCGGCGCGAGCCGGTTGGCCGCCGCTGGCAAGGACGAAACGGTTCGTCTCGGCTTCGGCGCCGACGACAAGGTCAAGGTCGAGCGCAGCGTCGTCAAGCGCAACGAAGGCTCGGCCGGGCTGATCGTGACCACCGCGAAGATCGACGAGCGCGCCTTCAAGACGACGGTCCGCAACGCGCATGATTTCCCGGTCAAGGTCGCCATCCAGGATCAGCTTCCGGTCAGCGAGAACGAGGAGATCGTGGTCGAGATGCTGCCGTCGACCACGCCCCCGACCGCGACCAATGTGCGTGACCGGCGCGGCGTCACCGAGTGGATCGTCGACGCCAAGCCCGGCGAGACCAAGGACATCTCGTTCGCCTGGCGCGTGCGCTGGCCGAAGGACAAGGCCATCGTCATCAGCCCGTCGGGCTAGTCGACCGGCTGTCATCGTCGATGCGCGCACATCGGTTCGGCCGCGCATCGACATGGCTGTTCTATCAACTTGAGATCAGGTCGTTGCTGTCGTTGATACTCAGAGTTTAAGTTTCGGTCGGTGCTTCCGGTGCGCAACTCAGCTGCGGCTTGAATGCGCCACGTCTGCCCTGATCCGAACTCAAAGCTGTCTTAGACGCCGCCGATGCCGCGTCGTCGCCTCGGACGCGGGCGCAGGTGGAGAGGCGGCATTCGGAACGTTGCGGCTGCGGGGCGCGGGAAAACAGGGCTTTTTGAATCTTGCAGCCACGAGGATGACCGATCGCATCGGTCGTCACGTGTCTCGCGCCGATTCTCGCGCGATGTTTCCAGGCATTCCCGTTGGTCATGACGATATCC
>NZ_CAFJ01000352.1 GCF_000239795.1 Bradyrhizobium sp. STM 3809 | reverse complement strand
ATCCGACTGCAGGATGTCCTCGCCCTGTACGTACAGACCCTTGAAGGTGCCGTCGATCGCGGAGTCGAACATGTTGGGGATGCGCAGGCCCGGCTCAGGGTTGAGCTTGACGTTCCACATCGCCTCGAACTGCTCGCGCACCGCGTCGCCCGCGATGTGCCGGTAGCCCGGCAGCTCGTGCGGGAACGAGCCCATGTCGCAGGAGCCCTGCACGTTGTTCTGGCCGCGCAGCGGGTTCACGCCGACGCCGCGGCGGCCGATATTGCCGGTCGCCATCGCCAGGTTGGCGATCGCGATCACCGTGGTCGAGCCCTGGCTGTGCTCGGTGACGCCCAGGCCGTAATAGATCGCGCCGTTGCCGCCCTTGGCATAGAGCCGGGCCGCGCCGCGGATCGTCTCGGCGTCGACGCCGGTGAACTGGGCGACCGCCTCGGGGCTGTTCTTCTCCAGCGCGACGAACTCGGCCCAGTCCTGGAACTCGCTCCAGTCGCAGCGCTCGCGCACGAAGGTCTCGTCGACGAGGCCCTCGGTCACGATGACATGCGCCAGCGCGGTCAGGATCGCGACATTGGTGCCGGGCAGCAGCGGCAGATGGTAGTCGGCCTTGATGTGCGCCGACTTCACGAGGTCGATCTTGCGGGGATCGACGACGATCAGCTTGGCGCCCTGGCGCAGCCGCTTCTTCATGCGCGAGCCGAACACCGGATGCGCGTCGGTCGGGTTGGCGCCGATCACCATGATGACGTCGGAGTCCTCGACCGAGTCGAAGTCCTGCGTGCCGGCGGAGGTGCCGAAGGTGGTGGCGAGGCCATAGCCGGTCGGCGAGTGGCAGACGCGGGCGCAGGTGTCGACATTGTTGTTGCCGAAGCCGGCGCGGATCAGCTTCTGCACCAGGTAGGTCTCTTCGTTGGTGCAGCGGGAGGAGGTGATGCCGCCGATCGCGTCGCGGCCATATTTGGCCTGGATACCGCGCATCTTGTCGGCGGCGAACTTGAACGCCTCGTCATAGGAGACCTCGCGCCAGGGCTGGTCGATGGTCTCGCGGATCATCGGCTTGAGGATGCGCTCCTTGTGGGTCGCGTAGCCCCAGGCGAAGCGGCCCTTGACGCAGGAATGGCCGCGATTGGCCTTGCCGTCCTTGTACGGCACCATGCGCACGACTTCCTCGCCGCGCATCTCGGCCTTGAAGGTGCAGCCGACGCCGCAATAGGCGCAGGTGGTGACCGCCGAATGCTCGGGCTGGCCGATCTCGATGACGCTCTTCTCGGTCAGGGTCGCGGTCGGGCAGGCCTGCACGCAGGCGCCGCAGGACACGCACTCCGAGCCGAGGAAGCTCTCGCTCATGCCCGGCGACACCCGGCTGTCGAAGCCGCGGCCGGAGATGGTCAGCGCGAACGTGCCTTGCACTTCCTCGCAGGCGCGGACGCAGCGCGAGCAGACGATGCACTTGGAGGGATCGTAAGTGAAATAGGGGTTCGACTCGTCCTTCGGCAGCCAGGCCGGATTGGCCTCGCCGCAGGCATCGGCGAACACGTGGTTCTCACCCTGGTTGCCGTAGCGCACGTCGCGCAGGCCGACCGCGCCGGCCATGTCCTGCAGCTCGCAATCGCCATTGGCGGCGCAGGTGAGGCAGTCGAGCGGATGGTCGGAGATGTAGAGCTCCATCACGCCCTTGCGCAGCTTCTTCAGCCGTTCGGTCTGGGTATGCACGACGAGGCCCGCGGCCACCGGCGTGGTGCACGAGGCCGGCGTGCCGGCGCGGCCCTCGACCTCGACGAGGCAGAGGCGGCAGGAGCCGAACGCATCGACCATGTCGGTCGCGCACAGTTTCGGGATCTGTGTGCCGGCCTCCATGGCCGCACGCATGATCGAGGTGCCCTCGGGAACGGTGATGCTCTGGCCGTCGATGGTCAGCGTGACCATCTTCTCGGACTTGGAGAGCGGGGTGCCGTAATCGGTTTCGTGGATGAGCGACATGGCCGTGTCCTTGTTCCCGAATGTCTATTCCGCAGCCTGCAGGCGCGGTTGCCGAGGACCGAAATCCTCGCGGAAGTGTTTGAGCGCCGAGAGCACAGGGTAGGGCGTGAAGCCGCCGAGTGCACAGAGCGATCCGAGCTTCATAGTGCCGCAGAGGTCCTCGACGAGGGCGATGTTCTCAGCTACGCGCTCGCCGCGGCGGATCTTGTCGATGGTCTCGGCGCCGCGCGTCGAGCCGATGCGGCAGGGCGTGCATTTGCCGCAGGATTCGATGGCGCAGAACTCCATCGCGAAGCGCGCCTGCTTCGACATGTCGACGGTGTCGTCGAACACGACGATGCCGCCATGCCCGATCAGGCCCTCCTTCGCCGCGAACGCCTCGTAGTCGAACGGCGTGTCGAACAGCGCGCGCGGGAAGTAGGCCCCCAGGGGCCC
>NZ_CAFJ01000353.1 GCF_000239795.1 Bradyrhizobium sp. STM 3809 | reverse complement strand
CCGGGGCAGATGCAGTTCACGCGCACCTTGGTGCCGGTACATTCCCACGACGCGCTCTTGGTCAGGCCGATCACGGCATGCTTGCTGGCGCTGTAGACGGCGATCTGCGGCGAGCCGATCAGGCCGGCGATCGAGGCGGTGTTGATGATCGAGCCGCGGTTCTGCTTCAGCATCACCGGCAGCACGTGCTTGAGGCCGAGGAAGACGCCGACGACATTGACGTCGAGCACGCGGCGGAAGGCATCGAGCGGATAGTCGGTGATCGACTTGATCTCGCCCTCGACGCCGGCATTGTTGAAGAACACGTCGATGGTTCCGAAGCGGTCGCAGGCCTTCCGCACATAGGCTGCGACCTGCGCCTCGTCGGTGACGTCCGCCGGTATCGCCAGCGCCTCGGCGCCGGCGGGCAGGGCGCGCGTCGCGTCGTGCAGATCGGCCTCACGCCGGTCGACGGCGACGATGCGTGCGCCGCGCGCGGCCAGGAGCTGCATGGTCGCAGCGCCGATCACGCCGGCCGCGCCGGTGACGACGGCCACCCTGCCGTCGAGGCGAATCGAGTCGGTCATCTGGTCTATTCCTCCCGCCGCGGGCGTTGCTCGCCCGCCCTTGTCGCGTGTTGGGTTCACGCTATCTCCGGATCATGCGACTATCTCATTGGATGAACCAGATGGCCACCTCGCGGTGCGCTGGTAAGTCGCCCTTCCCCCGCCGTATTCGGCATGTTAACGGGAGGGCTGATCGAGAGCGGCGGATGGGTCATGACGCGATTTGATTGTCCCGAACCCCGATTCGCCTGATAAAGCCGCGCGAGATGCACCGAACAATTGTCCTGACCGGTATCGCGGCATTTCTGGCCGCCACATCCCTCACGCTGGCTGTGCCTGCGCGCGCGCAGATCGGTACGATATTCTCTGATCCCGTGCCGCGGCCGCCCGGCAACATTCCGCGCCGCGGAGAGCCGATGCCGCCGCCCGACGAAGAGGAAGAGGTTCCCGAGTTGCCGCAGGGCCGTGTGCTGCCGGCACCGACCCGGCCGCCGCCGGGGCAGGGTGCTGCCTTGCCCGGTCCGGTGCAGTCGCAGCCGCTGGCGCCGCCGCCGGGCACGACTGTCCTGCCCCAGAACAATCCGCCGGTTGCGGCCGCGCCTCCCGGCCAGCCCGGTGCTGCGCCCGGCCAGCGGCCGGCACCGCCCCGTGGTGCCCCCCAGAATGCAGCGATCCCGCCGAACGGCGCGGTGCCGCAGACGCCGGCGACCATTCAGCCGGGCGACGAGGTGGTGACCGAGCCCCCGGCGCAGAAGATCGTGAACAAGAAGGCGAGCTTCTCCGGCCTCGACAAGATCACCGGGCGTATCATCAATTTCGACGAGGAGATCGGCGAGACGGTGCAGTTCGGCGCGCTCCGCGTGAAGACCGACGCCTGCTACTCCCGCCCGGCCACCGAGGCCGCCAACACCGACGCCTTCGTGCAGGTCGACGAAATCACGCTGCAGGGCGAGGTGAAACGGATCTTCTCCGGCTGGATGTTCGCGGCCAGCCCGGGCCTGCACGGCGTCGAGCACCCGATCTACGACATCTGGCTGGTCGACTGCAAAGAGCCGCAGAACACGGTGGTGAGCGCTGCTCCGGAGCAGAAGCCGGCCGCGCAGCCGCAGCCCGCCCAGAAGCGCCCGCCACAGCAGAAGCAGTCGGCCCCGCGTCCGCAGCCGCCGCCGCAGCAGTACCAGACACAGCAGGTGCCGCCGCCACCTCCGCCGCCGCAGGCGGGCGGCCCGTTCGGTGGCGTGTTCCGGTAGCGCTCAGCCGCGCTCGGCGATGAGGCCGAGCGCCTCGGCGCCGGTGATCGGGCGGTCGACGGGCAGGCGGACGAAGTTCGCGGCGGGGCCGGTGATCGCATTTTCGAGCAGCACGGTGTAGCGGCGGCGCGGAATCTCGACCGCGCCGAAGGTCTTCAGGTGCTCGGTGACGTACTGGGTGTCGAGCAGCTCAAAGCCGCCGGCGATCAGGCGCGCCACCAGATGCACGAGCGCGACCTTCGAGGCGTCACGGACGCGGTGGAACATGCTCTCGCCGAAGAACGCGCGGCCGAGGCTGACGCCATAGAGCCCGCCGACCAGTTCGCCGTCCTGCCAGCATTCCACGCTGTGGCAATGGCCCATCGCGTAGAGGCCGCTGTAGAGCTCGCGGATGCGCCGGTTGATCCAGGTGTCCTCGCGGCCGGGCTGCGGCGCGGCGCAGCCGTCCATCACCGCCTTGAACGCCTGGTTCACGGTCACTGTGAAGGTGTCGGAGCGCACGGTGCGCGCGAGCCGCGACGCCACGCGAAAACCGTCCAGCGGGATGACGCCGCGCAGCTCCGGCTCGACCCAGAACAGCGAGGGGTCGTCGGCACTTTCGGCCATCGGGAAGATGCCGCAGGCATAGGCACGCAGCAGAACCTCGGGCGTGATCTCGGAGGCTGCGGAGTCGCGCGAATTCATGCCGGGAGCTTAGCAGGACATCGCGCGGCACGCGATGGCTGGTTGGGGGCAAGCCCGCCCCCGGCGCCGTTCAGCCCACCGCGGCAGCAGCGGGCTTCGGTGCATCCTTGGCGAGGCGGAATCGAACCACGATCCTGGTGCCGTCGTGAGTAGGGTCGGGCTCCACGGTCGCATCGAGCTTGGTGGCCATCGCACTGACGATGCGCTGGCCCATTCCGGTCGAGCGGGGATCGCTGGTCGCATTGAGGCCGACGCCGTTGTCGGCGATCGACAGCACGACGTCGTCACCTTCGAGCCGCAGCTCGACATGGATGGGTCCGGGCCCATCGGGATAGGCGTATTTGACGGCGTTCATCACCAGCTCGTTGACGACGATGCCGATCGCGACCGCGCGGTCCGGGTCGATCTCGACCGGCACGGCCTTCAGCGTCAGCCGCGACATCCGGTTGCCCTCGGCGGAGCGGCGCAGATCGTCGAGCAGCGAATCCAGATATTGGTTGAGCAGCACGCTCTTGAGGTCCTGCGAGGTGTAGAGCCGGCGGTGCACCTGGGCGACGGCCGCGACGCGGCCCATCGCGTTGGTGAGCGCGGCCTTGACGTCGTCCTGCGCGCTCGAATTGGCCTGCAGATGCAGCAGCGAGGCGATGATCTGCAGCGAGTTGCCGACGCGATGATTGACCTCGCGCAGCAGCACCTCGCGCTCGGCCGCGAGCGCCGCATAGCGGTCGCGGGAGGCGCGGACTTCGGCCTCCGCCTCGTCACGCGCCCGCTGCAGCCTTGCCTGGCGCAATGCGCCTTCGGCGGCGACCTGCAGCAGCGGGATGAACTCGCCCTGCACGTCCTTGACGAGATAGTCGGCCGCACCGGCCTTCAAGGCCGTCACGGCGATCTTGGAATCCTGCGAGGCCGTCACGAACACCACGGGTGGCGGTTCGGGCAGCGCCATGATGCGCTCCAGCGTCTCCAGCCCGTCGAGCCCCGGCATGTGCTGGTCGAGCGCGACCACGTCGATGCCGCCGCTCTGCAGCCGCTCCAGACCCGCGCTGCCGTCCGGCGCATGCTCCACCGTGATGCCGAGCCGCTTCAGCCCGCGCTCGACCAGACGCGCCAGCGCCGCGTCGTCCTCGATGTAGAGCAGCGTGGGGGCGGGGGCGCTCATGCGGCGGGCGGAACCTGGATGACGGAGAAGAACAGACCGAGCTGGCGAATGGCGTTGGCGAAGCTCTCGTAGTTGACCGGCTTGGTGATGTAGACGTTGCAGCCGAGCTCGTAGCAGCGCTTGATCTCCTGCGAGTCGTCCGTGGTGGTCAGGATCACCACCGGCGCGCTCTTCAGGAAGCTGTTCTGCTTGACCATCTTCAGGATGTCGATGCCGGTCATGTCCGGCAGGTTCAGGTCGAGCAGGATCAGCAGGGCGTGGCCTTTGTGTTCCAGGCCGGTGCCGTCAGGACCCAATAGATATTTCACCGCGTCTGTACCGTTGGTGAACGGCTTGATCTCGTTGTTGACGCCGGAACGGCGGATGTTCCGCTCGATCAGCCGGGCGTGGCCCTCGTCGTCCTCGATCATGATGATGGTCACGGGCATGGTCATCGGTCTGAGTTCCGGTTTGAGACGTTCCAGTTGATCGGGAGCGTGATGGTGAACGTGCTGCCCTGGTCGAGCTCCGACGCGACCGACATGGTTCCACCGAGCCGGCGCACGAGCGCGCGCACATGCGCCAATCCGATCCCCTGACCCGGACGGTCCTGGGTCCCGGCGCGGCGGAACAGATCAAAGATACGCTGGTGATCCCGGGGATCAATCCCCCGGCCGTTGTCCTTGATTTCGAAGATTGCGAAACCGAGCTTGGTGCGGGCGCGGATCGCGACGTCGCCGGGCACGCCCGGCTTCATATATTTGATGGCGTTGTCGATCAGGTTGGAGAAGATCTGCTCCAGGGCGAGGCGGTCGCTGACGATCGTGGGCAGCGGCTCGACCCGGATCGTGGTCTGCGCCTCCTCGGCCTGGTGAGCCAGGGTCGAGACGATCTGCTCGATCAGCTCGCGGGTGTCGATGCGCACCGGCACGAACTCGCGGCGGCCCTCGCGGGTGAGATTGAGGATCGCGCTGATCAGCCGGTCCATCTTGGCGATCGAGGACTTGATGAAGCCGAGCGCCTCGGAGAAGTCGTCCGAAAGCTGTTTGTCGGCGCCCTCGAGCTCCGGCTCGGCACCCTCGGCCGGCGGCGGAGAAGCCGACACGGCGCGCGCCAGGCTCGCAATGCGCCGAAAGATGTCGTTGCGCAGCTCCTCGAGTTCGCTGGTGAAGCCCATGATGTTGACCAGCGGCGAGCGCAGATCGTGGCTGACGATGTAGGCGAAGCGCTGGATCTCCTCATTGGCCTCGCGCAGGTCCGCGGTGCGCTCGTCGACGGTGGCTTCGAGGTTGAGATTGCTCTCGCGCAGCTGCGCCTCGGCGTCATCGCGGGCGCGCGTCGAGCGGCGCACCAGCAGCACCGAGATGATCGCGAGCACGACGACGAGCGCCGAGCCGGTGATGGTGACGATTGCCGCCAGCCGCTGGCTCGCATCGGCGTTGGCCGTGCGCAACGACAGCAGGCGCTCCTCCTCGAGCCGCATCGCCTCCGCGGTCTCGCGCATGGTCTTGCTGCTGCCGGTCGAGCCGGCGTCGCGGACCAGCGCGATCGCGGCGGCGAGATCGCCGCGCGCCACCAGGAGCTTCTCGCGGTCGAACTGCGACAGCCGCGTCTCGATGACGCTGCGGAGCTGGGCGAGATTTTCGACCTGGACACGGTTGTCCGCAACCAGCGTGCCGAGCTTGTCGAGCACCGGGTGGATTGCCGCGACCGCCGCTTCATGGTCGTTCAGGAACTCCTCGCCCTGGGTGAGCAGATAGGCCCGGGCCGCGCTCTCGGC
>NZ_CAFJ01000354.1 GCF_000239795.1 Bradyrhizobium sp. STM 3809 | reverse complement strand
GGGCGCCGCAGGAACGGGAGCAGGGACCGCAGCGGCCGGTGGCTGCGCGGGCGGGGCCGGGGTGACGGTTGCCTCGGTCGGCGCCGGCGACGGCTTCTCCGCGCCCGGCTGCGGCTTGGCCGCCGTGTCCTGGTCGCGCTTGCTGCGCCTGGGCTTCTTCTGCTCGGTGTTGTCGTAGACGCCGGGGATCTGCACGGTGCCGCGGTCGGGATCGATGCGGATGGTCTTGCCGCCATATTCGATCACGTACTGCGCCTGGGCGGCACTGCTGGCCAGAACCACGGCAGCAACGGCCAACAGCCTCTTCATCAGGATCTCCGCGATGTCGGTTGCTGAGGTGAGCGAGCTCACGCGCAATTAAGTCGCCGCTGCGGCAGCCCTGGTTCAATGCGGCACCCGCTCAGAAATCCAGCGGCGCATTGTCGACCACCTCCTTCATCACGAAGAAGGTGCGCGTCTGCCGCACGCCGGGCAGCGAGATCAGCTGGTCGCCATGCAGGCGGTTGAAGTCGTTCATGTCGCGGACGCGGATCTTCAGGAAGTAGTCGAAATCGCCGGCGACGAGATGGCAGTCGAGCACGAATTTCAGCTTGCGGATCGCGGCCTCGAAGGTGCGAAAACTCTCCGGCGTCGAGCGGTCGAGCACGACGCCGACCAGCACCAGCGCGCTGCGCTCGACCTTCTCGGGCGCGACCTGCGCGCGCACGCTTCTGATGTAGCCGTCCTCGAACAGGCGCTGGGTGCGGCGGTGGCAGGTGGCCGGGCTGACGTGCACGGCCGCCGCCAGCTCGGCATTGCTGGTCCGGCCGTCCTTCTGCAACAGCTGCAGGATTCGGCGGTCGAAGCGGTCGAGATCGGTATCGGAAGATTCTTTCATTGATTGGCCAATTCGTGAGAGAAAGCGTCGGCCTGTGCGGCAGGAGCCGACGTAAGCACGAAAATTCCGGTCAAGAAAGAGAGCACCTTTCGCGGGACCTTTTGTATGTTCCCACCCGACCCAATCCCCATCCACGGAGAGATCCCGTGCTTCGGCTCGACAAGTTCAAGAAGTATCCGCTCACCTTCGGCGTCACCCCGATCGAGCATCTGCCGCGCCTGACCGCCGCCCTCGGCGGCAAGGTGCAGATCTACGCCAAGCGCGACGACTGCAACTCGGGCCTTGCGATGGGCGGCAACAAGCTGCGCAAGCTCGAATACATCGTGCCGGACGCGATCGAGTCGAATGCCGACACGCTGGTCTCGATCGGCGGCGTGCAGTCCAACCACACCCGCATGGTGGCGGCGACCGCGGCCAAGATCGGCATGAAGTGCGTCGTGGTGCAGGAGAGCTGGGTGCCGCACGAGGACGCCGTCTATGACCGCGTCGGCAACATCCTGATGACCCGCCTGATGGGCGCCGACAGCCGCATCGTCGAGGACGGTTTCGACATCGGCATCCGCAAGAGCTGGGAGAACGCGATCCAGTCGGTGAAGGACGCCGGCGGCAAGCCCTACGGCATTCCGGCCGGCGCCTCCGTGCACAAGTTCGGCGGCCTCGGCTATGTCGGCTTCGCCGAAGAGGTGAGGGCGCAGGAAGCCGAGATGGGCATCAAGTTCGACTACGTCATCGTCTGCGTCGTCACCGGCTCGACGCAAGGAGGCATGATCGTCGGCTTCGCCGCCGACGGCCGCGCCGACCGCGTGATCGGCATCGACGCCTCCGGCACGCCGGAGCAGACCCGTGCCCAGGTGCGCCAGATCGTCGACAACACCGCGGAGCTGGTCGAGCTCGGCCGCAAGGTGCGCGACGATGAGATCGTGATCCTCAACGACTACGCCTATCCGGCCTATGGCGTGCCGAGCGCCGAGACCAACGAGGCCATCCGCCTCGCCGCCCGCACCGAGGCGATGATCACCGACCCAGTGTACGAGGGCAAGTCGATGCAGGGCATGATCGACCTGGTCAAGAAGGGCTACTTCCCGGAAGGCTCCAAGGTGCTCTACGCCCATCTCGGCGGCGCCCCGGCCATCAACGGCTACAGCTACACG
>NZ_CAFJ01000355.1 GCF_000239795.1 Bradyrhizobium sp. STM 3809 | reverse complement strand
TGGTCCAGGTCCTTCCGGGCCTCCGCGTACTTGTCCCGCTCCTGCAGCAACGTCGTACCGCGGGCGCCCTGCTTATCGCCTAGGATTTGCTGCATGAGGACGGGGTTGTTTTCGGAAAGGATGCGATCGAGCAGCGCCCCGCCCCGAATGCCCTGCTTCGTCATATCGTAGTATTCGTTCGCGGACTTTGTCAGATTGCGCTGGTCCGTCTTGTTCAGCTTCTCGCCGCCTTTCTCGGCAGCGCGCAAAACCATTTCGCCGAACTTGCCGCGATCCGTCAGGATTTCGTCGCCGTTGTTTTCCAGCTCGCCGTTGATACCCTCAACCGCCTTCGCCGATAGCCGCTTGCCGAACGTCCGCGCGAGCTTGTCACTCAGGCCCTCGCCGCTGATGACGCCATGGCCCGCGAACTCGTCCATATTGATTCCCGCCTGCATCGCCGCTTCGCGGCCCTTGCGGGTCGGGGCCATCATACGCGCGTAGAACTGGCGGGCGAAGACGCCGCCTTCGGCGCCGGGAATACCGCCGCGTCTCAGCGCCATGCCCATTGCGAGGTTCTGCTCGGGGCTGACGTTGACGGCATTGGCGGCCGCTGCGCTATAGCGCGTATAGTCCAACACGTCCTCAAACTTCATGTTGGATTTCTTGGTGGCTACCGCCGCCATGTCGTTCAGGCGGGTGGCCTTGCGCTGAGCGTCCGCCACGCTGTCGAAATGGATGCCGTACTGCGACAGCATCGATTCCATAAGCTCGGCATTCTGTTCGGGTGTCACGCCCATGGCGCGAGCACCGATTGCGGTCGGACCCGTGATCGCAACGTTCGTCGCCGCGTCGTACTTCAGGCGGCCGAAGGTCTCATGCGCCTTCTGAGTGGCCTCGACGGAAGCGCCCCACTGCTGCGCAAGCTCTACCTGCTGCCGACGCAGCTTCGCCATCTCGGCTTCGCTGTAGCCCGTGCGCGCCATGATAGCTTGATCTTCGCGCAGAACCGGCAGCGCGTGCTTCACGGCGTCAAATCCGCCGTGCACCAGCTTCATGCCCGCGTAGCCCGCCACTGTCGCGGCGATGGCCTTGTGGGCCGCGTGCACCTGACCGAGCACGCCCACGTGCTTCTGCGCTGCGGCGGTGGCCTGGTTGAGGCCGCCGACGTATTTTCCCGCTCCCAATCCGCCGCCCTCGAAGGCGTCCTTTGCGAGCTTCTCGGCCTGCTTCAGCGTCGCCATCAACTCGCGAAGCTTCGGGCTCGCGAGATCGTTTGCACTGATCGTCGCCGTTACTGACGGGCCACTGCTCATCTACCCTGTCCTGTTTGTTCGCGCACCTTCTTGTCAAAGTCCAAGAACAGTTTCGCGTATCTGAATAACTTATGCAGCCGCATGGCCTCGACGCTTTGAACGTCAAGGCCGTGGGTCGAGATCAACCAACCGATCACGAA
>NZ_CAFJ01000356.1 GCF_000239795.1 Bradyrhizobium sp. STM 3809 | reverse complement strand
ATCTCCGCTCGACGTCCACACCGCCCGCGCGATGCTGGCGAAGGCTCCGGCCTCCAATCCGTTCTTGGAGGCGATGGACTCGCAAGGTCCGATTGGCCTCTCGACAGCAGCCGCGGACTTCACGAACGATCCGAAGGCGGCGCGACTCGAAGAGATTAAGCACGCGGCGGCAGCGTTTAACGCCGGTCGCGGCTACACGAAGCGTGCGAGGTAGCCGCCATGGCATCGAAGCTTGCACAGTTTCACCCGCCTAGTCGGTTGGCAAAACGGGCGCCTCGCCCGGCTGGCCTTCCGGGACCGGCAGACGTGATGCGCTCCGTTACTCCGTCGTCGACCAGCGGCACGGCTGAAGACATCAGCGGCGTCTCAGGGGCGCAGGCGGGGTTTAGAGACGGGACTGATGGTCGGGTGTCAATGACATGGGCGCGGTACCAGGCGCCCATGTTGACGTCAGGCTACGGCCCGTTCTTCGGCACTCCGGGCTCAGAGATTTCCCGGGAGCGCTCGCAGGCCGCGGCAGTGACGCTGGACCTTTTGACCAGCAACAGCACGATCGCCACTCTGTGCGAGACGCTCGCAACCTACGCGATCGGTTCGGGGCTCACCCTGTCCAGCAAGCCGGACCATGAGGCGCTCGGCATCAAGCCGGAAGCCGCTCGGTCTCTCAGCCACCAGATTGAGCGGGCTTGGTTGCGGTGGGTCAACAACGCGTTTGAATGCGACGCGTCCGGCCGCCACAAGCTGCATCAACTCGCCACGGGCGCGTTCAAGAGCTGGCTATTGACCGGCGAGTCTGTCGTGGCGCTCGACTGGCGCCGCAGCAACGCGACTCGGACAGCAACGAAGGTGAAGCTGCTCGACTCTCGGCAGTTGGATCAGTCCGTTTCCCGAAAGGAAAACGGCGGTAGCGTTCTTCAAGGCGTGGCATTCGATGCACTTGGTAGGCTTCGCGGATACTATCTCCGGGAGTCCCCGCTGGGCGATATCGCCTCGGCGCCGCAAGCCGTGTTCGTGCCTGCGCGCACTTCATGGGGAAGGCCGCGTGTGTTGCACTTGTTCGATTTGATCGCTCCGGGGCAGGTGCGGGGACTTTCGCCACTGATCGCGGCGCTGTCTCCGGCGCACTCCAAGGGATCGCTGAGGGAGTTCTCGTTGGCGCAGGCGTTGGTGCAGTCGATGATTGCGACCACGATAACCTCTGATTTGCCGACGTCATCTGCGTTCAAAGCCTTCGAAGTGAACGACGGTTTGCAGGGCATTCAGAGCGGAGCAAACCTTGAGCAGTGGATGAAGTCACGTAGTGATTTTTACTTAGGATCAAAGGTAACGCTCCAGCCGGGCGGCATCAACCACTTGCCCCCCGGAGACAAGATGACCATTCACCGAAGCGAGGCCCCGAACTCGGCTTACGATGCGTTCGATCGGAGCATGGGGCGGGAGGCAGCCAAGGCAGCCGGTTCGTCCTATGAGGACATCAGCGGCGACTACTCCACCACGAGCTTCTCGGCAAGCCGCTTGGCACTTGAGCTGCCCGCCCGCGTGAACAAGCGCAGGCGAGGCGCGATCGTTGAGCCCTTTTACCAGGGTGTCTTCAGCGCTTGGCTCGAAGAGCAGATCGAGTCGGGAGTTATCGCGCTGCCGAAGGGAGCGCCCGCGTTTTGGCAGGCCCCGGACGCGTATACCGCAGCGGCGTGGCGAGGCGAAGGCAAACCGATCGCCGACCCGTTCAAAGACGTGCAGGCCGCAGCACTCCGGCTGCAGAACGGGCTCACGACCTTGGAGGCTGAGCTTGCTGAACGCGGCTTGGACCTCGAAGAGGTGATCGCTCAGCGGGTCGCAGAGCGCGAAATGCTGGAGGCCGCGGGCCTCAGCTACACGTCGGCAGTCTCGATGACAACCGCCCAACCGGACAACGAGCGCGATGTCGAAGAAGTCGACCCGCTCAGTTAAGGGAAACAGGACAATGAACAACTGCAATGG
>NZ_CAFJ01000357.1 GCF_000239795.1 Bradyrhizobium sp. STM 3809 | reverse complement strand
CAGAGAGTACGATACCTGACATTGTCATTCCCTTCTGGATGAACATGAGTAGTGATCGCCGAACCGTTCTGCCGGCGATGGGGCAGACTGGTCCTCGGAATCCTACCCGTTCGTTAAATTGGATCGGGAACGACGGAAGGCGGGCGCGGCGGCCGCGATTAATCCTAATTGGCCGCTAATCAGTTCCGTTAATTACGGGAAAATTTGTCAAAGTCGCGCGAAAATCGCGCCGGAAACGCCAGAGATCGCCCCGTGGGCGATCCTCCGTTCCGCCGTTAGCAAAGCGATAACTATGAGCTGGACGGGGAGCTCGACGACGAAGGCTCATGCGCGGCGCAGGGGAGAATGATTTCGACACTGGCCGTATCGCCGCGGAGCTCCGTCAATGCCAAGCGACCGTTCGAACGTCTGACGAAATCCTCCACCATCCGGATGTCGTGAAACATGGTCGCGGCCGCTCCGATCTTTCCGGAGGCCCGCAGGACGATCATCACCTCGCGCTCGGATCGGACATCGGCGACCTGACTCGAGGTCGCGATGTCAATCCTGCCGCCGCCGTCCATGCCGTTGCGTGCGGTGATCCCAAGGCAGAGCAACGCGGCCATCAATTGGCCGGGATCGACGAACACCGCAGGCACATTCGGTTCCACCGACGTCGTGACCTCGACCTCGGTTCCGAGAGTCGGCCGGAGCAGACGGCCCACATCGGTCAGCAACTCGCTCACTTCGACAGCGCATGGTCGTGGCGGACGTCCGCGCGCGAACGACAACAGCTGTGACGTCAATCTTGCGCCGCGCGTCGCCGCCTCATCGATCAGGCGCGCCACGGCCGCAAGCTCGGGACGGTCCTCGACGGCTTCGGCGAGAATGTCGATGGTCCCCGTGATCACGGTCAGGATGTTGTTGAAGTCGTGCAGCAGGCCGCCGGCGACCTGCCCCACGATCGCCAATCCCGGATTGAGGTCATGGGCTGCAGGCTCGGCGCCGTCGTCCGGCGCCGACGGGTCGGCAACTTGATGATGAGGAAGCGCCATGAGTTCTGATTTACCTGTTGGGGGAGAAACGGCAGCGGTGCCGTGTTCGACGCATACTGCCGGGTTCTGCTGCCGGCTTCACCGCTGTCGACGGCGTCATCGCCGAACATCGATCGCGCTGCAGCTCGAGGCGACATCGCAAGCTTGCTCCGCATTGACGACGCATCGTCACGGCAGTCCCGGAGAAAACCGACACAACCCCTTCGGGAACAGTTGCATCACGGCTGACAAAAACTCGTCAACGAATCATCGCGGTTATTAGCGATTTTGGCCGCAAGATGTCGACTGTCAATGATGGCTGGCAAGTCGCGCCGCCGAGTGCTTCCAACCCGCAACGCAAGCGTGCGCAAGGATCGCAGCAGCTGACGCGTCCCACGGCCAGCTCCCGACCCGGTTCGCGCGCCTTGGAACGCGGCTGCAAAGGCGAAAGCTTGTATACAGTCTGCGTGCAGCGCCTCGACGCTCCGCGGTGGAGGAAAACCCAAGCACGAAGAGGACGTCTGCACATCAACGAGCACAACAGGAACCAATGC
>NZ_CAFJ01000358.1 GCF_000239795.1 Bradyrhizobium sp. STM 3809 | reverse complement strand
CCCCCCTCCGTCGGAAGGAACTCGGGCGGTGAGGTCCCCCAGCCTCACCGCCCACTTTCCTGTTGATCAACCCCGGGCTCGAGGCCGCCTTGCACGGAAACGGCGGCCGGGCCATGTAGATGGACATCCAACCGTGACCGCCGCCCCCGTTTCCGCAATGCGCCTCCTGATCATCGAAGACGACCGCGAGTCCGCCGACTATCTGGTCAAGGCGTTCCGCGAGGTTGGCCATGTCGCCGATCTCGCCGGCGATGGCGAGGAGGGGCTCGCGATGGCCGAGAGCGGGGATTACGACGTGCTGGTGGTCGACCGCATGCTGCCCAAGCGCGACGGCCTGTCGCTGATCGGCGCGCTGCGCGACAAGGGCAACCGCACCCCCGTGTTGATCCTGTCCGCGCTCGGCCAGGTCGACGACCGCATCAAGGGCCTGCGTGCCGGCGGCGACGACTATCTGCCGAAACCCTACGCCTTTGCCGAGCTGCTCGCCCGGGTCGAGGTGCTGTCGCGCCGCCATGGCGGGCCGGCCGAGGAGACGACCTACAAGGTCGGCGACCTCGAGCTCGACCGGCTGTCGCATCGCGTCGCGCGCGGCAAGGACGAGTTGACCCTGCAGCCGCGCGAGTTCCGCCTGCTCGAATATCTGATGAAGCATGCCGGGCAGGTGGTCACGCGCACCATGCTGCTGGAGAACGTCTGGGATTATCATTTCGATCCGCAGACCAACGTGATCGACGTCCACATCTCGCGGCTGCGCTCCAAGATCGACAAGGGGTTCGACCGCCCGCTGCTCCACACCATCCGCGGCGCCGGGTACATGATCCGCGATGGGCTGCGCTAGGCGGCGAACGTCATGGCGCGTTCAGCCAGCCCTTGGCGATGGCGTAGTTGATGAGCTCGACCCGGCTGTGGAAGCCGAGCTTGGTCATGCAGCGCTTCTTGTAGGTCTCGACACTCTTGACCCCGATCTTCAGCCGCAGCGCGATCGTCTTGGCGCTGTGGCCGGCCGCGGTCAGCCGCGCGACCTCGACCTCGCGCAGGCTGAGCTCGACGGCGGAGGTCGCGTCGGCCCGGATCGGACCCTGCCGCGCCGCCGCGCGCTCCCGCGCCAACTGGTCGACACGCTTCAGCACGACCTCGAGCAGCGCCACGCGGAGCCGCTGCGCGGCCTCGATCTCGGCCTCCAGCCATGGCGAAGCGTGCAGCCGCACCAGCTCCTGCCACATCGCGAAGCTGGTTCGCGGCGTCAGCATCTGATGTTCGGACCCGCCCTTGACGGGTCGCCCGGCCCAATTGATGGTCCTGACCAGTTCGGGCCGGAACCAGAGCAGATAGTCGCGGGGAGTCTTGGAGCCCGACAAGGCCAGCATTCCGCTCGCGACGGCGGCGAAGCGTTCCGCGCGCGGATAGAGCAGCGGCAGCTGGTCGGTCTGAAACACGTCATCCTCCATGGTCGCGTTGAGCCAACCGACGATGGCCTCGGTCTCGTCGCGATCCGGCGTGGCGCCGATGTTGGAGAAGTGGCCGTCGATCCACAGGCCGACGCCGCCGGCGGGAATGAGGTCGAGCAGGTTGGGCCGATGCCGGATCAGCCCGGCTGCGAGCTCGGACTCCTGGCTCAGGCGACCGAGCAGCTCATCATGGACATCCGCGCTGCGCGTCTGGATCGCAAGGCTCTCCGCGGCGAGCCGCGCCTCCAGCTGCGACGACACCATCTCGGCGAACAGCTCGCAGGCCTCGCGCAGAGCCTGCGGCAGATAGCGCGGTTCGCGATGATGGCACGCGATCAGGCCCCACAGCCGGCCCCGAATGATGATCGACATCGACATCGACGCCACCACGCCCATGTTGGCGAGATACTGGCGATGGATCGGCGACACGCTGCGCAACGTGCTCTGGCCGAGATCGAGCGCCGCGGGCGAGGGCGCTCCGGGGAGGGACAGGATCGGCGCCGGGTCGTAGCGCGCATCCGGGATCGCGCGAATCCAGCTGGAGCGGTAGAGCTCGCGCGCCTGTTTCGGGATATCGGAAGCCGGATAATGCAGGCCGAGAAACGCGTCCACGCCGGAGCCCGCCGCCTCGGCGATGACGGTCCCGCTGCCATCATCCAGGAAGCGATAGACCATCACCCGGTCGAAGCCGGTCAGGCGGCTGACTTCGTCGACGACGGACTGGTAGAACGCCGGCATGGCGTCGGACTGCTGGATGCGGCGGAGCATGCTCCTGACGGCCGCGAGCGGATTGTCGGGCGGCGGCTCACGGCGGGGCTCGATCTCGACCACCAGCAGCGCGCCACTGCGAAAGGCTGTCACGTCGGCGCTGGTCGGAGCCAGCGAACCGGCTGCGCTGCTGAAGGCATGCACCGCGCGAGGCGGGCCCCCGCCGGAGGCCAATGCTTGCAGCTGCCGGATCTGGTCCGCCGAAAACAGCGTCGCGAGGTCCTCGCCCAGCAGCGCCTGCGCCGGCCTGCGCAAAAGACCGGTCGTGTCGCCACCGGCATGCGTGATTTGCGGTCGGTCCGGCTCGAACGCCAGCAATGCTCCGTGCGGTTGGACCGCCCCCGGCAGGTGGATCAGCTCGCGGTCGCAAGGCGTCAGGTCCGTCCCATCGGCGCTGCCGGCGGAGGCCGTGCTCTCCAAGATCGGATCGATGGCTTGCGTCACCACGCCCTCGCTGAACGGCCGACCGTCACTCATCGCGCGACTGGGGGCTCATCAGGCCCCTGGTTGTCCGGGATGATCCTGACAGCTGTCGACGTCCATTATAATTGACATTAACGCATGTAAATCAGATTTTACGCGCGGCGGTTCCCTGTCCGGATCCCGGGTGGAAGCACCGCCAATCTGGACAACAAACGCTGCTCATGCGGGCCGGCGGTGGCACCGTCGTGCGCGGATTGAACCGGTTGCCTAAGTCCAGGTGCGAGCCATGCGCTCGCATGGGTGAAATTGCGGCCCGACGCGGGGGCAGCACGAGACCAACCATGAGGACGACAACATAGGAGGTGACCTGATGCCGGATGATCCCAACAGAGTTTGGCCGACGGGACTGACGATCCCGGAATCGGAGGAGCTGCACAAGCATGTCATCGACGGCGCACGCGTGTTCTTCGTGATCGCATGTGTCGCGCACTTGCTGGCGTACATCTATTCGCCCTGGCTGCATTGAGGGGGCCGCCATGAACCAAGGTCGTATCTGGTGCGTGGTCCATCCCACCGTCGGTTTGCCGCTGTTTCTCGGCAGCGTCGCGCTCACCTCGCTGTGCGTCCACTACACGATCCTGTCGCACACCACCTGGATGGGAGCCTACTGGGAAGGCGGTAAGTCCAAGAAGGCGGCTCTCGAAGAGTCGGTGTCGCCGGTGGCCCTGAATACGCAGGCCGTGCCGGGCTACGTCATTTCGGTCGCTCCTGCGGCTGGTGACAGCACCCGGCTGGGCTCGTCCTTCATGGTCACGATCGCGCCTGCTCCTGCGCAAGCCCAAGCTGCTGCCGACGCCGCCGTGCCGCAGGCGCCGGACCGGGTTTCGCTCGCGACACTCGCGCCGCTCGATGCCAAATAGCCGTTCGTGAGAACGGAAGGCGTCGAACTGAAAAGGTCCGGGATCTGCGGATCCCGGCCACCTTCATGGTCACGACGAAGGCTGGCGCGCTGCTGAACGATGGTGCGCATGCTCGGATGATTTCAGTGATGATGAACCGTGTCAGTCAGAATTTGATGAGAAGCTGGATCGGGCTGGGATCGCGCTTCCTGCCGTTTGCAGATGCCGCGACCCCCGATCTGCCGCTGTCCCGGCTGCTCCGGTTGTCGCTGTTTCAAGTCTCGGTGGGCATGTCGCTGGTGCTGCTGATCGGTACGCTCAATCGCGTGATGATCGTCGAGCTTGGTGTGCCGGCATCGCTGGTCGGGATCATGCTGTCGCTGCCGCTGATCTTCGCTCCGTTCCGCGCCGTGATCGGATTCCGCTCCGACACGCACCGCTCCGAGCTCGGCTGGAAGCGTGTGCCCTTCATCTACAAGGGGACGATGCTGCAGTTCGGCGGCCTCTCCATCATGCCATTCGCGCTGCTGGTGCTGTCGGGCGGCGGTCAGGCTGCCAGTGCCCCGGCTTGGATCGGGCAGGTCGGCGCCGCCCTGTCGTTTCTGCTGGTGGGGATCGGGTTGCATACCACTCAGACCGTCGGCCTCGCGCTCGCGACAGATCTCGCCCCGGTCGAATCGCAGCCGAAGGTGGTGGGGCTGATGTATGTGATGCTGCTTTTCGGCACCATCACCAGTGCGCTGTTGTTCGGCATCCTGCTTGCGGATTTCAGCCCGGCGCGCCTCGTCCAGGTCATTCAGGGGGCGGCCGTCGCCACCATCGTGCTCAATGCGGTCGCGCTGTGGAAGATGGAGGCGCGCGGCCGCTCGACCGCGACGGTCCGGCGGCAGCCGACCTTCCAGGAATCCTGGGACAGCTATGTCAGCGGCGGCCAGGCCATGCGTCGCCTGTTGACCGTCGGCCTTGGCACGATGGCCTTCAGCATGGAGGACGTCCTGCTCGAACCCTATGGCGGGCAGATCCTGCACCTGACAGTGGGCGACACCACCAAGCTCACCGCAGCTCTTGCGATCGGCGGTCTGTGCGGGTTTGGTCTGGCGTCGCGCATTCTGAGCCGCGGCTTCGATCCGTTTCGCATGGCCGGCAACGGCGTGCTGATCGGGATTCCGGCGTTTCTCGCGGTCATTGCGGCTGCGCCATTTTCTTCCGCGCCGCTGTTTGCTGTCGGCACGTTCCTGATCGGCTTCGGCGCGGGTCTCTTCGGCCACGGAACGCTCACCGCCACGATGAACCTGGCTCCGCAACACCAGACCGGCCTTGCGCTCGGCGCATGGGGGGCGGTTCAGGCTTCTGCCGCGGGCGCAGCCATCGCGCTGGGCGGGATCCTTCGTGATCTGGTCGCAAGCGCCGCGCCACAAAACGCGCTTGGTGCCGCTGCTGGATACATGTCGGTCTACACGCTCGAAATCGTCATGCTGATCGCGACGCTGTTGACCATGGCTCATCTCGTTCGCCCCGGTGCGGTCGGGCTTTCGTCGGACCGGAGCGCCGGGCCGAGCAGCATGCGGCCTGATGGCGGAAACGTCCGCACTCCCTCACAATGGAAAAAGCCATGAGCCAGACGATCTGCCGGATGTACGCAAACCCCGCCCAGGCCGCGAGCGCGAAGGCGGCGCTCGAGCACGAGGGCTACGACGACGTCCATCTCGTATCGAGCGACAGCGCGGGCGAATCGATCGACGACATCGTCGCAGCCATCACCCGGGTATTTGTTCTGAAGTCTCACGCCCGTGTCTACGCGGAAGGGATCAGCCGTGGCGGATCGCTGGTGACCGTGCATGCGCCATTCACGGGCGGTCTCCGGGCCATGCAGATCCTCGCCGGTTTCGGGCCGATCGACTCGGGGATTACCGAACCCGAGAGCCACGTCATGCCGTGGGACGAGGCGACGCCGATGTCGTGCATCCTGCAGATTCCGGTGCTGCTCGACAATCCGACTCCGTTCGCCCACTTCTGGAACGTGCCGACGCTTTCGAGCAGCACGTTCTCGCTCTCTGCTCTGTTCGGCATGCCGCTCTTGAGGCAATTCGGTCCGGCGATTTCCTCGTTCGGCATGCCGCTGCTCAGCCGCGATCCGGCTCCATTGTCGTCGCTGCTGCGTCTGCCGACACTGACCGGATCGAGCTCCGCACGGCGGTGAATACCGCTTTGGGGCCTCCGACCCGCCGTTGAAGCACGACGGATGCCCGTTCATGAACGCTTTGTCACTTCTGGGTAGCCTGTCCGTTTGGTAGGTTCTGCGGGCGGCCGGCAGATGGAGCGTTTTGAGGGCAGGTTGGTGGCGGCTTTCGGTAAGCTGATAAGAACGACGGCGTTCCGGCTCACGCTGGTGTATCTGCTGTTGTTCGCGCTGTTCGCCGCCTCGCTGCTCGGCTATTTCGCCTGGAACACCCGCCGCCTGATCACCGAGCAGATCTCGACCACGGTCAGCTCGGAGATCGGCGAGATGACCGACATCTTCTCCCGCTGGGGCCTGCGCGGCATCGTCGGCGCAATCGAGAGCCGCGCGCTGCGGCCCGGAGCCAATCTCTACCTCATCACCACGCCCACCGGGCAGATGATCGCCGGCAATGTCGGTTCGCTGGCTCCGGGGGTCATGGGCTCGTCCGGCTGGTCGGAGACATTCTATCGCCGGCTCGACGATTCGAGCGAGCAGAACCACCGCGCGCTGGTCTATGTCACGCAGCTGTCGAGCGGCTTTCGCTTGTTGATCGGCCGCGATCTCGAGGAGCGGCGGCGGCTGTTCGGCATCGTCGCGAAGGCGGCGCAATGGTCGGTGCTGGTGGTGGTCGTGCTCGGCATCGGCGGCGGCATCTTCGTCGCGCGGCGCGTGCTGTATCGGATCGATGCCATGACCGGCACGACGCGGCGGATCATGGCCGGCGATCTCTCCGGTCGTTTGCCGGTCGGACGCAGCGGCGACGAACTCGACCGGCTGGCGGAAAATCTCAATGCGATGCTGGAGCGCATCGAGGCGCTGATGACCGGCCTCAAGGAAGTGTCCGACAACATCGCGCATGACCTGAAGACGCCGCTGACGCGGCTGCGCAACCGCGCCGAGGAGGCGCTGGCGAAGTCGCGCTCGGAGGAGGAATATCGCGGCGCGCTGGAGCGCACGATCGAGGAGTCGGATGGCCTGATCCGCACCTTCAATGCGCTCCTGATGATCGCGCGGGCGGAGTCCGGGCAGGCACGCGGCGACATGGTCGAGTTCGATGCGGCCGAGGTCGCCGGCGGCATTCATGAGCTCTACGAGCCGCTCGCCGAGGACAACGACATGACCTTGCGCGTCAATGCGGCGGCGGCGCCGGTGCATGGCAATCGCGAGCTGATCAGCCAGGCGCTGGCCAATCTGGTCGAGAACGCGATCAAATACGGCAAGCCGGCGGCGCTGCCGCTCGACACGGCGGCCGCGGCTGCCAGCCGCGAGATCCTGATCGAAGCGCGGCGCGAGGGCGGCCAGGTGCTGCTCAGCGTCACCGATCATGGCGAGGGCATCCCCGAGACGGAACGCAAGCACGCGGTGGAACGCTTCGTGCGGCTGGAGGCGTCGCGCACCTTGCCGGGTTCCGGCCTCGGCCTCAGCCTCGCTTCCGCGGTGGCGACATTGCACGGCGGCGAACTCAGGCTCGGCGACGCCAGACCCGGGCTGATCGCAACCCTCGTGCTGCCGGCCGGCGCGGGTGTGCCCGCGAAGCTTGCGGCGCCGACGCAGGATGTGCCACAGAAGGCTGCATGACCTCCTCCGCGCCGGGAAACGCGGACGGGCAGAGCAGTCTGGCCGGGCGTTTCGTTGCCGGCCCGCATGTCCGTGCGCCCGATACAGCCGAACACCGTCTGCAGGACTGGCTCGCCGAGCTCGAGCCATCGCTCGCCGCATCGCTCCGCGCGCGGCTCGCCGGCGGCTGGCCGCGGACGATCCTTCTGGGCATCGCCGAATCCTCCCCCTATCTGTTCGATCTCATCCGCGCCGATGGCCGGCGGCTGGACGTTCTCCTGCGCTGCGAGCCGCAGACGCATCTCTCCGAGCTGATCGCCCGCACCGCCCGCGAGGTGGTGGCCGCCGGCAGCGAGGCGGAGGTGATGAGCCTGCTGCGGCGGCTCAAATCCGAGGCGGCGCTGCTGATCGCGCTGTGCGATATCGGCGGCGTCTGGCCGGTCATGCAGGTCACGGCGGCGCTGACCGATGTTGCGGTGTCCTCGGTGCAGATGGCGCTGCGCCATCTGCTGCGCCAGGAGGCCGCGCGCGGCCGCCTTTCGCCCGCCGATCCCGAGCAGCCGGAGCGGGGCTGCGGGCTGTTCGTGCTCGCGATGGGCAAGATGGGCGCGGGCGAACTGAACTATTCCAGCGACATCGACCTCATCGTGTTCTTCGATCCGGACTCCACGACGCTCGTGCGCGATATCGAGCCGCAGCCGTTCTTCGTCCGCGTCACCCAAGCGATGGCGCGACTGCTGCAGAGCCGCACCGCCGACGGCTACGTGTTCCGCGTCGACCTGCGGCTGCGCCCTGATCCGGCCTCGACGCAGGTGGCGATGTCGACCGAAGCGGCGCTGCACTACTACGAACGCGAGGGCCGCACCTGGGAACGCGCCGCGATGATCAAGGCCCGTATCTGTGCCGGCGACCTCGTCGCCGGCGAGGCGATGCTGGCCGAGCTGTCGCCGTTCGTCTGGCGCAAGCATCTCGACTTCCAGGCGCTGACCGACGTCCACGACATGAAGCGGCAGATGCAGGTCTACCGCGGCCATAGCGAGATCGCGGTCGAGGGCCACAACGTCAAGGTCGGCCGCGGCGGCATTCGCGAGATCGAGTTCTTCGCCCAGACCCAGCAGCTGATCGCCGGCGGCCGCCACCCCGAGCTGCGCGTGCGTCCGACCCTGCAGGCGCTCGAGGTGCTGACCGCGAGCAACTGGATCACCGCGCAGGCCCGCGACGAGCTCACCACCGCCTACGAGTTCCTGCGCCGCGTCGAGCATCGCCTGCAGATGATGGCCGACGAGCAGATCCACAGCCTGCCGGACGACATCGAGGGCGTGTCTCGTTTCGCGTGCTTCTTCGGCTATGACAGCCGCGAGCGCTTCGCCGGCGATCTGCTGTTCCACCTCAACGTCGTGCAGGGACACTACGCGCGGCTGTTCGAAGGCGATCCGACCGGCACGGTCAGCCTGCCGGCGGTGAATTACGGCGCCGGCCCGGACGACCCGCGCCTGCTCGAACATCTCGTCGCGCTCGGCTTCCGTGATCCGGTCATGGTCGCCAGGACCCTGCAGCAATGGCTTGCCGGCGACTACCGCGTGTTCCGCGCCGAGGCGACGCGGGCGAGCTTCACCGAGTTCCTGCCGGCGCTGATCGACGGTCTCGCCCATGCCGACGAACCCGACCGCGCCGTCACCGCCTTCGACCGCTTCCTGCAGGCGCTGCAGCTCGGCGGGCGGCTGATCACCTTGCTCGGCCAGAACCGCGACCTCGTCGCGCTGGTCGCGCTGGTGCTCGGCGCGGCCCCGCGGCTCGGCGACATGCTGGCGCGGCAGCCGCGGCTGATGGACGGCCTGATCGATCCGCGCTTCTTCGGGGCGATTCCCGACAAGCGCGAGCTGTCGACGCGACTCGCGGCGACCTTGCAGGACGCCGGCACCTATGAGGAGTTCCTCGATCGCCTCCGGCTGTTCGGCCAGGAGAGCCTGTTCCTGATCGGCACGCGCATCCTCTCCGGCACCGTGTCGGCGCAGCAGGCGGGCACGGCCTTTGCCGACGTCGCCGAAGGCATCGTGCACACCGTGCACGATCTGGTCACCGAGCGCTTCGCCGCCCAGCATGGCCGCATCAAGGGCCAGGAGACCGCGATCATCGCGATGGGCCGGCTGGGGGCGCGCGAGATGACCGCCTCGTCGGATCTCGACCTGATCCTGCTCTACGACTTCGACGCCGACGCGCCCGATTCCGATGGCGAGCGCGCGCTGCAGGGCGCGCATTATTTCGCCCGCTTCACCCAGCGCCTGATCTCCGCCTTCACCTCGCGCACCAATTACGGCGTGCTCTATGACATCGACATGCGGCTGCGCCCGTCGGGCCGCGCCGGCCCGCTCGCCTCGCACATCGACTCCTTCGCGCACTATCAGGAGCAGGAGGCGTGGACCTGGGAGCACATGGCGCTGACCCGCGCGCGCGTGATCTCGGCCTCGCCTGCCTTCCGCGCCCGCATCGAGGCGATCATCCAGACCGCGCTGCGCCGCAGCCGCGACGCCCAGGCCATCGCCCGCGACGTCGCCGACATGCGCCGCGCGATCGCCGCCGAGAAGGGCGAAACGGACCTCTGGGACCTCAAGCACGCCGCCGGCGGCATGGTCGACATCGATTTCGTCGCGCAATATCTGCAGCTCGTCCACGCCGCGACCAAGCCCGAGATCCTCGACGTCAGCTCGCTCACGGTGCTCGACAATGCCGAGCGTCTCGGCGTGCTGCCGCGTGCGGAAACCGTGATCCTGCGCCAGGCGGCGCGGCTCTATCATGACCTCACCCAGATCCTGCGGCTGTGCGTCAGCGACAAGTTCAAGCCCGACCAGGCCGGCGACGACCTGCTGCGGGTGATGGCGCGTGCGGGCGACGCGCCCGACTTCTCGGCGCTGGAGGCGCGCGTGCGCGAGACCCAGAGCGAGGTGCGGCGGGTGTTCACGGCGCTGCTCGAGGCGTGAAGGCCGCCGCGACATGCGCCGTCAAGCGCATGGCCGCAAGCCATGGCTATCCTCTTCAACCGGTCAAACAGCAGGGCACGTGACGACGTGTCCGCGGCGCGATCGCGCCCGGAGGATGTGGACGGCGTCCGCCCTCTCACGATGATGAGGGCGCAGGGAATGCCGGGTGAAGGCCTCACCCATGGCCCGCCTGCAACAAAGAAAGCAGGCGGCAGTCACCACAGGTGCAGCCGATTCGACCCGGCATTCCCTGCGCGATGGTTTAACGCTTATACGCGATCTCCCCGGCGCCCGGCTTGTTGGCCACCGTGACGCGACAATGCGCTTGCGCGCATTGCGCGGGAGACACCAGCTTCGGGGTGTCAGGACCACGCGACTTCACGTTCCGCAAACGCCTCATTCGTCCGCACCACCAGGGCGCGCTGATGCGCTCACGTCCACCGCATTGCCGGCCCAACGTCTCGTGACGACGCGTACGCCCCTCATCCGGACCGGAACGGAGACACAATAGCCATGATTTGCTGATTTTCGGAAGCAATTTATTTTGGCGCGGGGCTCTTGAAACGAGCGATGTATCTGAGAGCTATGACGAAATGAGCGTTTCGGCGCAGAACGCGCCGGCATGCAAGCGAAGCCGAGCAACGCTTTGCTCCGCCTCAGCGAGGGTAGGGCGGATGAGCGCAGCGTCATCCGCCGGTGTGGAGAGACGGCGGGTTACGCCTTGCGGCTCATACTGCTGCGTCAGAAACAGTGCCAGTTAGCCGTCGTCATTCCGGGGCGCCCGCAGGGCGAGCCCGGAAGCCATAGCCTAAGG
>NZ_CAFJ01000359.1 GCF_000239795.1 Bradyrhizobium sp. STM 3809 | reverse complement strand
TGTGTGATGGAGGGCGAGACAACCGGCAAAGCTCGGGCGCGACACCGCGCCGCGACGATGCGTCCTCGCGTCTCCCTGCCCCCTCTGCCGCGCCTGGCGCTCTCCGTTCGCGCCGTGAGCCGGCACTGCCCGATCAGCGCATGACGGGCGCTCGTGGCCGGGGATCGCGAGCAGCGAAGTGATTGGGGCCCGCTTCGGCGACGTGGTACCCATCGACACCAGCGCCCCTCGGCCGGGCCGCCGAACGAACGA
Source organism: Bradyrhizobium sp. STM 3809 (assembly GCF_000239795.1). GTDB lineage: Bacteria > Pseudomonadota > Alphaproteobacteria > Rhizobiales > Xanthobacteraceae > Bradyrhizobium. The sequence goes on along the minus strand of NZ_CAFJ01000359.1, from coordinate 17,499 downwards.
CGGAGGTCCCGGAGAGGGCCGAAGGGAGGACGACCATGACGGAGCATCATCCCTGGTCCCGTCGCGGCTGCGCCTGTTGCGCGCCGCTCACGGCGTCGCTCGCGAGGCCGGGCCTGCGCGCGCGGCTCGACCGGCGCCGCTTCATCGCCGGCGCTGCGGCCATCGCCGCGCTCGGGCCGGGCGGGCCGGACAGTGCGGTGGCGCAGGCGGCAGCCGCCGCGACGCCCTCCCGCAACGACGAGCCGTTCCGCATCGACGTGCATCATCACCTGTCGCCGCCGGCCTATATCGCGGCTTCCAACGCCGCCAATTTCGGCGATCCGCTGATGAAGAACTGGACGCCGGAGAAGTCGCTCGAGGACATGGACAAAGCCGGCGTCGCGGTCGCCATCCTGTCAGTGACGACGCCGGCGCTGAACTTCACCGCGGGCGAGCCGGCGCGCACGCTGGCGCGGGAGTGCAACGAGTATGCCGCGAAGCTCGTCGCCGATCATCCCGGCCGGTTCGGCAGCTTCGCCACGATCCCCCTCGCCGACACCGAGGGCAGCCTGCGGGAGATCGCGCATGCGCTCGACGTGCTCAAGGCCGACGGCATCGCGCTGATGACCAGCTATGGCGACAAATGGCTCGGCGATCCCGCCTTCCTGCCGGTCATGGAGGAGCTCAACCGGCGCAAGGCCGTGGTCTACACCCATCCGACCGCGGCCAATTGCTGTGTCGACCTGGTGAAGACGCAGCAGCCTGTCATGATCGAGTTCGGCACCGACACCACGCGCACCATCGCCGACATCGTGTTCTCGGGGAATGCGCTGAAATTCCGCGACATCAGCTGGATCTTCTCACATGCCGGCGGCACCATGCCGTTCCTGATCGAGCGCTTCGTGCGCAACCCGCTGCTCGATCCCAAGGCCAAGCCGACCGTGCCGGAGGGGACACTCGCCGAGCTCCGGCGGTTCTACTACGACACCGCGCAGACCGCGAACAAGGGCGCGATGTCGGCGCTGGCGGCGATCATCCCGGCCTCGCAGATCCTGTTCGGCACCGACTATCCCTATCGCACCAGCCTCGATCACGTCCGCGGCCTCTCCGAGGCCGGCGTGTTCAGCGACCGCGAGCTCGCCGCGATCGAGCGCGGCAACGCGCTGCGGCTGCTGCCGCGCCTCGCCAGCTGATGCCCCTCGCCCCTTCCCCTCAAGGAGATGACCCGATGTCCACCGCCTTCCTGCTGACCTCGCTGATCGTGGTGGCCTCGCCGGGCACCGGCGTGCTCTACACGCTCGCCGTGGCGCTGACGAGGGGATCGCGGATGAGCATCGCCGCCGCGTTCGGCTGCACGCTCGGCATCATCCCGGCGATGTCAGCCGCCATCGTCGGCCTCGCCGCGGTGCTGCACACCAGCGCGCTGGCGTTCGCCGCGCTGAAATATTGCGGCGTGGCCTATCTGCTCTACATGGCCTGGCAGACGATCGGTGAGCGCGGCGCGCTGTCGGTGGAGAAGGACGATGCCAGGGAGGATGCCAGGCAAGATCAGCAGGCGCGGTCGGCGGGACGCGTGGTGCTGACCGGTTTCCTGATCAACATCCTCAATCCAAAACTGTCGATCTTCTTCCTCGCCTTCCTGCCGCAGTTCATCGCCTCCGACGCGGCGCATCCGCTCGCCGCCATGCTGGAGCTGTCAGCCACGTTCATGGCGATGACATTCGCGGTGTTCGTGGTCTACGGGCTGTTCGCATCAGCCGTGCGCGATCGGGTCGTCAGCCGGCCGCGAGTCATGATGTGGCTGCGCCGGGCGTTTGCCGGCGGCTTCGCGCTGCTCGGCGCGCGGCTGGCGCTGAGTGAGCGGTGAGTGCAGCGAGTGGAGTGACCCATGGCGACGCCTGCAGCATCCACTCCCCCGCCCTCAACCCTCACCCTGAGGAGCCCGCCGCAGGCGGGCGTCTCGAAGGGCGAGGCCCCCGCTGTGGCCTCATGGTTCGAGACGCGCCGCAAGGGCGGCGCTCCTCACCATGAGGGTTGAGATGCGAGGCCGTCGGTACACTTCGACGATTTGTAGCGGGCCGATGATGGAAGTTTCGAGTTGCGTCGTGGATCACCCGCGCAAAAGCAAAACCCGCCTGGAGCGGTGCCGCTCCAGACGGGTCCTGTTAGTGCAACAATTCAGCAGGACTGTTTCAGCTGAACTGGTTCATCGTGTTGTGCGCGCCGCCGGCCTTCAGGGCCTTCTCGCCGGCGAAGTATTCCTTGTGGTCGTCGCCGATGTCGGAGCCGGCCATGTTCTGGTGCTTGACGCAGGCGATGCCCTGGCGGATCTCGGCGCGCTGGACGTTCTTGACGTAGCCCAGCATGCCCTGCTCGCCGAAGTACTCCTTCGCCAAATTGTCCGTCGACAGCGCGGCGGTGTGGTAGGTCGGCAGAGTGATGAGGTGGTGGAAGATGCCTGCGCGCTTGGCCGAGTCCGCCTGGAAGGTGCGGATGCGCTCGTCGGCTTCCTTCGCCAGCGGGGTGTCGTCGTACTCCGCCTTCATCAGCTCGGCGCGGTTGTAGCGGCTGACGTCCTGGCCCGCCTCCTTCATCGCGTCATAGACCTGCCAACGGAAGTTGAGGGTCCAGTTGAACGACGGCGAGTTGTTGTAGGCGAGCTTGGCGTTCGGGATCACCTTGCGGATGCGGTCGACCATCTTGGCGATCTGCTCGATATGCGGCTTCTCGGTCTCGATCCACAGCAGGTCGGCGCCGTTCTGCAGCGAGGTGATGCAGTCGAGCACGCAGCGGTCCTCGCCGGTGCCGGGACGGAACTGGTAGAGGTTCGAGGGCAGCCGCTTCGGCCGCATCATCTTGCCGTCGCGATTGATGATCACGTCGCCGCTGCGCGCGGTCGCGGGCGTCACTTCTTCGCAATCGAGGAAGCTGTTGTACTGGTCGCCGAGATCGCCCGGCTGGCTGGAGAACGCGATCTGCTGCGTCAGACCGGCACCGAGCGAGTCGGTGCGGGTGACGATGATGCCGTCCTCGACGCCGAGCTCCAGGAAGGCGTGGCGGCAGGCGCGGATCTTGGCCAGGAAGACGTCATGCGGCACGGTGACCTTGCCGTCCTGGTGACCGCACTGCTTCTCGTCCGAGACCTGGTTCTCGATCTGCAGCGCGCAGGCGCCCGCCTCGATCATCTTCTTGGCGAGCAGATAGGTCGCCTCGGCATTGCCGAAGCCGGCATCGATGTCGGCGATGACCGGAACGACGTGGGTCTGGAAGCCGTCGATCTTGGCGATGATCTCGGTCTCCTTCGCCTTGTCGCCGGCCTTGCGGGCCGCGTCCAGCGTGCGGAAGAGATCGTTGAGCTCGCGCGAGTCGGCCTGGCGCAGGAAGGTGTAGAGCTCCTCGATCAGCGCGGGCACCGAGGTCTTCTCGTGCATCGACTGGTCCGGCAGCGGGCCGAACTCGGAGCGCAGCGCCGCGATCATCCAGCCGGAGAGATAGAGGTAGCGGCGGTCGGTGCGGCCGAAATGCTTCTTGATCGAGATCAGCTTCTGCTGCGCGATGAAGCCGTGCCAGCAGCCCAGCGACTGCGTGTACTTGGTGGCGTCTTCATCATAGGCGGCCATGTCGGCGCGCATCACGGCGGCGGTGTAGCGGGCGACGTCGAGACCGGTCTTGAAGCGGTTCTGCAGGCGCATGCGCGCCACGGCCTCGGCGGTGACGCCGTTCCAGGTCGGATTGGTCTCGAGCAGCGCACGCGCCGCCTCGACCTCGGCCTGGTAGGACGAGGGTCCCTGGAGAGCCTGGTCGTTCAGTCCACGCGGTTGGAAGTTCATGTCCGTGATCCCTTGGTTAAGGACAACCTGGGACCTGTTGTAAGCACGCGCAGCTGATGGACCAGACATTGCGCGGAAAACTTGTCACACTTTACAAATCTCTCGTGTATAGCTGTAAGGAGATTACAGACGGGAGTTCTGGCCATGACAACCGCCACGGCACGCTCGATCTTCATGGGCCCGCGCCTGCGCCGGCTGCGCCGCGAGCTCGGCCTCACCCAGGCCGACATGGCCGCGGACCTCGAGATATCAGCGCCTTACGTGGCTCTTTTGGAGCGGAACCAGAGGCCGGTCACCGCCGACATGCTGCTGCGGCTGGCGCGGACCTACAAGATCGACCTCGCCGACCTCGCCGGCGACGGCGGTGCCGATCATACCGCGCGGATGCAGTCGGTGCTGAAGGACCCGATGTTCTCGGACATCGACATCCCCGCCCTGGAGATATCCGACCTCGCCGTCAGCTATCCCGGCATGGCCGAGGCCTTCCTGCGGCTCTACACCGCCTATCGCGAGGAACAGCTGGCGCTGGCCGAACGGGCGCCTTCGATCTCCGGCGGCGCGCCGCTGCCCGAGGGCTTCGACGCCAACGATCCCGTCGCCGACGTCCGCCGCTTCCTCGCCGCCCGCCGCAACAATTTTGCCGGTCTCGACGATGCCGCCGAGCGGCTGGCTCAGGCGGTCTTCCAGGGCTCGGCGACCGGGTCGCCGCAGGTCACGGCGAGCCCCTCCGGCTTCATTGAACGCTTTCGCGAGAAGCACAAGCTCCAGGTCCGCTACATGCCGCCGAACGTGATGCTCGGCTCGCTCAGGCGCCTCGACCTGCACCGCCGGCAATTGCTGATCGAGGACTCGCTCGACAGCGCGAGCCTGAAATTCGAGCTGGCGCGGCAGCTCGCTTATCTCGAGCTGGACACCGAGATCGGCGCGGCGCTGGAGGATGGCAAGTTCGCCAGCAAGACCGCCGAGCTGCTGGCGCGCCGCGCGCTCGCGGCCTATGCGGCGGCGGCGATCATCATGCCCTACTCGATCTTCGCCAAAGCCGTCGATGCCAGGGCCTATGATCTCGAAGCGCTGGCGCGGCAGTTCGGCACCAGCTTCGAGCAGACGGCGCATCGCGTCACGACCTTGCAGAAGCCGGGCGCCGAGAAGATTCCGTTCTTCCTGATCCGCGTCGACCCCGCCGGCAACGTGTCAAAACTGCTCGACGGCGCCGGCTTTCCGTTCGCGCGGCACGGCGGCGCCTGCCCATTATGGTCGGTGCACGGCATCTTCAAGACGCCGCGCCAGATCGTCACGCAATGGCTGGAGCTGCCGGACGGCCGCCGCTTCTTCTCGATCGCGCGCACCGTCACCGCCGGCGGCGGCTCCTACGGCGCGGTGCGCGTCGAGCGCGCCATCGCGGTCGGCTGCGCCGCCGAGCATGCGGGGCAGCTGATCTACACCCGCGACGGCCACGGGCCAGACGCGAACATGCCAACCCCGATCGGCACCGCCTGCCGCGTCTGCCACCGGCCGAAATGCGCCGCCCGCTCGGCGCCGCCGATCGGCCGCGAAATCCTCCCCGACGATTTCAGGACGTCGTCGGTGCCGTTCGGCTTCTCGGCGGATTGAGGGAGGTTCTGTGACCGGGATGGCACAATGGGGTTCGAAAGGAGCACACCGGGCACGATCAGCTGTCGATGAGGATCATTGTACCGCTCCGATCTGTGTCAGATCATTACTGTTCATTGCTGGGACTGATGGTCTTTAACCGGCGCACGGTGCGTCCGGACGTCAGTATGTGCAGCGTCATGAACGAGCCGCAGCGTGGATTTTGGCCGGTGCTCGGCGGCCTCAGGTTTCTGCTGGCGATGTGGGTGCTGTTCGACCACACCTACAATGTCGGGCCGGCCGAGCGGGCGATCCCCGTTCTGACCAAGAGCGGCCTGATGGCGGTGATGTGCTTCTTCGTCATCTCCGGCTTCAGCATCCATCACTCGATCGCGTCACGGCCCGAGGGCTATCTCCGCCGCCGCGTGCTGCGGATCCTGCCTCTCAATGCGCTGGCGGTGGCGATCGGCTGGCTCGCCTGGTCGGTGTTCGGGGCCGCCGGCGGCTACCTCGTTCCGGCCAAGGCACCGACCGCCTGGCAGTTCATCGGCTGCATGCTGCTGCTCGAGGCGGTCCTGCCGATCATGATCTCGTTCCTCTATCCTGCTTGGTCACTGTCCATCGAGGCGGTCTACTATCTGCTCGCGCCCGTCTTCAGGAAGCTCGAGGGCCGGCCGCACATTCCGGCGCTGATGATCGTCTCGGCGCTATGCTTCGTCGCCTGGCCGCTGTTCCGCAACGAATATGTCGCTGGCCGCAACTCGTACTGGCTGACGGGAATCGTGATGTTGTGGGCGTGGCTCGCCGGCTGGGTCGCGTACCGACAGCCGCGCGATATCCGCTATGTCGTGGGGCTTGGGATCGCCGGGCTGGCCTCGGTCGCCACCCAGGCGAAGTTCTTCGACGTTCACCATTTCGGCTCCGCGGCGGTGAACTGCATCGCCTGGATCGGCACGCTGATCGTGGTGTTCTATCGCATCGGCGATCTCGGCGGCCGGACGGCGGCGGTGTGCGACTATCTCGGCGAGATCAGCTTCCCGCTCTACATCCTGCACTATCCGGTGCTGTTCGCGGCGACCGGCTCGCTGTTCAGGATCTATCCGAACCTGAACTGGGGCATCACCCAGGTCGCAATCGCGTTGGGCACGGCGATGCTCGCCTATCATTTCGTCGACAAGCCGCTGCGGTTGTCGCCCGGGACACCGCTCGCCGATCAGTTCGGCCGCTTGCGCTTGTGGGCGAACGGGTTCGCCTTCTCACGCAGGGTGATGCGCACCGGCGTGCCCGGCAATTCGAAGGTCTCGCGCATCGAGTTGACGAGGTAGCGCAGGTAGGATTGCGGGATCGCGTCGGCGCGCGAGCAGAACAGAACGAAGCTCGGCGGCCGCGCCTTGGTCTGGGTGATGTAGTTGAGCTTGAGGCGGCGGCCCGACACCGCCGGCGGCGGATTGTCGGCGATGGCGCCCTCGAACCAGCGGTTCAGCGCCGCCGTCGGCACACGGCGATTCCAGATGCCGTAGGCCTCGACGATCGCCTGCATCAGCCGGTCGATGCCCTCGCCCATCAGGCCGGAGACGGCGACGATCGGCACGCCCGAGACCTGCGGCAGCCAATGGTCGGCGTCACGGCGCAGCGTGGAGATCTGGCCGGGCTTGCCGTCCATCAGGTCCCATTTGTTGACCGCGAGAACCAGCGCCCGCCCCTCGCGCTCGATCAGGTCGGCGATGCGCAGGTCCTGCTCCTCGAAGCGGTTCTGCGCGTCCATCATCAGCACCACCACCTCGGCGAACCGCACCGCGCGCAACGCATCCGCGACCGAGAGCTTTTCCAGCTTCTCCTCGATCCGCGACCGCCGCCGCAACCCCGCGGTATCGTAGATGCGGAAGCCGCGGCCCTTGTGCTCGATCTCGACGGCGATCGAATCGCGCGTGGTGCCGGCCTCGGGGCTGGTCAGCAGCCGCTCCTCACCGAGCAGATGGTTGATCAAGGTGGACTTGCCGGCATTGGGACGACCGACGATGGCGACGCGGATCGGCCTTGCGGCACGCTCCTCGTCGGTCTCCTCGCGCTCCTCCTCGTCATCCGCGGGCGGAACGAGCTTGCTGACGGCGTCGTAGAGCTCGCCCATGCCCTCGCCATGCTCGGCCGAGATCGGAATCGGATCGCCGAGCCCGAGCGCATAGGATTCCATCGCGCCGAGTTCGCCATGCTTGCCCTCGCTCTTGTTGGCGAGCAGCAGCACCGGCTTGTCGGCGCGGCGGGCGAAATCGGCGAAGGCGCGGTCCGCCGGCGTCAGGCCGATGCGGGCGTCGATGACGAAGAACAGCGCGTCGGCGAGCGCGATCGCGGTCTCGGTCTGCTCCTGCATCCGCGCCGTCAGCGAGCCCTTCGGACCCTCGTCGAGGCCGGCGGTGTCGATGATCGTGAAGTGGAGATCGTGGAGCTTGGCCTCGCCCTCGCGGCGGTCGCGGGTCACGCCAGGCATGTCGTCGACGAGCGCCAGCTTCTGTCCGACCAGACGGTTGAACAGCGTCGATTTGCCGACATTGGGCCGGCCGATGATGGCGATGGTGAAGGGCATGATGATCCGTGCGCGTGAGCGCGCAGCTTTAGCGCATCCGGCGGCAAAACCGAACGGGCGATCGGCCGATTCGCCAGTGAGATTAACGGCTGAACGAACCGCTCGGAACCGGCGCCGGGAACTGGCCGCTGGATTGCCGGGCCGGCTGATCCGCCGGGGCCGTGTCATCGGCCGGCGGGGCGGTGGTACGGCGGCGAACGATCTTCTTCGGTTTCGGGGCTGGCGGCACCGCCGAAGCGCCCTCCTCGACCGCAGCCGCCTCGCCGTCCTGCGCCTGCGGGTCGGCGGCGGCCGGCGCCGGATTGCTCACGGCCGCCTGCTGGCGGCCCTTGGCGCCCTTCTTGCCCTTGGGCTGCTCCGCCGGCGGTGTCGGCGCCGCGGCCTGGGCCGCCGGATCCTCCATCGGCTGCTGCTGGGCGCCCTTGTAGAGCTCCTTGGGAACGCCCTGCTCCAGGCCCGGCACGCCCTCCGGGAACACCGGCTTACGGTCGCCCGGCAGCTTCTTCTTGGTATCGAGGAAATCGAGCAGGTCGGACGGGTCGAAGCTGCCACCGCTGGCGCAGCCGCCGAGGACGCCCGCGAGCGCGACGAGGACGAACAGGGCGATGAGGCGTTGGGGGCGGCGCATGGTGGTCATCTTCCGATCAAACTCAGTTTCGCCGTCGCGAAAGCCGCGATCGGCGCACCATCAGCTCTTGGCTCAGTTCCTGGCTCAGTTCCTGGCTCAGCTCTTGGCGACCGCAGGCAGCAGCGCCTGCAGCGCCTCGGCGCGCGAGCGCAGGCCTGGCGGCGTTTCACCATCCAACGCGATCATGTCGAGCCATTGGCGGGCCGCGGCCGCGTCGTTGGCTTTCCACGCCGACAGCGCCAGCAGCTCGCGGGCGGCGTGACGGAACGGTGCTCCGGCCACCGTCTCGCTTTCGAGTCGCGACTTGAGATCAGTGTAAGGCGCGGAATCGACCAGCAGGCCGGCGGCCCGCAGACGGGCCATGGATTGCTGTTCGGCGCCGATGCTCCGGTCGGCCGCGATGTCGTCGTAGAGCTTCACCGCGGCCGCTCGGTCGCGCACCGCGGCCTCGGCCGCCTGATGGAAACGCGCCAGCATGCGGTATCCGGAGGGGGCGGTCGCCGCGACCTCGGCGAAGGCCTTCTCGGCCTCGGCATGCTTGTTCTGCTCGGAGAGCTCGAGGGCATTGTTGAACGCGCTGCCGGCCTCGGCCGCCTTCTGGCCCTCCAGATACTGGTAGCCGCGCCAGCCGCCGACCCCCGCGATGATGAGAACCGCGACGGCAATGATGAAGAGCGAGTAGCGGTCCCACAGCTTCTTGAGCTGTTCCCGGCGGAACTCCTCGTCTACTTCGTCAATAAATTCAGACACTTAATCATATCCCATGGGGTTCGCGGCGATCGCACGCGAGTGGACCTGAAGTGCCGCGCGAGCCGCCCATCGCCCGCACGCCGGCGCGGATACCGCATTGGTATGGCGGTGGCAAGGCGAGTGCAGCCGAATCAAGGCGTTACTCGCGTCTCCGGCGGCTCGAGCGGTGGAAGGCGGCTATCACGCCGTCAAGGCCTCGCGCAACTGCCGTTTCATCACCTTGCCGTTGGCATTGCGCGGCAGCGGGTCCGGCGTCACCGTCAGGGTTTCCGGCACCTTGTAGTCGGACAGCCGCTCGGCGCACCAGCGGCGCAGATCCTCCGCCTCGGCCGGCGCGCGCGTGACCACGATGGCATGGACCCGTTCGCCCAGCACCGGACACGGGCGGGCGACGATCGCGCTCTCGACCACAGCAGGGTGGCCGGCCAGCACCGATTCGACCTCGGCCGAATAGATCTTCAGCCCGCCACGATTGATCATGTCCTTCTGGCGGTCGAACACCCGGACGAAACCGTCGGCATCGATCGAGCCGAGATCGCCCGAGTGCCAGTAGCCGGCCGTGAAGCTCTCGGCCGTGGCCTCGGGCCGATTCCAATAGCCCTTGATGACCTGGCCGCCGCCGATCCAGATCTCGCCGATCTCGCCGCGTGGCAGTTCTCTGCCCTGCGCGTCCATCACCAGGATGCTGGCGCCGGGGCATGGCAAGCCGACGCTGTCGATGTGGCGCGCCGTCAGCGAGGGCGGCATCAGGGTCGAAGGCGAGGTGGTCTCGGTGGAGCCGTAGGCGTTGACCAGCCGCAGGCCGGGGATCTTCGCCGCCAGCTTCTCGATCGTGGCCACCGGCATCGGCGCGCCACCAAAGCCGCCGATGCGCCAGGAGGACAGATCGTGGCTGTCGAAGTCGCTCTGCAGCAGGCAAAGATTGTACATCGCCGGCACCATGACCGTGTAGGTCACGCGCTCGCGCGCCGCGAGCATGAGATACTCGCCGGCCTTGAACTCCGGCATCACGATCAGGGTGCCCGCGCAGCGCGCCATGCTGGTGACGTTGGCCACCACGCCGGTGACGTGGCCGAGCGGCACCGCCGCGATCGAACGGTCGGACGGCGTGAGGCCGAGGCAGGCCTCGTAGATCATCGAGGAGTGGACGATGTTGCAATGGGCGAGCATCGCGCCTTTGGGGCGACCGGTGGTGCCGGAGGTGTAGAGGATCATCGCGATGTCCTCTTCGGCCACCGCGACCTCGTCGGCATGAGGTGCGTGACCGGTCAACGCCGCGAAGTCCGAGCGCGCGGGATCATTGTCGACCGCGACGCGGCCGGCCAGCTCGGGCGTCTCGGCGGCGGCCGGCAGTCGATCTCGCAACCCAGCCTCATGCAACAGCAGCCGCGCGCCGCAATCATTCAGCACATAGGCAATTTCAGGCGTCTGCTGCCGCGTCGACAGCAGCACCGTGATCAGTCCGAGCTTGGCAGCGGCAAACAGCGTCAGCACGAACTCGATGCGGTTGCCGAGCAGCAGGGCCAGGCGGTCGCCCTTGCGCAAGCCCCGCGCCTGCAACCCGCCGGCGATGCGCGCCGCCTGCTCCGCGACCTCGCGCCAGGAGAGCCGTTGCGCACCGCAGATCAGTGCCTCGCCGCCACCGTTCCGTGCGACCGCCTCCTCGACCATCGCCCAGATGCTGGCCGGCCGCTCGGCGAACAACGGCACCACACGGTCGCCGAAACGCTGCTCGCGGCGCATCGCCATGATGGCGGCATGTTGCGACCACTCCATCGGATCGCCTCCCCTGACGTGTTCTTGTTGGTTGCCGAACCGTACGGCCGGCACCGCTCCAACGAGCGGCGCCGAAAATGTGTGGCAGAATCGGCCTTACGACCAGTGCTAATTGCCGATGACGGGAATGCCGAGCACGACGGGATGGAACGCGAAGGCCAGCGCGAGATAGACGATGATGCCGACCACGACGGCGATGACGTCGTTGCCGACGCCGCCAACCGGAATCGGCGGCCCGCCGGCGTCGGCGCGGCGCTTCAGCGAGATGCGGTCGAACACCGCCCAGGCCAGGATCGAGCCGAACAGGATGATGCCGCCGAGATCGCCATTCGCCAGCAGATGCCCGAACGCCCACAGCTTCACGCCGGCGAGCATCGGATGCTTCAGCGTCGTGTAGATGCGGCCGCGGATGTAGGCGGCGACGATCATGATGACGGCTGGCAGCATCAAGGCGAGGTTGATGTGCTTGAAGGCCTTCGGCGGTGTCCAGACCTGGATCCAGCCGCCGCCGTGGCGGTACTCGGAAAAGCCCCAGACGATCAGCGCCAGGCCGGCGAGCGCCACGACCGTATAAGCGAGCTTATAGCTGCCCTCGCCCAGACGCGCGATGAGCTGCGCCCGCGCCTCGCGCCGCGTCGTGAACACATGCGCGCCGAGAAACAGCACGAGCCCCACCACCATCACCAGAAGTCCCACGGCGTCCCCCTCTTGTGCACGCAATATCAGGACACCTGGGTATCATTTCCGGGGGCCGCCTCGCAACGTGACCCGCGCTTCGGCGCGGCCGATCGTCATTCCGGGGCGGCTCGCAGAGCCGAACCCGGACTCTCGAGATGGATTTGCAGTCGTCGAACACAAGCTCGGGATTCCAGGTTCGACGCTGGCGCGTCGTCCCGGAATGACGGCGGGCCCATCTGGCGAGAGAATGGATCGGTCTCGCGCGGCCAAGGGCTATTGCTGCTGCGACGTCTTGCCCAAATCGCGGTTGTCGACGTAGCGGATCGCGATCGGACGTCCGGCCAGCGCGCCGCCGAGTCCCGCGGTGAACTTCAGCGGCAGGCAGGCCTCGAGCGAGGCATTGATCGCCTTCAGATAGGTCGCGCGGGTGTCGGCCGAAGCGCCGGAGGTCGCAAATGTCAGACGCGGCGGCGCCACCATCTCGCCGGTCCGCTTGAAGCTGAAGCGCACGGTCATCTGCATGCCGGCGCGGGCATCGTCCTCCGGCGGCGGTGTCCAGCACGATCGCAGCGCGGCGAACAGATCGCCGATCGTGTCGAGATCGTGGTCGGGCTTTTGATACCTGCCCTGCTGATCCTTGGCCGGCCGGCTCTCGATGGTCAGCTGCAGGTTCTGGCCATAGGGATAGTTCATCTCGGGGATGCAAGGCCAGGGACCATAGACGCTGCAGAACGACGGCGTGCACGGCTGCTCGTCGAGCACGCTGCACGGCGTGTGCGCGAACGGCACCGGGTTGATCTGGCGCCGGCGCGCATCGGCGCTGGCCGGCACGGCCAGGATCAGCACGAGAAGCAGGAGGGCACGCAGCATGGCAGACCGGGATCGGGTGGTTCAGAGCTGAGGTCTCGTTGCGGAATTGCAAGGTCAATCCCGTTCACGTGTGCGCGTTCCCGCGCAGCCGACACCCTCGACCGTGCCGGCGGAACTCGGCTAGAACACGGCAGGACAGCCAAGCGACGGACGCCACCATGAACCGCCACGCCGAGACCGTGATCAACGTCATCAACCCGAACATGACGGACTCGATGACCGATCTGATCGCGAAGGCCGCCCAGGCCAGCGCAGGTCCCGCGACCCGCATCGTCGGCCGCACGGCCCGCTTCGGCGCCGCCTCGATCGAGGGCCATTATGACGAGGCGATCGCCGCGGTGGGGATGCTCAAGGAGATCGAGGCCGGCGATGCCGAAGGCTGCCACGCCCATGTGATCGCCTGCTTCGGCGATCCCGGCCTGCTGGCGGCGCGCGAGCTGTCGGCCGCGCCGGTGCTCGGCATCGCCGAGGCAGCGATGCACGCGGCCAGCTTCGTTGCCACCCGCTTCAGCGTCGTCACCACGCTGTCGCGCACCAAGGTGATCGCCGAGCACCTCGTGCGCAACTACGGCATGGAGCACCACTGCAGGAAGGTGCGCGCCGTCGACGTCGCCGTGCTCGATCTCGACAAGCCCGAGGCCAATGTGCGCGGCACCCTGCTCGGCGAATGCCGCGCGGCGCTGCGCGAGGACGGCATCGGCGCGATCGTGCTCGGCTGCGCCGGCATGGCCGACCTCGCGCACGACCTGTCCACCGAGCTCGGCATTCCCGTGATCGACGGCGTGGCCGCCGCGGTCCGCTTCGCCGAGGCGCTGGTCGGGCTCGGGCTCAAGACCTCGAAGCACGGCGATCTCGCCTTCCCGCTGCCGAAGGCGCGCACGACGATTTGAGCTGCCGTAGCCCGGATGAGCGCAGCGATATCCGGGGTCTCACGAACTGCAGATATGAACCCGGATGTCGCTGCGCTCGTCCGGGCTACAGAGATGGAGCCTGCCCACCCGGGGAGTTCCGAAACGATCATCGACGCTCCACATTGGGATCAACCCATGGAGCTGTCGATGTCCGATCTCTCTGCCTTTTCCGCGCTGTCGTCAGCGCTGTCCGCGACGGTCGCCGCTGCCGCGCCGTCGCTCGTCTCCGTCCACTCGCACCGCTCGCGCGCCTCCGGCTTCATCTGGAAGCCAGGGCTGGTCGTGACCGCCGACGAAGCGCTGGCCGACGAAGGCGACGTGGCGATCCAGTTCGCCGACGGCACCACGCGCGCTGCGACAATCGCGGGACGCGATCACACCACCGATATCGCGCTGCTCCGCCTGGACGGGAAAGATGCTCAGCCTGCGGCGCTCGGCACCGCGGCGCCGCCGCTTGGCGCACTGGCCGTCGTCGTCGCCGCCGATCACGGCGCGCCAGTCGCGGCGCTCGCCATGGTGTCAAGATCCGCCGGCCCCTGGCGCAGCCTGCGCGGCGGCGAGATCGACGCCCGCATCGAGCTCGACACGAGGCTGCGCCACAGCTCCGAAGGCGGCCTCGTGCTCGACGCGCAGGGACGCGCGCTCGGCATGGCCGTGCGCGGCCCGCGCCGCACGCTCGTGATCCCTGCCGCAACCATCATCCGCGTTGCCGGCAAGCTCGAGAGCCATGGCCGCATCGCGCGCGGCTATCTCGGCGCCGGGTTGCAGCCGGTCCGGCTCGACGACGGGATCGGCGCGATGGTGATGAGCATCGACAAGGCGGGTCCCGCCGCGGCGGCCGGCTTGCGCCAGGGTGACGTCATCACCGCGCTCAACAATGAGCCGTTCCGGGGTATGCGGGCGCTGATGCGCGAACTCGGCCCGGACAGTGTCGGCGCCGTGGTCGATGTGGCGGCGTTGCGTGCCGGCGAGCCGCTGCACCTGGCGCTCACGATCGGCGAGCGGCCGGCGTGAGCACGGACGAGGCTGCTCCGATCACGATCGCGATGGCGGTCGAGGATGCCGAACTGGCGGACCGGCTGGCGGCGCTGCTCGGCGGCGTCGCCGGCCTGCGGCTCGTCCCGCCCGGCGAGCGCGCCGACGTTGCGATCGTGAAGCCCGGCGGCGCGGCGAGCAACCGTGACGATGCCAGACATCGTTCGAACGACGCCTTCCAGCTCACCGCGCGCGAGCGCGACGTGCTGGCGCTGATGGCCGAAGGCTGCTCCAACAAGGAGATCGCGCGCAGCCTCGGCATCTCCGTGCACACCGCGAAATTCCATGTCGGCTCGCTGCTCGACAAGCTCGACGCCACCGGCCGGACCGATGCGGTCGCGCATGCGGCGCGGCGGGGTGTCATCGAGCTGTGATGGGCTTCGGCGCGAGCCCTATTTGCGCAGGCCGCCGATCACGCGCGGCAGCAGCGACGCCGCCAGCATGCGGTAGCCGTCCGGCGTCAGGTGCTGGCCGTCGACCTGGTGCGGCAGGCCGCGAAGCATGCCGTTCTCGACCATCACGACCTTGATGCGGCGCTGCGCGGCCTTGGCCATGATCGCGCTGATGTTGCCGGCGCGCTGGTCGCCGACGCCTTTGCGGGCATCGTTGCCGCCGGGCTGCAGCACCAGGACACGGGTGGACCCGTCGACCGCGCTGTCGAAGCGCGACAGCATGCCGGCCGTCGTGTCGCCGTTGATTCCGGCGTTGGCAACGCTCACCTGAACGCCCTTGCCGCGAAGCATCATCTCGAGCTGCGCCGGGAAATCCTCGCCGCGATTGACGCCCTTGCCGTAGGTGTTGCTGGCGCCGAGCGCGACCACCTCGGCGGCGCTCGCGGAGAATGCAAGGCCGCAGACGGCGACCAAAGTGATGGTGTGGCGCTGGACGCGTCGGCTCACGGACCTGGCTGACATGCTTCGCTTCCCCCCGGATTGATGTGGGGGAACGTAGCGCACCAGTTGGCGGCCGAAAAGCGGTGCCTTTTACATCGCGTTCCTCGGCCTCCACGCGGGGGCCCGCGAGGAGACTCCATCGGGCGGCACAACGAGAGGAAAGGTGGATACCGGGTTCATCGCTGCGCGATGCCCCGGAATGACAAGATACAGCGAGGCTTACGCCTTCTTCTTCACGTCCTTGACGTTGGAGAACACGATGCCCTCGGCGCGCTCCTTGGTGTAACCGAGATAGAACTCGTTCTTGGCCAGGAACACCGGATCGCCGTCGACGTCGTCGGCGACGCCCGAATTGTTGGATGCGATGAACGCCTCCAGCTTCTTCTTGTCGTCGCAGGAGATCCAGCGCGCCAGCGAGAACTCGGAGATCTCGAACTCGACCGGCAGCGAGTACTCCGCGTCGAGCCGGGCCTTGAGCACGTCGAGCTGCAGCGGGCCGACCACGCCGACCAGCGCGGGCGCGCCGTCGCGCGGCCGGAACACCTGCACGACGCCCTCCTCCGACATCTGCTGCAGGGCCTCCTTCAGCTTCTTCGCCTTCATCGCGTCGGTGAGGCGAACCCGGCGGACGATTTCCGGCGCGAAGCTCGGCACGCCGACGAAGGTCAGGTCCTCGCCCTCGGTCAGCGTGTCGCCGATGCGCAATGAGCCGTGGTTGGGAATGCCGACGACATCGCCGGCAAAGGCTTCGTCCGCGACCGAGCGGTCCTGGGCGAAGAAGAATTGCGGGCTCGACAGCGGCATGGTCTTGCCGGTGCGCACCAGCTTGGCCTTCATGCCGCGGTTCAGCTTGCCCGAGCACAGCCGCGCGAAGGCGATGCGGTCGCGGTGGTTCGGATCCATGTTCGCCTGGATCTTGAACACGAAGGCGCTCATGCGCGGCTCGGCCGCGTCGACCTTGCGCAGGTTGGACTCCTGCGCGCGCGGCGACGGCGCGTAGCGGCCGAGGCCTTCCAGCAGGTCGCCGACGCCGAAATTGCGCAGCGCGCTGCCGAAATAGACCGGCGTCAGATGGCCCTCGCGGAAGGCGTCCAGCTCGAACGGCTTGCAGGCTTCCTTGACCAGCTCGAGCTCATCGGTGATCTGGCCCATGTCGAGATTGGCGTTGAGCTTGCCCAGCTCGGAGATCGCGATCTGCTGCGCCGCGCCGGTCTTGGCGCCGCCGCCTTCGAGCAGGCGCACGCCGCCGTCCCTGACGTCATAGGTGCCGATGAAGTCGCGGCCGCGGCCGACCGGCCAGGTCATCGGCGTGGTGTCGAGCGCCAGCGTCTTCTCGATCTCGTCGAGGAGATCGAAGGTATCGCGGCTCTCGCGGTCCATCTTGTTGATGAAGGTGATGATCGGGATGTCGCGCAGACGGCACACCTCGAACAGCTTTCGCGTCCGCGCCTCGATGCCCTTGGCGGCGTCGATCACCATGACGGCGGAATCGACGGCAGTCAGCGTGCGGTACGTGTCCTCGCTGAAGTCCTCGTGGCCCGGCGTGTCCAGCAGATTGAAGACGAGGCCCTCGAACTCGAAGGTCATCACCGAGGTCACGACCGAGATGCCGCGCTCGCGCTCGATCTTCATCCAGTCCGAACGGGTGTTGCGGCGCTCGCCCTTGGCCTTGACCTGGCCCGCGAGGTTGATGGCGCCGCCGAACAGCAGCAGCTTCTCGGTCAGGGTGGTTTTGCCGGCGTCCGGATGCGAGATGATGGCGAAGGTGCGCCGGCGCGCGACCTCGTCGGAGAGCGGCGAACGGGACGGCTGGTCGGTGGTGACGGCGATATCGGACATGGGGCGGCGGACGTCGTTTCAGGGCCGGAGAGCGGCGATGTCTTGGGAAGAGCGCGGGCTCACGGCCGCCGCGCGCCCTCCATATAGGCGTTTTGCACCGCAACTCCAACCGGGGAGTTCACCGGGCGGGGCGATGGCG
>NZ_CAFJ01000360.1 GCF_000239795.1 Bradyrhizobium sp. STM 3809 | reverse complement strand
CATTCCCTGCGCGGCGGTCTTAACGCTTCCTTCGCGCTCTCCTCGGGGACCGGCTGATTGACCCCGTCACATCGTGCGAGACCAGAAGCCTCGTCACGCGCTTGACCTCGGCACCGGGAGGCCAGGACCACACGACTTCACGTCCGTGACGCGTCGTTCGTCCACATGTGCAAGCACATGCTGCAACGTCTCACGGCCACCGCATCCCTGCCCCACGTGTCGTGACGATCGCGCGCTACGCCCCTCTCGGCGGGACAGGATGCACGCATCATGCACGATTTCTGTAAAAGCGAAAGCTTTTTCTTCGCGCGCCCCCGTGTGACGCGGAAGATATTTGATCTAGCTAGCAAATTCAGCCCGCCGCCACGAACTGTCGACGCGTCGCCGGCATGACCTCGACCGATCCGACGCCCATCCGCGACACCTGATTTGCCCGACGGGCACGCGCCCATCGCCCGCGTGCGAGCGACGCGATCGATAGTGTGGCCCGGGGAGCGCGCGGCACGGCGAACCAACACCAACTGATCGCGCTCGCCAACTGTGGATCTTGTCTCCATGACCAGAGCATCCGACTCGCTTGACAGCTAATACCCACCCAATACAATCGCACGTTGATTTCTCTCTTTCGAGTTTTCTATCGTAGTCAATCGTTTGCCCGTGTCCCACGGAGTAGGCCACTACTCGGACGGGCCTCTTGGTATTCATTTCAGTGCACGGTTTTGGGAGGCGCAGTCGCCTGACCCTGAATATGCTGGAGGACGCATTCATGAATTATACAATTTATATCGTCAACAACTCCACATCCGAACACGTCTTTTGGTGTTTTCTGAAGCGCCCGGTGGAGATCGCTGGAGATCCCGGAGTCTATGCGGTATCCAGCGCCTCGCTTTTGGTGGAGCCTCGTGACGCCCGGCCTGGTCTGTACTTCCAGATCCCCCTCCTGTACATCATCGGGGTTGGGGCCAGCCATAAAGCGGTCGGCCCGAACGTCGAGATCGTCCCTCAGATCACCATGCCGGTGTCCCTCAACGATCAGTGGCAGGCAAGTTATCGAACCATCCCCCCGCAGAAGACTCCGACGATGCAGTGGCTGGGGAATCAAGGTTCAGCGAACTCGATCTCAATTTTAACAATGCCTTCGACAAAGCCAAGAATGAGAGCGGCAATTGGTTTTCGAACCAATCCTTCGGAATTCAGACGCCTGCTGGTTCTATCGGCATGACGTGGTCTCCCGAGCCGCAGCAAACAAAGACGCTGACGCCTCAACTCTCCTTCTATATCGCGATTGGAGATTATGCAGAACGTTCTTTGACCGATTGGAACACCCTCTCAGTCAACTCGATTCAAGTCGATGCAGCCGAAGACTTCGTTTATGGTGCTGCCACGGTCACCTATGACTACTCAGGCAATTGGTCAAAGACACCTGGACGCCCGGTGCATTGGACTGGCTCCGCGGTTCGACAAGACACAGCACCGTAGCCTGGATGAGCGGAACCCTAAGCCCGGAGGGTAGAGGCGGACGGGACATCCGCGGTCTCACGAGCTTTGGTCGGTGAACCCGGATATTGCCCGAAACAGTCTCGCCTCGCATCAGGCGGCGTACGGCGCGGCGCTCCTCACGATGACAAGTTGACGCCGACGGCGACACTGCAGATCGGCCATAAGCCGTACGTCCATGGAGAGAGTCGAAGGTGAGCGGAGCGATGCCGGCGCGCTCTTATCTCCGGTTCATGACAGAGCGAGGGTTGGGGTGAGGGACAGCGGCGGATCGGAGGTGGCTCCCAACGGTCTAGCTTGATTTCGAAGCTGGCCGATCTTGGGTTGGGATACGATTGGACCTGATCAGCATCGCGATCGGCAGTGCGACCGTGATAGCGAGTATTGGCAAGCCGATCATCGCGACCAGCACGAGCATTCGGTTGACGCCGAACAGCCACGAAACACATATTGCGAGCTCGATCACCGCGAGGCCGATCAAACGGCCCCATATTCGTGCGCGCATTCTTTGCTCCCGAAAGGCCGCCTGACCACATCTGGGGGAGAGCGATGCGACGGCGCGAGTTCATTATGGTCACGTGGGCCTGCATGGCAGTCAATTGCAAGACCGACGGAGATGAGGCGCATCGCCGGACAACCGTCTCGAAGATTTACGAGCACTGCGTGAAATAGAGAATCAGGGGGAGCGCTGAAAAGCCGACAAATCCCGCCATGACGGCACCGAGCAGAATGTTGTAGTTGATGTTCTCCAAATAGGTGCTTGGAAGACCCATGTCGTCGAGCCGTGCTTTCGTGGCCGCGATCTGGTCGAGACTTCTCCGCCACGATATCGACATCCATCCGAGAATGACGGACACGAAGACCGGGAGGGGAGCTCCGACGAGCGCCGGACAAGACGAGCCTCCGGTGCTGACTCTCAGGGTGACAGTCAAAACCGCTATTGCGAAGCAGATCACTGCGCTGATCCGCAAGATCTTACAAAATGACGGCTGATCAAACATAAAGGGCACCTCGATCCGTGTGATATTCTAAAGGATATTGCTTGAAATAGTGTCAAAGCTCTCGCTGACTGCAGCGTCTTTCCATCCCGGACCCTTCGTTCGGCTCTGGGGATTTCTTTTGTTGGCATGTAGGCTGAATTGTCTGCCGGAGGGCTTGATGGTTGTATTCGCCCCTGGACGACCTTGCGCACACCAAGCGTTTGAGGAAGAGACGAAGTCCTACGGTGGAGAAATCGCGGTGGACCTGCTAGAGTTATCGACAGAGCGCCTGCGGTTGCGAACGCCTCGAATTGAGGATGCGGACGCCATCCAATCGATCGTGACGGACCCGCGTGTTGCTCTGACAACGGCATCGATCCCCCATCCTTATCCGGATGATGGAGCCAGAGGCTTCATCCTGCATGTTCAGAGCGTGGCGAGCCGCGATCGGCGCAATCTGGCCATGGTCCTTCTGGATCGGAAGGACGTGATCGGAATGATCGGATACCAGATCAAGGACATGGAGGCGGAGTTGGCTTACATCGTGTCTCCAGTCCATTGGCGACGAGGGTATGCAACCGAAGCCTGTAGGGAGATCATCGCCTATATCTTCGGCGCTACAGAGGCCGAGGCTGTCACTGCGCGGGCGATGACCGCCAATACAGCTTCAGAAGCTGTGCTCCGTAAGGCGGGGTTACGATGGCAGTCCGAACTGCCCGTCGTGCTTCCAGTACGCTCCGGCACTTTTCCAACCTCATGTTGGCGCCTTTCTCGCGATGAGTTCCAAAGGCTGTGACGCATATTGCTGGGCATTCCGATCGCAGGAGGCTGCGGAAGCCCTTTCAGCTATTGAAACTGCGAAAGCAGGATTGATGTCCGAGTGAATGTCTGAACCCGGTCCATCCCGGACCATCGAGTAGGCTCCGCGAATGTCGTTTCTCACGTTACACTTCTTCAGTAGCCCGCCAATCTGGCCGAAGGCCAATCCGTCGACTTCAGCCTGACCGTTTCGGAGAGATGGAATAGTCAGTCACGGCAGGCAGCACAAATCGGTTGAGGATGGCCAGCGGGATCGAATGTCTGTGGTCGAAAGCATTCACGACGACGACAAGATCGAGCGCCGGCAAGATGAACAGTCTTTGGCCGCCGCTGCCGAAGCCGGCGATCCAGGCCAAGTCTTGTCCATTGAACAGGGAACGGCCAAGCCACCAGTGATAGCCGTAATAGAGCGCCCCGTGCCCCTCGGCATTCATCCGCGGCGCCGTCGAACCGGCGCCCCACCGAGCAGGTACGACCTGACTGCCGTCCCAGCGCCCGTCGGCCAGCATGAGCTGACCCAGCTTGGCGAGATCGCGAGGCCGTAGCCGCAAGCCGGCAAAGGCCGCAGGCTCGGCGTTACCGGGAAAGCTCAACCACTCGACATCCGTGATGCCAAGCGGACCGAACAGCTTCTGAGCGGCAAATGCATCCATCCGTTGGCCAACCGCCTTGACCAGGGCAGCACCCAGCAAGGTGGTCGCGCCGCCGCTGTAGTTGAACGACACGCCGGGAGCCAACGCCATCGGCTGCTCCAGCACGTAGCGGCACGGGTCGTTGGCTTCGAGCAGTTGCCGTTCATTGTTGCGCCGGCTCTTCCAAGCGGCGCCTTCATCCCACCGCAGCCCATGGGACATCGTGAGCAGGTTCTCGAAGGTGATACGGGCATTCCTGGCTGTCCGCAGCTCGGCGTATTCTGGAAAGTAGTCCACGACGGAAGACGTGAGCGGAGGAAATCTCCCCTCGGAGAGCGCGATGCCGATGAGAAGCGAGGTCACGCTTTTCGAGATCGAACGAATGTCGTGCTTTGTTGCCGGAGAGAATTGTACCGGCTCCGCCCACGCCATCCAGCGGCGCTCCCGGCCACGAAAATATCGCTCGAACACCAGCTTCCCACGCCGGACGACGACGACAGCGTGGACGTTTCGCTTCGGCCATTGCTTGAGAAACGCCTCGAGCCCGGCGAGTGCGACGGAGTCAAGTCCGACAGCGGCGGGAGAGGCAACGGCCCATCCGTCATCAAGCATGGAAGAAGCCCCCGATTGCAATGGCCGAAGAAGAGCCAGATTCCACCCCGGGGGGTCGAGTACAATGCCTCCTTGCCGGCCATCATCCCAAGGCTACCGGCTCATCTCCCTCAGGTCGCGCAACAATCCGCCGGGTCCGCTCGATCCGGGATCGTCGCCCAGGCGGGTGAGCCAGTTGTACATGGAGAGGCGATGGAACAGCGTGTAGAGCCAGATCGCCTCGACCGGGTCTGGATGGTCGATCGGGCCATAGCCCGCAAGCAGCGGCTCGGGGCTTCGCGGGTCCTCATGGGTCGCGCACATCAGCGCCTTGGCCAGATCGAACAGCGCGTCGCCGGCGCGCGCATTGCCGAAATCGACCAGACCGGACAGGCGGAGGCCATCGGCCGGGTCGCGCGTCACGAGCACATTGCCCTGATGGACATCGTCATGGCAAAGCACGGGACCGCGACTGCAAGCCAGCAGGCCGTAGCGGGATTCCGCTTCGATCTCCAGGCGTCGTGCGAGGTCGGCGTCCGCGCCTTGCGCGCGGAATTCGCGGAAAGCGGCGGCGAAAGCTCCGCGCATGTAAGCATCGTTGGTGGGTTCGGGGGCCATTACGCCGGTCGCGCCGATATAGCCGTAGGCGCTCATCGGGATCCGATGCAGACGCCGCAACAGCTCGCCCATCTGCCGATAGATAGGCGCGACATCGAGGGTCGCCATCAGCGCGCGCACCGTCTCACCCGGCAGCCAGGTCATCAGCGCGAACCGGAGCGGCAGGTGCAGGCGCCGCTCGTCCACACACAACCAGCGCGGGAGCGCAACCCCGATATCGCCGGGAATGAAGCCGGCGACCAGCGCCTCCTTGGCTGGGGCCCATGCCGGCTCGTCGCCGTAGATCTTGAGCACCAGGGGGGCGCCGCCCCCGTCCAGGTCGACCCGATAGACCTCGGTGCTGCCGCCGTGAAGACGGCTGACCTTCACAGGCTCAAGGGTTGTATCGAGGTCGCGCACAATCCCTCGAACCTGCTGGAGACCTAGATCAAACGTCAGTCGTCGCGTCGGCGCCACCGTCATCGTCTCCGAAGGAGAGCTTCCAGCTAACGACTTCGAGCGAAGGCTGCAACCGTGAGCGGCGAGAGACGATCGACCCCCGCGCCGGCCGGAACGGCCCATAAGAATTTTCAACCTTTGGATGCAATGCTTTCCTGCGCGGTCATCCATGCTCAATCGCGCATGACGATCCACAGCACGCAGGCCGACCGTACGCTAGAGGCGCTGTCGAAGCTGCCCGGCACGGGACAGTTCACATCCAGGAGATTAGTCGTGACCGAAGACATGCCGAAGTCCGTCTGGTGGTTCGAGAAGCTGTTGTGGGGCTCCCTCCTGTTCGGTTGCCTGATAGCCCCGCTCGACTGGCACCGGATGGTCGCCAGGGCTGTCCACCAGGGCGCGAACGAGCACATCCCCGACTCTCTCCTGACCACGGAATTCGAGGTGATGAACATCATGGTCCTTGCCGGCCTGGCTTCAACCATCCTCCTTGGGCTGCTTTTCACGTGGCTTGCTGCGCGGCGGCGGATCAATTGGGTACGCTGGCTCCTGGCAGCTATATTCCTGTTGGGGTTGCCGGCGGCCTTTGGAAATCTGACGGACGTGCTACCGGTGAACCCGACCGTCGCGGTGCTCTTGATCCTGCAGGCCATCGTGCAGGCCACGGCGCTGGTGTTCGTCTTCCTGCCGAGCGCGCGGCCCTGGTTCTGGAAGGAGGAAGCCGGCCCGGCAAGCGCCTAGCGGGGCCGGCAACCGTTATTCTTAGCGGAGGCTGTCACCTCTATGCCAAGCTTCCGTGCCGAACGACGTGGATGGCCGGCACAAGTCCGGCCATGACGATGCGGAAACAGACAAGGTCTTCGCTGACAGCGCACCAAACTCCGCGACAGCATCGCGATGGATTGAAGTCGAGTGCGCCCGCTTAGCTCGCCCACCAGCGCCGCGTCGCGTGGCAGGTCGCCAGCGCCCGCTGATAGCCGGGGCGGGCGCGCAGCCGCGTCATGTAGGCCTGCACCGGGGCGTCGAACACGACGCCGGCGTTCTTGCGCGCCATCTCGAGCGCGTAGCCGACGGAGATGTCCGCCGCGGTGAACGCATCGCCCGCCATGTAGGGCG
>NZ_CAFJ01000361.1 GCF_000239795.1 Bradyrhizobium sp. STM 3809 | reverse complement strand
CTTGCGGGGGAGGGCGGGGTGGGGGCCGCCGCCGGGCTCGATCCTACCTTCAGTTGCGCGTCCGCGGTCACGTCGGCCGGATCGATCTGCGAATACTCCGCCACACGCCGCGTCAGCGTGGAGAACTCCATCGCCTTGAGGAACGCGATCAGCTTGCGCGGATCCGGCTCGTGCACGGCGAGGTCGTCGAGCGGCACCTCGAGCGCCACCTTGTCGTCGAGCAGCACCAGCTGGCGCGAGATCCGCGCCTTCTCGGCGTTCTCGATCAGCGCCTCGCGCCGCTTCGGCTGCTTGATCTCGGCCGCGCGCGTCAGCAGGCTTTCGAGATCGCCATAGTCGTTGATCAGCTGCGCCGCGGTCTTGATGCCGATGCCGGGCACGCCCGGCACGTTATCGGTGGAATCGCCGGCCAGCGCCTGCACCTCGACCACCTTCTCCGGCGGCACGCCGAACTTCTCGATCACCTCGGCCGTGCCGATGCGGCGGTCCTTCATCGTGTCGTACATCGTGACGCAGTCGTTGACGAGCTGCATCAGGTCCTTGTCGGACGACACGATCGTGGTGGTGGCGCCGCGCTCGCAGGCGAGCCGTGCATAGGTCGCGATCAGATCGTCGGCCTCGAAGCCGCCCTGCTCCAGGCAGGGCAGGTCGAAGGCGCGCACCGCTTCACGGATCAGCGCGAATTGCGGGATCAGGTCGTCTGGCGCAGGCGGCCGGTGCGCCTTGTAGTCGGCGTAGATCTTGTTTCGGAACGTGACCTCGGACTTGTCGAACACGATCGCCAGATGCGTCGGCCGGTCGGTCTCGGGCATGTCGCGGAGCAGCTTCCACAGCATGTTACAGAAGCCGAGCACGGCGTTGACGTTCAGTCCGTCGGACTTGCGGTTCAGCGGCGGCAGCGCGTGATAGGCGCGGAAGATGTAGGACGAGCCGTCGACCAGGAACACATGGTCGCCCTTGGCCGCGGCTTTGGCGGCGGCGGGCACAGGAGCGGCGGGTGTGACGGCGGCTTTCTGGGGCGTTTTGGGCATGGCCGCAATGTAGGGAATTCGGCCGGGATTGACACCCTCGGAACGGCAGATTCCGGCGCGTTCCCCACCCAATTCGAAGGCCGCTTTGCGCTCGGTCCGCGCCACAAACTCCGATGTCGTCCCGGGCAAGCCACGACGGCGCGAAGCGCTGGCGGGGCGCCGACCCGGGACCCATACTCCGCGGCCGTGGTGAGGCGGCAGGCTGTGGCCACGGCGCGCCGCAAACCGAGGACGGTGGTTATGGGTCCCGGGTCTACGCCCGGGACGACACCGAAGGTGGGGCTACTCGGCGGGCTGCAAGGCAGGGCGGTGCTTCGGCGGCGCGATCCAGAATGCGATCGGGCGTTCGAACAGGAAGCGGGCGCCGAGGCGCAGGGCGAGGCGCCAGATCGCGAGCGCGCCGAGCACGCCGGCGACCGTGACCAGCAGCGAGATCGTTCCGATGTCGGTGATGATTCCCGTCTTCAGCAGCAATGTGCGCGTCGCGGCCATCGGCAGGAAGAAGGCGAGATAGATCACGATCGAATGCTCGCCGCAGAAGCGCAACGCGTTCAGGAACTGCGCGCGCGCCAGCAGCGTGCCGGCGATGATGATGGCAACTGCGCCGGCGTAGCCCAGCAGCAGCGAGATCACCGGCCATTCGCTGACGCCGAGCGTCACCAGCGACTGGTTGATCACCGCCCAGGCGAGCAGGCCGGCGACCGCGAGCAGGGGCTGCGCCCGCGCGCGATCCGACAGGGCGAAGATCGCGTTCGCGAACAGATAGCCGGAGTAGATGTAGACGAAACGGGCGCAGAACTCGTCGATCACGGTCCAGCCGGTCGAAATATGCGACATCTCGAGGCCCGCCGCCACGCCCCAGATCACCGGCGCCGGCAGCCTGCGTGTCAGCTTGATGACGACGAAGAAGATCGGCAAGAGGTAGATGAACCACAGCGTGCCGAACGGCTCGATGAAGGATTCCAGGTACAGATAGCCGGCATGTGGCCAGCCGGCCGTGGCGGCGAAGCCGGGGGCCTTGAAGCCGAACTGGATCGTCACCCAGAGCACGTAGAAATAGGCGAAGTGCACGACCTTGCGGTCGAGATAGGTGCGCCAGTCGCGGTCGATCACCAGCGGCAGGAACAGGCCGGAGATCAGGAAGAAGTCCGGCATCCGGAACGGTTTTGCGAAGGCGACCACGGCATGCATGAATCCGGTCTCGCCGGCCGCGAGCTCGACGCCGAGCACCGAGTGCATCATCACGACCATGATGATGCAGATACCCTTGGCGTAGTCCACCCAGTCGATGCGCGCCTCGGTTCCGGCCAATTTCGGCGTGCCATTCGCGGTCATGCTGTCCCTCTCTGGCGCGGAGCTGCCGCAATATCGGGCAGAGCCGTTAATACTCCTTGCTGTCATCCAAACGTCATGCCGTTTTCTAAATTCCCCCTGGGCCGCAAATGGTCTAAGACGCCAAAGTATTAACCTTGAAGGATGGGTTTCGATGCGAATTGCGATGATCGGCACGGGGTATGTGGGGCTGGTGTCCGGGGCCTGCTTCGCCGATTTCGGCCACGAGGTCACTTGCGTCGACAAGGATGAGAGCAAGATCGCCGCGCTTCATCGTGGGGAAATTCCGATCTTCGAGCCGGGGCTCGACGCGCTGGTCGCGGCCAACGTCAAGGCCAAGCGGCTCGACTTCACCACCGATCTCAAGCAGCCGGTCGCCGATGCCGATGCCGTCTTCATCGCCGTCGGCACCCCGTCGCGGCGCGGCGACGGTCATGCCGACCTCACCTATGTCTATGCCGCCGCCCGCGAGATCGCGGCGTCGCTGACCGGCTTTACCGTGGTCGTGACCAAATCGACCGTGCCGGTCGGCACCGGCGACGAGGTCGAGCGCATCATCCGCGAGACCAATCCTGCCGCCGATGTCGTGGTCGCGTCCAATCCGGAGTTCCTGCGCGAGGGCGCGGCGATCCGCGACTTCAAATGGCCCGATCGCATCGTGGTCGGCACCGATGACGAGCGCGGCCGCAAGGTGCTCGGCGACATCTATCGTCCGCTGTCCCTCAACCAGGCGCCCATCATGTACACGGCGCGGCGCACCGCGGAGCTGATCAAATACGCCGCCAACGCGTTCCTCGCCACCAAGATCACCTTCATCAACGAGGTCGCCGATCTCGCCGAGAAGGTCGGCGCCGACGTGCAGGAAGTGGCGCGCGGCATCGGTCTCGATAACCGCATCGGCTCCAAGTTCCTCCACGCCGGTCCGGGCTTCGGCGGCTCGTGCTTCCCGAAGGATACCCGCGCGCTGATCAAGATCGCGCAGGACTACGACACGCAGCTGCGCATCGTCGAATCCGTGCTGGCGGTGAACGACAACCGCAAGCGCGCGATGGCGCGCAAGGTGGCGCATGCCGTCGGCGGCAATCTGCGCGGCAAGACGGTCGCGGTGCTCGGCCTCACCTTCAAGCCGGAGACCGACGACATGCGCGAGGCGCCGTCGATTCCGCTGGTGACGGGTCTGCTCGACATGGGCGCCCAGGTGCGCGCGCATGATCCGGTCGGCATCGAGCAGGCCAAGAAGGAGCTGCCCGAGATCGCCTATTTCGAGGATCCCTATGCCTGCGCCACCGGCGCCGACGCGATCGTGCTGGTCACCGAATGGGTGCAGTACCGCGCCATGGATCTCGACCGCCTCAAGCAGGTCATGGCCCAGCCGGTCGTCGTCGACCTGCGCAACGTCTACCGCCCCGACGAGATGGCGGCGCACGGCTTCGTCTATGAGAGCGTCGGCAGGCCGTCGGCGAAGGGCAACTAGGTGCAGCGCTCGTAGAGCAGAGGGTGCAGTGAGCGTGCGGCGGTCAATTCGTCAATTCACTGCGAAACATGTCTTCAAACTGGCTCGTCCCCAGGGACGAGCCCGGTAGTCTGCAGCCCGCCCTTGCCCCTTCGCTTCGACACGCCGCTGCCCATCGATGCCGTGCTGGACGAATTGTCCGGCACGCTCGCGCGGAGCAGCACCGCCGTCCTGGTGGCGCCCCCGGGCGCCGGCAAGACCACGCGGGTGCCGCTGGCGCTGCGCGATGCGCCGTGGGTCGGGGACAACAAGATCATCGTGTTGGAGCCGCGGCGCATCGCCGCCCGCGCCAGCGCCGAGCGGATGGCCAAGTCGCTCGGCGAGCGCGCCGGCGAGACCGTCGGCTATCGGGTGCGGTTCGGCTCGAAGGTGTCGCGCGCGACCCGCATCGAGGTCGTCACCGAGGGCATCTTCACCCGGCAGATCCTCGACGACCCCGAACTCACGGGGGTTGCCGCCGTGCTGTTCGACGAATTCCACGAGCGCTCGCTCGATGCCGATCTCGGCCTCGCGCTGGCGCGCGATGCGCAGCAGGGGCTGCGCGAGGACCTGCGCATCCTCGTAATGTCGGCGACGCTCGACGGCGCCCGGGTCGCGAGCCTGCTCGGCAACGCGCCGGTGGTGGAGAGCGAGGGGCGCGCTTATCCGGTCGAGACCCGCTATGTCGGCCGCAAGCCGGATGCGCCGGTCGAGCGTCAGATGGCCGAGACCATCGCCGCCGCGCTGCGCACCGATGCCGGCTCGGTGCTGGCGTTCCTGCCCGGCGCCGCCGAGATCCGGCGCACCCAGACCATGCTCGCCGAGCGCGTCCACGACGCTGCAATCGAGATCGTGCCGCTGTTCGGCGCGCTCGATGCCGCGGTCCAGGACCGCGCCATCTCCCCGGCGCCGAAGGGCCACCGCAAGGTGGTGCTGGCGACCTCGATCGCCGAGACCTCGCTGACCATCGAGGGTGTCCGTATCGTGGTCGATTCCGGCCTCGCGCGCGTGCCGCGCTACGAACCCGATATCGGCCTGACCCGGCTGGAGACGGTGCGCGCCTCCCGCGCCGCCGTCGACCAGCGCCGCGGCCGCGCCGGCCGCACCGAGCCGGGCGTCTGCTACCGGCTCTGGGACGAACCGCAGACCGCTTCGCTCGCGGCCTACACCCAGCCCGAAATCCTCAGCGCCGATCTGTCGTCGCTGGTGCTCGACCTCGCGCAATGGGGCGTCAGCGATCCCGCGAGCTTGAGCTTCCTCGACCCGCCGCCGCTTCCGGCCTGGAAGGAGGCGCGCGATCTCCTCAGCGAGCTCGGCGCGCTCGACGGCGACGGCCGTCTCACCGATGAGGGCCGCAGGTTGCGGGCGCTGGCGCTGCCGCCGCGGCTGGCGCGGATGATCGTCGATGCCGCCGACTACGGCGCGGCGGGGCAGGCGGCCGATATCGCCGCGATCCTGACCGAACGCGGCCTCGGCGGCGACAGCGTCGATCTCGAGGTCCGGCTCGATCAGTTCCGCAGAGACCGCTCGCAACGGGCGCAGAGCGCGCGTGACATGGCGCGGCGCTGGGCGCAGCAGGTCAGCTCCGCCTCCTCGCCGCAAGGAACAGGGGACCTGACGACCGGGCTGATGCTGGCCTTCGCCTTCCCCGACCGGGTCGCGCGCAACCGCGGCAATGGCAGCTTCGTGCTGGCCAATGGCCGTGGCGCCGCCGTCGAGCAGACCTCGTCGCTGGCGCGCGTGCCGTACATTGCGGTTGGTGAGCTGACCGGCACGGCGGCGAGCGGCCGCATCCTGCTGGCCGCGCCGCTCGCGATCGAGGACATCGAGCGCCACTTCGCCGCGCACATCGAGGCCAAGGACGAGGTCAGCTTCG
Organism: Bradyrhizobium sp. STM 3809; assembly: GCF_000239795.1. GTDB lineage: Bacteria > Pseudomonadota > Alphaproteobacteria > Rhizobiales > Xanthobacteraceae > Bradyrhizobium. Next base: position 3,488 of record NZ_CAFJ01000361.1, on the reverse strand, counting down.
ACCCGGGCGCGATGGCGCTGCGGGCGCGGCGCCGGCGCAGGCTGCATGCGATCGTGATGGCCGATGCACCGGTCGCTTTGACGCCGTCGGACGAGACTGCGCGCATCTTCGCCGATGGGCTGGTTGCCGCCGGCCTCGACCGGCTGCCGTGGTCGAAGGCTGCCAAGCAGTGGCGCGACCGCGTCATGTTCCTGCGCAGGGCGGAAGGCGATAGCTGGCCGGACCTGTCGGATACGGGCCTCGCCGAGCGGCGCGACGACTGGCTGGTGCCGCTGCTGGCCGACAAGACCGCGCTCAAGGATATCTCGGCCGGAGACGTCTCGGACGCCGTGATGGCGCTGCTGCCCTGGGACCTCCGCGCCCGCCTCGACAAGGAGGCGCCGACCCATTTCGAGGCTCCGACCGGGACCATGCTGGCGATCGACTACGAGGCCGAGCAGGGGCCGACCATCGCGGTCAGGCTGCAGGAGCTGTTCGGCCTGAACGTTCATCCGTCGATCGCCCGTGGCGCGGTTCCGCTGGTGCTGGAGCTGCTGTCGCCGGCGCAGCGGCCGGTGCAGGTGACGCGCGATCTGCCCGGCTTCTGGCGCGGCTCCTATGCCGCCGTGCGCACCGACCTGCGCGGCCGCTATCCACGGCATCCCTGGCCGGAGGATCCCGCCCACGCCGAGCCGACCCGGCGTGCCAAGCCGCGAGGGACATAGCCGATGCGAATTATACCGTCCGCGCCGCCATCGTTAACGCTTCACTCATCGTTTTCGCCAAAATGGCGGCGGCAGCCGCTCTGCTTCAGTCGCCCGTCAGCGGCTTTCATGGTCAAGTCGGTTGCGGGGTAAAGTCGGGCGTTGCGTGATGCGTAACATAATGATCTTCGCGGCCGTTCTCGTCGGCCTCGGCACCTTCATGGCGCAACTGGCCGATCGCCTGACGCCGGCGCCCGCGTCGGCAACGACCTCGGTGCGCAGCGCGACGGTGGATACCGCCGGCCAGCGCAGCCTCAGCATCCCCACCGACCGCCGCGGCCATTTCCGCGCCGACGGCCGCATCGACGGCCAGCGGATCAGCTTCATGATCGACACCGGCGCCTCGATGGTCGCGCTCAACGAGAGTTCGGCCGCGCGGTTCGGCTTGCGCCCGGCGCGCGGCGACTACACGGCGACGGTGACCACCGCCAACGGCACCGTGAAGGCGGCGCGCGCGAAACTCGCGATGGTCGAGCTCGGCGAGCTCATCGTGCGCGATGTCGACGCCCTGGTGCTGCCGGATACGGCGCTCTCGGAGAACCTGCTCGGCCTGTCCTTCCTGTCGAAGCTGAAGCGCTTCGCCTATGCCAACGGTCAGATGGTGCTGGAGCAGTAATCACGACCGCTGAATATTGGACGATGCGCCGGCGGCCCCCATATACCGTAAGGTCAGATGGGGAGGCACCCTGCCTGATTGTTGCCTGCATTCATCTGCCTTTGTTGTATGACGTCTTTGCATGACGCCGAGCGCCGCGCGGCTGCATTGTTCCATTGATGTGATTTCCCGAGGCCCCTCCTGATGTTCCCCAAGCCGAAACCCGTCCTGGTCCCCAATACCTACGCCTTTGAATCCGAGCCGATGGTGAAGCCGACGGGCTTCCGCGAATATGACGCGCGCTGGCTGTTCAACAAGGAAATCAACCTGATGGGGGTGCAGGCGCTCGGCATGGGGCTGGGCGCGCTGATCGCCGAACGCGGCGTGAGCCGAGAAATCGTCACCGGTCACGATTTCCGCGGCTACTCCGCCTCGATCAAATATGCGCTGATCTCGGGTCTGATGGCCGCCGGCTGCAAGGTTCACGATATCGGCCTTGCCGTGACGCCGATGGCCTATTTCGCCCAGTTCGAGCTCGACGTCCCCTGCGTCGCCATGGTGACCGCCTCGCACAACGACAATGGCTGGACCGGCGTGAAGATGGGCGCCAACCGGCCGCTGACCTTCGGTCCCGAGGAGATGACCCGGCTGAAGGAGATCGTGCTCAACGCCGAGTTCAAGAACGCCGGCGGCGGCTCGTATCAGTTCCACGAGAATTTTCCGGCGCGCTACATCGCCGATCTGACCAACCGCCCGAAGCTGACGCGCAGGCTCAAGGTCGTTGCGGCCTGCGGCAACGGCACCGCGGGCGCGTTCGCGCCACAGGTGCTCGAGGCGATCGGCTGCGAGGTGATCCCGCTCGACACCGAGCTCGATCACACCTTCCCGAAATACAATCCCAATCCCGAAGACATGGAGATGCTGCACGCCATCCGCGACGCCGTGCTGGCGCACAAGGCCGATGTCGGCCTCGGCTTCGACGGCGACGGCGATCGCTGCGGCGTGGTCGACAACACCGGCGAGGAGATCTTCGCCGACAAGGTCGGCGTGATGCTGGCCCGCGACATGTCCGCGATCCACAAGGATGCGCAGTTCGTGGTCGACGTGAAATCGACCGGCCTTTTCATGACCGATCCGGTGCTGCAGGCGCAAGGCGCGCGGACCGCCTATTGGAAGACCGGCCATTCCTACATGAAGCGCCGCACCAACGAGCTCGGCGCGCTCGCGGGCTTCGAGAAGTCCGGCCATTTCTTCTTCAACAAGCCGTTCGGCCGCGGCTATGATGACGGCCTGGTCTCGGCGATCGCGATCTGCGAAATGCTCGATCGTGCACCTGGCAAGTCGATGGCCGACCTCAAGGAGGCGCTGCCCAAGACCTGGTCGTCGCCGACGATGTCGCCGCATTGTGGCGACGAGGTCAAATACGGTGTCGTGGATGCCGTGGTGAAGCACTTCCAGGCGCTGCAGCAGCAGGGCGGCAAGGTGGCGGGGCAGGCGATCCGCGATCTCGTCACCGTCAACGGCGTTCGCGTCACGGTCGAGGACGGCAGCTGGGGCCTGGTGCGCGCATCGTCCAACAAGCCCGAGCTCGTGGTCGTGGTCGAGAGCCCGGTGTCCGAGCAGCGCATGCACGACATGTTCGAGGCGGTGAACGTCGTGCTGCGGACGCATCCGGAGGTCGGCGCCTACAATCAGACGATCTGAGGCGCGAAAGGCGAGCATGACTTCGCGAAGCCATGCTCGCTTCGAAGGATGCAGCGAGCTAGGCGGCCCGCAGCGAGTTCAGAAACTGATCGACCTCGGATTTGAGCCGGGCCGATTGCGAGGACAGGCCGTTCGCCGATTCCAGCAGCTTCGAGGCGGCGTTGCCGGTTTCGTCGGAGGCATGGGTCACGCTGCCCATGCTCTGGCTGACCAGTCGGGTGCCTTCCGAGGCCTGTTGCACATTGCCGGAGATCTCACCGGTCGCCAGGCCCTGCTGCTCGACCGCGGTGGCGATCTCCTTCGAGATCCCGTCGATTTCGGCAATCGTTCCGCCGATCAACTGGATGGCGCTGACGGCATCGCCCGTGGCGCTCTGGATGCTCTGCACCTGGCTTGAGATTTCCTCGGTAGCCTTGGCGGTCTGATTGGCCAGCGCCTTCACCTCG
>NZ_CAFJ01000362.1 GCF_000239795.1 Bradyrhizobium sp. STM 3809 | reverse complement strand
TCCACAGCAGCGGCATGCGGTCCTCCAGCCCGCCGGTGCCGTTCGGGATCCTGCGGAAATCGCCGCGGCCGAGCCGCTTCTGCGCCAGCGTGAAGGCGCAATGATCGGTCGCGACCACCTGCAGCGAGCCCGACTGCAGCCCGGCCCACAGGCTGTCCTGATGCGACCGGTCGCGGAACGGCGGCGACATCACGCAGGCGGCGGCCTGGTCCCAGTCCGCGGCGCGATACTCGCGGTCGTCGAGCAGCAGATGCTGGATCAGCGGCTCGCCATAGACGCGCTGGCCGGCGGCGCGGGCGCGCGCGATCGCCTCATGCGACTGGCGGCAGCTGGTGTGCACGACATAGAGCGGCGCGCCGGTCATGTCGGCGATCATGATGGCGCGGCTGGTCGCCTCGCCCTCGACCTCCGGCGGCCGCGAGAAGGCGTGTCCTTCCGGCCCGTCGATGCCGCGTGCCAGCATCGCCTCCTGCATGCGCGCGACGACGTCGCCGTTCTCGGCATGAACCAGCGGCATGGCGCCGAGCGCCGCGCAACGCGCGAACGAGTTGTACAACTCGTCGTCGTTGACCATCAGCGCGCCCTTGTAGGCCATGAAATGCTTGAAGGTGTTGATGCCGTAGGTCTGGACCACGACCGCCATCTCGTCGAACACCTGCTTCGACCAGGATGTCACGGCCATGTGGAAGCCGTAGTCGGCCGCCGCCTTCTCCGACTTGCGCCGCCAGTCCTGATAGGCGGCGAGCATCGACTGGCCGGGGTCGGGGATGCAGAAATCCACCACCATCGTGGTGCCGCCGGAGAGCGCCGCCTTGGTGCCCCATTCGAAATCGTCCGCCGACACCGTCCCCATGAAGCCGAGCTCGAGATGGGTGTGCGGATCGATTCCGCCCGGCATCACGAAGCAGCCATCGGCATCGATCACTTCGGCCGACAGCGGCGGCTCGATCGTGGTGCCCACCGCGATGATGGTTCCGTTCTGGATCAGCACATCGGCGCGCCGGGAATGATCATGGTTCACCACCGTGCCGCCGCGGATGAACAGGGACATGGGTTGCCTCGCGCTCGTCGCGACGCCGCTCCAAGGGCGTCGTCCCCCGAATCTAGCGCGGGCGCGCCGGCTTGCGCTGATCAAAATTTGACCAGCAGCGGCGCGGCCGCGGGCATGAGCGAGGCGTCGGCGCTACGTGCGCACGGAATCGCCGATGACCGGCAACGGCGCCGCTGCCCGCCTGATGCGCTTGCCGTTCAGCACCCCGCCGATGAGGGTGTTGCGCACCAGCCAATGATAGCTGGCCAGCATGGCGGGCATCGCCACCGAAAGGATCAGCGCGTATTTCGCCGGCCACGGCCAGTCGCGTTGCGACACCGCGACCTGCAGCGCCATCACGATCGGCAGGTGGATCAGATAGAGCCAGTAGGAGGCATCGGCGAGATAGCGCCTGACGGGGCTGAAACCCGCCATGAAGCGCAGCGCCAGCCCGATCGCGGCGAAGCTCGTGCTCCAGATCGCCAGCGCATAGACGATCGCGCCCGCAAGCCTGAGGGTTGGGAGGTCGATCGGCGCAGCCCAGACGCGCCGGTCAACCATGATGACGCCGAGCGCCAGCGCGAAGCTAGCCTCATCAGCGCGCTGACGCTCTGCGTGCTGGCGATGCTGGCGAGCTGGATGCTTTTCGGAGCGAACGCCGCCGCGGCGCCGCCGAAGTCGCGATGGCAAAGCCGGCGCCGCCGGCCGACATCACCAGGCCGAGAATGGCCAGCGCATTGGCAGGGCGCAGCCTGATCAGCACCAGAACGATCATCGTGAAAAGGCCGCTCGCCGCGCCGCGCAGCCCGAGATCCAGCGCAGTGAGACCGATGTCGTGCACGCCTGCCGAGCCCCGTTGTGGCAACCCGGCCATCTTGCATCCTGAGCGTGCCGTCGACAACGCCGACGAGCAGAAGGAAGGTGCGACCGTGAGCGGATTGCAGCGTCGGCGGGTCCGAGCTGCGATCACGTTGCGGGACCCAAAGCGGTTAGGCTAACTTCACCCATGCGAGAACATGGATCGATCTCGTGTGCGCGATCGCCGATTGCACGCTCGTTTGGCGTAACTGCGCGCGGGAATAACGAGCTTCGGGCCATGGTCAGCCAACGCCGGGAGACATTCTCAATGAGCGGCGAAAGCGGGCGGCATTGTACATCGGACCATGAACACAGAAGCAAACTCGTGGAGATGTGTGAGGCTGAGCGAAAATCGGCGCGGCGATGTCAGTACGCTCCCTCTCCCCGTTCTTCACGGAGAGAGGGTTGGGGTGAGGGGCAGCCGCGGGCACCGACCGGGCGGAGCGTCCCCCTCACCCGGATTGCATCTCACGATGCAATCCGGCCTCTCCCCGCACGTCGCAGAGCTATCGCATTTGAAGGTCGTGGTTATGTACTCGTCTCTCTCCACAT
>NZ_CAFJ01000363.1 GCF_000239795.1 Bradyrhizobium sp. STM 3809 | reverse complement strand
AGCGCATCCGCGAGATCCGCGCCGCCGAGGCGCGCCAGAGGGCGGCGCAGCGCCCCGGCTCGCGCCTGCCGCTGCGGCCGCAGCCCTCGGATCTCACCCGCCGTCCGGATGCCGGGGAGGGCGGCTAGCTCGCAAGAAAGTGAGCCGGTTTGCCGGCCGCCGACGTAACCTCCACGGACTCTCATCCGTAAATCCGGTAGCCCCCGCCGTACGGAGACAAGCATGATTGATCGACGCATGATGCTAACGACCACAGCCGGACTGCTCGGCTTCGCCGCGCTGCGCTGGTTCGGCGCCTCCGCGCCCGCCCGCGCTGCCGAAAAATTCGAGATCGAGAAGACCGAGGCCGAGTGGCGCGCCCAGTTGACGCCGGAGCAGTTCGACATCCTGCGCAACGAGGGCACCGAGCGGCCCTGGACCAGCCCGCTGCTCAAGGAGCACCGCAAGGGCACCTTCGCCTGCGCCGGCTGCGACCTGCCGCTGTTCTCGTCCGACACCAAGTTCGACAGCGGCACGGGCTGGCCGAGCTTCTTCAAGCCGCTCGACAACGCGGTCGGCACCCGTCAGGACAAGACCTACGGCATGATCCGCACGGAGGTGCACTGCCGCCGCTGCGGCGGGCATCTCGGCCACGTGTTCGACGATGGTCCGAAGCCGACCGGCCTGCGCTACTGCATGGACGGACTGTCGCTGGTGTTCCATCCGGCCAACCCGTCTTCGACCTGACGAAAATTCTCCGCCTGCTTTGCCGCGCGCGTCCGTTGAAGACCTGAAAAGCGGGTCTGACGGACGCGCCGGCCCCTGCGCGCAGCAGCCGGGCCGGAGCGCGATGGGGCGCGGCTGCCCCGGCAAGAACTGCCGGCTCGGCAATTGTTCACCACTTTCCGCACCGCTTTTTTCACGTTGTTATTTTTCAAGCCGCTGATTTCACAGCGATTTCACGTCTGGCACGGTGATTGCGACAGATCTCCACGAAACGCGGTGCGGGCCGACCCCGCCGCCGGCATCCATGTGGAGAGATTGGTATGGGTATCTTCGACGCGATGAACACCTCGGTGAGCGGCCTGTCCGCTCAATCATTCGCGCTGCAGAACATTTCCGGTAACATCGCGAACGCCTCGACCGTCGGCTACAAGGGCATCGGCACCAGCTTCGAAGACCTCATCCCCAACGCCACCAACCCGACCCGGCAGAACGCCGGCGGCGTCACCGCCTTTGCCAAGGCGACCATCACCACCCAGGGCACCGTCTCGACCTCCTCGGTCGCCACCAACATGGCGATCAATGGCGACGGCTTCTTCAACGTGCAGAAGGCCTCCTCGGTGGTCGACAACGTGCCGGTCTTCACCGGCGTCACCAACTACACCCGGCGCGGCGACTTCCAGCTCAACGCCAACGGCAACCTGATCAACGGCGCCGGTTACTACCTGATGGGCGTGGCGGTCGATCCCAAGACCGGCAACGCCACCGGCAACGTGCCGACCGTGCTGCAGTTCGCCAACAACTTCGTGCCCGCCCAGGCGACCACCGCGATCCAGTACGCCGCCAACCTGCCGACGCAGCCGAAGACCGGCGCCAGCGGCAATGCGGCGGTCGGCACGCTGGTCGCGGCGGGCGGCCTGAACTCGGCCGACCTGTCCAACGTGCCGCTGCCAGTCGGCACCAATTTCTACGCCGACGCCACCACCACGGGCGGCACCGCGGTCAACAAGAACGCCGCCAACATCACCACCTCGACCCTGCTGTCGGGTGCGGCGGCGACCGACTCCATCACGTCGAACTTCACCTCGGGCGATACCATCACGCTGACCGGCAGCGCCGGCGACGTCGTCACCTTCTCCTTCGTCTCGTCGGGCGCCTCGGGCACCCAGATCAACACGACCGACTCGGTCGGCACGCTGCTGGCCAAGATCGCTGCCGTGACCGGCGTCTCGCCGACCATCACGGCCGGCAAGATCACCCTGCATTCGGGCAGCGGCGAGGACTGGACTCTGAGCAGCGCCTCGAGCGGCTTCACCGCGCTGGGTCTCACCTCGCCAGTGTCGCTGACGCGAACGGCGAGCGCCGGCACCGGCATCGTGATCGGCAACGATCTCACCAACTTCAACAACGAGACGATCTCGGGCGGCGCCGTCACCACCTATAACGCGGCCGGCACGCCGGTGAACGTGCAGCTGCGCTGGGGCAAGACCGACAGCGCGACGCTCGGCACCGGCCACAAGGACACCTGGAACCTGTTCTATCAGACCGACTCCAACGCGACCGGCTCGACGGTGGCCTGGAAGAACGTCGGCACCAATTTCCAGTTCGCCTCCGACGGCTCGCTGACCTCGCCGACGACGTCGTCGATCTCGATCCCCAACGTGGTGGTCGACGGCACCACGCTCGGCACCGTCAGCCTCAACATCTCCTCGGGCGCGCTGACGCAATATGCCAGCACGATCGGCTCGGCGACCATCAACAACATCTCGCAGAACGGCTTCGCCGCCGGCCAGCTGCAGTCGGTCGCCGTCAACAACAGCGGCATCGTCACCGGCACCTTCTCCAACGGCCAGACCATCAACCTGGCCCAGGTGACCTTGTCGCACTTCAACGGCACCAACTACCTGAAGGCGCTCGACGGCGGCGCCTATGAGGCGACCGACCAATCGGGCCAGGCGATCATCGGCGCCTCCGGCAAGATCTCGGGCGGCTCGCTGGAGGGCTCGAACACCGACATCGCCGACGAGTTCACCAAGCTGATCGTGACCCAGCAGGCCTATTCGGCCAACACCAAGGTGATCACGACGGCCAATTCGATGGTGCAGGATCTTCTGAACGTGCTGCGCTGACGCGCGGCCACGTGGCAGTTGAATTGACATAAGGCAAACGAACATGGGTTTGAGTTCAGCCCTCGCCACCGCGATGTCCGGCCTGCGCTCGACGCAGGCGGCGCTCTCGATCATCTCGTCGAACGTCGCCAACGCCAACACACCCGGCTACGTCGCGCAGAACCCGAACCAGATCGAGGTCGCCTCCGGCGGCTTCGGCTCGACGGTGATGACGACGGGCGTCAACCGCCAGCTCGACTTGTTCGTGCAGAACCAGCTCCGCACCGAGACCTCGGGCGGAGCCTATGCCGATCAGATGGCCAACATCCTGAAGCAGCTGCAGAGCGTGTACGGCACGCCCGGCGGCAGCGGCACGCTGGAGACGGCGCTCAACAACTTCACCACGGCGCTGCAGTCGCTGTCGAACAATCCGAGCAACCAGTCGGCGCAATCGGTGGCCTTGTCGGCGGCGCAGGGCCTCGCCCAGCAGCTCAACGCGACCACCAAGGGCATCCAGACTCTCCGCACCAATGCCGAGCAGGACATCGGCGACTCCGTCACGCAGGTGAATGGGGCGCTGCAGCAGATCGGCACCTTGAACACGCAGCTGCAGGGCCTCAGCTCGTCGGATCCGCTGTCGGCGACGCTGCAGGACCAGCGCGACAACGCGATCGACACGCTGTCCAAATATGTCGACATCCGCGTGGTGAATGATGGCACCAACGGCGTCAGCGTGTTCACCAATTCCGGCATCCAGCTGGTCGGCGCGGGGCTGACCTCCGAATTCACCTTCTCGTCGCCCGGCACGCTCGATGCCACCTCGCAAT
>NZ_CAFJ01000364.1 GCF_000239795.1 Bradyrhizobium sp. STM 3809 | reverse complement strand
CAGGCGATGCGGCTCGCCAGCGGTCTGGCTGGACTGCGCGGCGCGGCGATGAAGCTCGGCCAGATGCTGTCGCTGGATCCGGGGCTGGTGCTGCCGCCGGAGGCCGCAGCGCTGCTGGCGCAGCTGCAGGAGGCGGCGCCGCCGATGCCGCCGCCGCAGCTCGAGCGCGTGCTGGCGCGCGCATGGGGCCCCGGCTGGCGCGCGCGCTTCCAAAACTTCGAGATGCGGCCGTTCGCGGCGGCATCGATCGGCCAGGTGCATCGCGCCGTGTCGGCGGACGGTCAGCGCCTCGCCATCAAGGTGCAATATCCCGGCGTCCGCGCCAGCATCGACAGCGACGTCGACAACATCGCCACGCTGCTGCGTCTGCCCGGCCTGCTGCCGCGCCAGATGGACATCTCGCCGTTGTTGTCCGCAGCCAAGGCGCAGCTGCACGCGGAGGCGGATTATGCCGCGGAGGCCGCGCAGCTCAGCGCCTTCGGCGGCTTTCTCGCCGGCGATCCGCGCTTCGTGGTGCCGGCCCCCGTGCTGGAGTCGTCGACACCGGAAGTGCTGGCGATGGAGTTCGTCGACAGCCGGCCGATCGCCTCGCTGGCCACGGCCGCGCCGGCGCAGCGCGACGGCGCCATGACGGCGCTGATCGACCTGACCATGCGCGAACTGTTCGTGTTCGGCGCGATGCAGACCGATCCGAACCCCGGCAATTTCCGCGTCACGCCGGACGGCGGACGCATCGTGCTGCTGGATTTCGGCGCGGTCCGCCCGATCGCGCCGGCGCAGCAGGCGGCGTTCCGCGCGTTGCTGTCAGCCGGGCTCGATGCCGACCGCGCGGCGAGTCGCGCCGCCATGCAGACCATCGGCTATTTCGACGCCGCGACCGCGCCGCGCCACCGGGACGCGATCGTCGACATGTTCCTGCGGGCGATGGTGCCGCTGCGCCAGCGCCAGCCGTACGATTTCGCGCGCCAGGACCTGCTGGCGGAGCTGCGCGACCGCGGCCTCGCGCTCGGCCTCGACCGCGACCTCATGCATGTGCCGCCGGCGGACACGCTGTTCCTCCACCGCAAGATCGGCGGGCTGTATCTGCTGGCGACGCAGCTGCGCGCGCGCGTCAACTGCGCGGCCTGCGTCGCGCCGTACCGCGCATGAGTGCGGAGGCGCTCGTTGCGACCCGCGCGGCGGGGCTGGCGCAGCTGCAGGCGGTGCTGCCGCGGCTCGGCCGCGCCTATGCGGCGGGACGCAACCTTGATCATGGACCGGGCCGGCCGCAGGCCGTGTCGGGACTGTCCCCCTGGATCCGGCGGCGGCTCGTCACCGAGGAGGAGGTGGCGCGCGCCGCCGTGGCGGCGCATGGCGGCGCAGCGGACAAGTTCGTCGAGGAGGTGATCTGGCGCGGCTATTTCAAGGGCTGGCTGGAGCGGCGGCCGCAGGTCTGGTCGAACTATCTGCGCGGTCGCGACGCGGATCTCGAGCGGCTCGCTCGTGACGCCAAGCTGCAGGCGCGCGTGGCGGCGGCGGAGGCCGGGCGCACCGGGCTGGCCTGCTTCGACGCCTTCGCGCAGGAGCTCGTCGCCACCGGGACGCTGCACAACCATGCGCGGATGTGGTTCGCCTCGCTGTGGATCTTCACCCTCGGCCTGCCGTGGCGGCTCGGCGCGGATTTTTTCCTGCGGCATCTGCTCGACGGTGATCCCGCATCGAATACGCTGGGCTGGCGCTGGGTGGCCGGGCTGCACACACGCGGCAAGGTCTATGCGGCGACGGCGGCGAACATCGCGCAATACAGCGGCGGGCGCTTCGCGCCGCGGCCGGAGGACATTGTCACGCCGGCGCACGGGCTGGAGGCCGAGGAGCCGGGTGGCTGGCCGGCGCTGCAGCCGCTGCGCGCGCTCATCGCGCCCCAGCGCGACGTGCCGTCGCTATGGCTGATCACCGAGGAGGATTGCGGGCTGACCGGGTTGTTTCCTGACAGCTTCGCCTGGCGTGGCGCGGCGACGCTGTCGGCATCGCAGTTGCGCTCGCCGCGGCCGGTGGCATCGCGCGTCGCAACGTTCGAGGCGGCCGCGCTGCGCGATGCCGCGACGCGTACGGGGTTTCCGGCCACGGAGCTGACGGCGAACGACCCGGCGGCGCTGGTCGCCTGCGCGCGCGACGCCGGCGCCACGCAGATCGTCACCGCGGAAGTGCCGCAGGGGCCGCTGCGCGACTGGCTCACAGCAGCCGCGCCGGCGCTCGCGGCCGCAGGGATCACGCTCGCCGAATGGCGCCGGCCGTGGGACGCGACGCTGTGGCCGTTCGCGACGGCCGGGTTCTTCAAGGTGCGCGAGCGGATTCCGCGACTGCTGGCCGAGATGCGTGTCGCGTGAGGGCTGAGGCGACGTCGCGGGATGAGGCGCGGTCACGCGATCCGTCCTTGTGCTTTGGTGCCGGCGCCCACAGGCGACGCGCAGAGATCTGCAGGGCGGCGAGAGCCGCAAAGAGACTTAGAGGGACGGCGCCGTGCCGGACCGATGGAGACGTGCCATGACCTCCTCCGCCGGTGCGCCGCTTCACCCCATCGCCATCGTTGGTGCCGGCATGACGGGACTCGCCTGTGCGCGGCGGCTGGCGGCGGCGGGGCAGGCCGTGGTGCTGTTCGACAAGGGCCGCGCGCCGGGCGGGCGGCTGGCGACGCGTCGCGCGGAGAGCTTTCAGTTCGACCATGGCGCGCAATACGTCACCGCGCGCGACAGTGGCTTTGCGGCCGCGCTCGCCGATCTCGTCGCCGGTGGCGCGGCAGCGCCGTGGGAGACTGGCGCGGCCGGCGCATTCGTCGGCACACCCGGCATGTCG
>NZ_CAFJ01000365.1 GCF_000239795.1 Bradyrhizobium sp. STM 3809 | reverse complement strand
TTCGTGGGGGTCGCGTGGGGGTTGGGGTATCAACCAGACCCCCACGCCCCTAGACTTCAGTCTAGGGCGGGGAGGGAGATACGGGCAGAAAATCGAGACCACTACTCGCGCGGTCTTTTAGGCTCAACTTGAGAGCCCGAAGCTTTCCGGCCCGGAGATCACGGCAAGGCGGGACTGTGCGGTCCCGAGTCGTGTCGTCGGCGCAAGGCGGCCCGTCGCTGGTCGCTCAGTCTCGATGCCTCTCAGGCGCCAGCGGCAGGCCCGCTGGGACGGCGGGGCCGCTCAGTGCAGGCGTGGCCTTGATCTTGAGCCTGGTCAACGGCTTAGCGAGCAACGCGCAACAGATTGCAATTTTCCGACCCCGGTTCTCAACATATGAGGGGCGCGTGATTGGCGGGAACCCCGCGCCTCTCGTTGTCGCCGCGCGCCGAGCGCTCTCAGGTCGTTTGGCGCGCGGCTTCGATACTGTCCGCCAATTCCGCCGAACGCGTTCAGCGCCCGCCGCAGCCAATCTGCAGGCCCATCGCGCCAGCGCCTCTCCGAACCCAAAGGACCCGCCATGTCCGACGCCAATACAGAGACGATTTCGCTGCTCGATCTGATCGAGCTGAGCAACAACGCTCGGCTTGGCCGCGCTATCGACGCAGCAGAAAAGCAAGTCGAGCTGCTGAGCCGCATGGCCGATGCGGCCGAACGGCAAGCGGACGCGCTGGAGACGATCACGGCGCTCTTTGCGAGCCTGATCGGGCGCGCGCCCACGAGCTGCGGTGCGTTTGCAGGCGAGCCGAAGGACGTGAACGTGAATTTCCTGAGAACAGGAAAAGGCGACGTCTTCCACTGCGACGAGCAGGACTGACCAATGCGTATGAACAGACTGGACCATGAAACCATGAGCACTGAAGCCATTGCGGCCGTTGCCGCAGTCACGCAAGCAGCTAACGCGCTTGCCGATACTCTCAACCAGCTCGCTGCGGTCTACGCTTCAATGTGCCCGCCGCTATGGGCGGCGCCACTGAAGCTCGACGGTACGCCCGCTATGGCCGCCTCGCGAGTATTAGAGGCCGGAAGTACTTGGCAGCTCCGGGCCGGAGATGCGTTGCGTCTTTTGGAGAGTGCCGCAGAGCGCAAGCCGACGACGTGGGAGCCGCCCGCATGAGCGGCCTCAGCGTCACGCTGGACGGCACTGCTCTGGAGAAGTGGGCGGAAGAACTTTCTTCCCGCGGGTTCCGGTCAGCTATACGGCGCGCGGTCGACCAAGCCGCTACAGCCTCGCGCCGGATCGCGCTCGACGTAATTTCGAAGGATATAGGCGCCCCAAAGGCTCGCATCAAGGATGCTGTCAGCAAGGTTAAGCGGACCACACAGACCAGCTTGTCAGCGTCGTTCGCGGCCAGCAAGGCCCGCATCAACATCCTGTCGACTGGCGCAACTGTTAGTCGCAAGTTCGGGATGACTGGCAGCACGTACCGGCTCACGGGCGGCGGCTCGGCTAGCTTGCACGTCAAGGACGCCTTCATAGTCACAGCGAATGGTGGGCGCTTCATCGCCATCAGGCGAAGCAAAGACCGGCTTCCTATCAAGGGCGTCTTCGCGGAGACGCCGAGCACGGCGCTTGGGCAGAACGGCGCTGCGGCGCAGGTCGCGTGGCAGAAAGCGGCCAACGCCGAGCTGAACGCGCGTCTACCGCGGGAGCTGCAGAAACAGCTCTTCGCGGAGAAGCTGCCGTATCAGGCGCCCGCCGACCCGGGCGATTAGCAATCCCGAATAATGCAAGCGCTTTGAGCTTGCGCGGCTTGCTACGTGGCGAGAGTACGCGTCACGTGGCTTGGTGTGCCAGCGCTCCCGCGGGGCTTGGTCATCCTCGCGTCGAGCGCTGGCGCATCCCATACCCTTACACGAAGGACACAAGATGAACGACCGAGATTTAGCCCTCGCGGCGCTGGTGCAGACACGCCAGCGCGGCGAGCCGATGCCCGCCACCGTGCGCGTGAGCGGGGCCGTCAGCGACACACAGCGCTTTCTAGAAAGCTTCCGGTTCGACAGGCGCGAGGCGTGGCCCGCGATCAGTGAGCTTCTCAGTGAGTTCAACTCGCGGCCGTTGGTTTCGGAGATCGCGGGCTCATTGTAAGGCCGCACTCGCAGGCATTCCGCCATGGCAGCGCTGCGATTGGGTCCCGTCCAAGCGTTGGAACCACCCCGATCGGCGCGCTGCCGCGTTATTCGCGTTGAAACCACTCCTCTTTTCGATAGCCGAGCACCCATAGGAGGCCGTTTTGGCAAGGCCGAAAGGCAAAATCAGGCTGGTCGCCGAGGCCGCGGGTCTGGATCATCAGACGGTTCGCAGGGCGCTTGCAACCGCAGACGTCGACATTGAAGCGCTCGATTTCGACAAGGCCGTTCAGACCGTCAAGGCCATCGCCGACAAGGACCGCGTTCTAGGCAACGCAACACTAGGCAGAGGTGAGGGTGGGGACGCAAACACCAATGCGCTCGCCAGCGCAAGGGCCGAAGCCGAGCGCCACCGTGCCGAGAAGCTGCGCCTTCAGAACGAGAAGCTTGCGGGATCGCTGATCTCACGCGACGCGGTGACCGAAACCGTTGTCCGATTGTTCGGTGATCTCCGCGTGGCGCTGATGGCGGTTGGGGTTCGGCTCGCGCCGCGCGTGTCGGGATCAACTGATCAGAAAGTGGTTGCACGCCTTATCGAAGATGAGTTGCGCCACACGCTGATAACATTTGCCGACGCTGACAGGATTCTCAGACAGATAGACGACGAGGCGCTTTCATGAGCGACGCCAACTCAGCACACGAGGACACACGCAGTTTGCGCTAGGTCCCGGGATAAGGGATCGAACAATGCTGGACGAGCAGCTACTGCGCGCGGCCGTGCGGGCGATCACGCCCACCCCGCGCGTCAGGCCGTCAGACTTCGCCGAAGCTCAGCTCCGGTTGCCTCCAAGCGCAAACGCTCTGCCCGGTCCGCTCCGTCTCAAAACCTTTCAGCGGGAAATCGTAGATGCCATCCAAGACGACGACGTTGAGACGGTCGTTATCATGGCGGGATCGCAGGTTGGGAAGTCGCTGGCGATCGAAGCGCAGATCATGGCGATGATCGCCACCGCGCCCGGACCATTCCTGCATGTTTCGCCCGACACGAAAGCGGCCGAGAAGTTCGTGCGGACACGGTTCGATCCGATGGTTGAGTCGTCACCCGTGCTCAAGTCTTTGATCGGACGGGCGCATAGCTCGCGCAAAGGCTCGACGGGCGGTGCGAACAGCCTTTCAAATAAGGACTTCGCAGGCGGGAGCATAGCCTTCGTCAGCAGCTATCAGCCCTCAGAGCTTGCCGCGCAAAGCGTGCGCTGCGTGTGGGTCGATGAGGCCGACCGGTGTACGGTTAGCGCAGGCAAGGAAGGTGATCCCGTTCTACTTGCCATCCAGCGCACGGAGCGATGGGCGCTCAGCGGAAAGAAGGTCGTAATCGTCTCGACGCCAACGGGGCGCGATAGCCGCATAGCCAAGTGGTTTGAGCGTTCCGACAAGAGGCGATTGTTCGTTGCCTGCCCCGCATGCGGGGATGAAAGCCCTCTGACGTTCGACAATCTCCATTGGGATAAGAGCAAGCCCGAAAGCGCGGGCCTGCTGTGCCAGTCGTGCGGCGTTATCCAC
>NZ_CAFJ01000366.1 GCF_000239795.1 Bradyrhizobium sp. STM 3809 | reverse complement strand
CCTCGACGTCATTGCCGCGACCTACAGTCGAATGCTCGTCGACGAGTATCAGGACTGCAATGTTCCACAACATGCAATTGTATACTATATGGCCGCCGCTTTTCCTACTTGCGTATTGGGCGACCCCATGCAGGCAATATTCGACTTCCAAGAGCCTCTGGCTGATTGGGACTCGATGGTTTGCAAGCATTTCCCAATTGCGGGCGAGCTATCGACTCCATGGCGTTGGAAGAACGTAAATGAGGAAGCGTTCGGTCAGTGGCTCCTTGACGCTCGAAAGCAATTACTCGCAGGAAAGGCGATCGATCTCAAAACAGCACACGCAAGCGTATCCTGGATCAAAACGGGCGGGAAAGACGATCATGAACGTCGTCTGGAAGCTTGCCGGGTTAAGCCTCCCAATAGGGACGGATCAGTTCTTATCATCGGCGATAGTAAAAATCCTCAGGCACAACGCCAATTCGCAAGTCAGACACCGGGAGCAACAACGGTCGAAAGCGTCGACCTAAAAGACCTTGTGTCATTCGCGCGTACTTTCGATCCGAGATCCAAGGATGCTCTTGGTAAGGTGATTTCGTTTGCGGAAAATGTTATGACCAACTTGGGCGGAACCACGCTACTCAAGCGAGTGGAAACCATTAAGGCCGAGAAGAATAGGAAGGCTGCTTCCGCGCTCGAGGCCTCCGCAATTCACTTCTCCGAGAACCCGACGTACGCGGGCGTACGTGAACTGCTCGGCGCAATGGGTGAACAAGCTGGTGTCAGAAGCCACCGTCCAGGAATTCTAAGAGGCTGCATCAGAGCACTGCAGATGGCAGAGGCTCAGGGCGGACCGAGCTTTGAGGAAGCAGCAGTCACGGTCAGGGAGCAATCGCGCGCCCTCGGCCGCCCACTTCCTCGCAGAGCAGTAGGTAGCACTTTATTGCTCAAAGGGCTGGAGGCAGACGTCTGTGTTATCCTCAACGCGACAGAGTTGAATCGCCAAAACTTATATGTCGCGATGACCCGCGGCTCTCGTCGGCTCGTGGTCTGCTCGAACGACAATGTGCTGAAGCCTTGCGAGCGCAAATAGGACACCCACCTCGCAGCCAAATGCATGCTCTTGCAGTTCCAGATTGCGTTTCGCAGTATTGGCAAATGTCGGTCGATTGGCCAGCGTTCCGTCCCCTGCGGGCGCCCGCCCTCACGGCCAAACCGGCGCCCCCTCCAGCCCCGCCGTCTCCGGCAGCCCGCACATCAAATTCGCATTCTGCACCGCCTGCCCGGCGGCGCCCTTGCCGAGATTGTCGACGACGCCAAGCGCGATCACCAGATTGCGGTCGGGGTCGGCGGCGTAGCTGACGAAGGCGAGGTTGGAGCCGGTGGCCCATTTGGTCTGCGGCGGCGTATCGGTGACGCGGACGAAGGCGCTGTCGCGATAGAAGCGGCGGGCGGCGTCGAGGCATTGCGCCGTGGTGGCGCGGCCGCGGGCGTAGATGGTGGCGAGGATGCCGCGGGTCATCGGCACCAGATGCGGCGTGAACACGAGGCCTGTGGCGCCGCCGCCGCTGATCCGCGCGATGGTGCTTTCGATCTCGGGCATGTGGACGTGCCTGAGCAGGCCGTAGGGAATCAGGTTCTCGTTGCTCTCGGCATAGCCGAATTTGCTGTCGCCGCCGCGGCCGGCGCCGGAGATGCCGGTCTTGGCGTCGATCACGATGTTCTCGGGCGAGATCAGCTTCTCGGCGAGCAGCGGCGCCAGCGGGGTCAGCGCGGCCGCCGGGAAGCAGCCGGGATTGGCGATGCGGGTCTTGCCCGCGATCTCTCGCGGCCAGACGTCGGCGAGGCCGTAGGTCCAGCCGTCGGCGTAGCGGTGGTCGCCGCCGATGTCGACGATCTTCACGCTCCCCGGCACGCGCGCCAGCGCCTCGCGCGAGGCGCCGGTGGGGAGCGAGGCGAACAGCACGTCGAGCGGCGGCAGGCGCGCGGGGTCCCACTTCTCGATCACGAGATCGGCGAGTTGTGCGGGCACGCCGGGGAAGCGCTCCGCCAGACGCTGGCCGGCGCTGCCCTCGCCCGCGGCGTAGACCAGCTCGAACGCCGGATGCCCCGCGACCAGGCGCATCGCCTCGCCGCCGCCAAAACCGGAGATGCCGACGATGCCGATGCGAATGCTCATGGGTGGGGGTCCTGATGCTTGCTCAAGGGAGAATTTCGGGAGCGCGACGCTTACTCTGAATGCGACGCCCATTTCGATCGTGTTGAATTGAGAATGGGCCTCATTTCATCGTTGATATCAGCCGCGGATGAATGTCCGTCCGGGAAGACTTCAAGCGCGCCGACGGTGCTGGCCTCGGGCAGCGACAAGAAGAACGCCTCACGCATATAGGCAATCGCGCAGAGGCGAAAGTTGGTATCGAGGGCATCCAGGTGGCGACCGATCATTATCACGAGCTGCGATGCGGGAGCGCCGGCCTCGGCTGCGTTGCGCAGCGCTCGAACCAGGGGAGCGTCGAGGTTCATCCCAGTCCCATCCGGTTGACATGACGCTGCATGAACAGGCCAAACGGCAGTATGATCTCCGCCTGACCCAAGCCAAATTAAGGTCGTCATGGCCAACAAGCAAACCAGGCTGCTGCCGTCAGCCCTGCCCCCGAGCGGGACCGAACTGGCCCTATGGCAGCGCTTGAGCCGGGAGGAGCAGATCGCGCGCTATCGCGAGGTGCTGGAGCATCCGGACAGTCTGAGGATCAGCGGCTCGACGACGAGCGATGTGCTGGCAAAGGCGAGGCGGAGGGCCGCAGGCCGTCGTGAGTCGTGATGGCTCAGCGGGCGAGCCGTGGCAGTCGCCACGATCCAGGCTGATCCGGTGTGCGACGTGCTCATCAGTTACTCCGTCATGCCCGGGCTTGACCCGGGCATCCACGCCCCATCGCGGGGCCGAACGATGTGGATGGCCGGGTCAAGCCCGGCCATGACGATGTGGGGACAGGCGAGCGCAACAGCGCGTGTAATGTCGCGGGACGAAAGTCGCCCTCACAGCCACGGTGCCGGGGTGTCCATCGCGATCAGTTGCTCGACCTCGATGCGCGGGCGGATCACGGCGGACTGGTCGCCCTTGACCAGCACTTCGGGCACCAGCGCGCGGGTGTTGTAGGTGCAGGCCTGGACGGCGCCGTAGGCACCCGATGTCATGATGGCGAGGAGGTCGCCGGGCTTGGGTTCCGGCAGTGCGCGGTCGAGGGCGAGGTAGTCGCCGCTTTCGCAGACCGGGCCGACGACGTCGGCCACGAAAGCGGGCGCGTCCGGCGGGGCTTGCTTGACGGGCAGGATGTCGTGATGCGCCTCGTAGAGCGTCGGGCGGATCAAATCGTTCATCGCGGCGTCGATGATGACGAAGTTCTTGGCCTCGCCGTGCTTCACATAGATCACCTTGGCGACGAGGATGCCGGCATTGCCGACGATCATGCGGCCGGGCTCGAACATCAGCGTGCAGCCGAGATTGTGGCTGACGCGCTTGACCATGGCGGCGTAGGCGGCGGGCTCCGGCGGCACGGTGCGGTCCAGGTGATAGGGGATGCCGAGGCCGCCGCCGAAATCGACATGGGAGATGT
Organism: Bradyrhizobium sp. STM 3809; assembly: GCF_000239795.1. Taxonomy (GTDB): domain Bacteria; phylum Pseudomonadota; class Alphaproteobacteria; order Rhizobiales; family Xanthobacteraceae; genus Bradyrhizobium. The sequence goes on along the minus strand of NZ_CAFJ01000366.1, from coordinate 759 downwards.
CGTGGCCGTCGGCGCGGAGGGTCTGCACGAAGTCGGCGAGGATGCGGAACGCGGTCTCCATCGGGCCGAGATCGGTGATCTGGCTGCCGATATGGACGTCGACGCCGGTGACCTTGATGCCCTTCATCTTCGCCGCGCGGGCGTAGACGCGGCGCGCGTGGTCGAGCGGGATGCCGAACTTGTTCTCCGACTTGCCCGTCGAGATCTTGGCGTGCGTGCCGGCGTCGACATCCGGATTGACGCGGATCGAGATGCGGGCGGTGTGGCCGGTCTCCACGGCGAGCCGCGCCAGCAGATCGAGCTCGGGCTCGGATTCGATGTTGAGGCAGTGGATGTCGGCTGATAGCGCGGCGCGCAGCTCGGCCTCGGTCTTGCCGACGCCGGAGAACACGATCTTGCGCGACGGGATGCCCGCGGCCAGCGCGCGCTTCAATTCGCCGCCGGAGACGACGTCGGCGCCGGCCCCACACTTGGCGAGCGTGCGCAGCACCGACTGGTTGGAATTGGCCTTCATGGCGTAGCAGATCAGCACGTCCTGGCCGGCGAAGGCGTCGGCGAACACGCGGTAGTGCCGCTCCAGGGTGGCGGTGGAGTAGCAGTAGAACGGGGTGCCGACGGTCGCGGCGAGCTCGGCGAGGTTGACGGCCTCGGCATGCAGCACGCCGTCGCGGTAGTCGAAATGGTTCATGGGTCGGATCCGCGCAACGAGGCTGCGAAAGGGGTGATTGTGGCGGCGAATTGCCGGGAAATGGCAGGGTA
>NZ_CAFJ01000367.1 GCF_000239795.1 Bradyrhizobium sp. STM 3809 | reverse complement strand
CGCGCGGCGGCTTGTTAGCAGCTGACATGTTCGTTCATCGAAGAACTGGTCGCTGGTATGCGGTTATGCACTTCAGTCGACACAGCAGATGCATGCCAGGAATTACTTATTAGCTCCGCCGCAACGCCGCTGCAAAGCCGCCTCAATTGCTCAGGTAAAATTTGACGGGAACGCTGAACGTTTGATCGAAACTTCTCTGCGATAAGTCGGCTCGTGAGCATGACCAGGAGCAAGCGCATCGGCGCATGTCATGCGTGACGAAGCTGGAGGGCGCATCGATGGCGCCCGTGGCCAAGAGGCGGCAATGGTTGAGAAACGCATAACGGCATCGAGCAACGTGGTCGATCTCGCCAGCTATCAGCGCGGCCGGGCCGACATCGTCGTGGCCCATGCGCTGTCGCCCCGGACCTGCAGCTATTGCGGCGCCGAGCTCGACGACGACGAGCGCGAGGACGATTGCTCCAGCGCCCTCAACGTGGAATCCGCCCGCCTGCGCTGGCGCGCTGCGCAGATCCTGCGCGGCCTGGTGTGCGAAGGCTGAACCGGCGTCCGCAAAATCTGATCATTACCCAGCTGCGTTTTGCGTCTCACGAACCTCGATCAGGCCCGCTGCCCGCGCCCCCTCAGCCGTCGTCCCGGCGAACGCCGGGACCCATAACCACAGGCCGTCGTAACGGCCCGAGCCGGCTGTGACAAAGCTCCCTCGTTCCTCACTCCTGCTGCGGAGTATGGATCCCGGCGTTCGCCGGGATGACGGCGGAGTGCGGGGACCGATCGCGATCCTGTCGCTTCGTGGGCTCGGCTCGCAGGCCTCAATCTGCAGATGGCGTTAATCGCGCCTTCGTGGGGCGCGCCGCGGTTCGTCGCGCGGCGCAAGCTGGCGTGAACCAAGCCGGCGGCGCGCGAAGACGCCCCTCACACGTGCTGGCCGCCGTTGATGTGGATCTCGGCGCCGTTCACGTAGGAGCTGGTCTCGCTGCACAGTACGTAGATGATCTTGGCGACCTCGTCCGGCGTGCCGAGCCGCTGCATCGGGATCTGCTCCTGCACGATCTTCTCGGTGCCCGGCGACAGGATCGAGGTGTCTATCTCGCCCGGCGCGATCGAGTTGACGCGAACGCCGACGCGGCCGAAATCCGATGCCATCTCGCGGGTCAGCGCGGCGAGCGCGGCCTTGGAGGTCGCGTAGGCTGCGCCGGCGAACGGGTGCACGCGCGAGCCTGCGATCGAGGTGACGTTGACCACCGAGCCTTTGGCCGCCTTCAGCTCCTTGATCAGTCCGCGCGCCATCATGATCGGCGCGAAGAAGTTGACGCGGAAGACATGATTCCAGGTGTCGAGATCGGTGTCGACGGTGCCGAGCCGAGCGCCGCCCGGGCCCTTCGGCGAGATCGCGGCGTTGTTGACCAGCGCATGCAGCTCGCCGCTGTCCATGCGCTGCTTGACCTCCTCGATGGCCCGCAACGTGTCGTCCGGATCGGCAAGATCGACCTGGATGTGATCCTCGGGGCCAGCGCCCCAGGGGCACTCCTCGGGAAAGGGATGCCGCGAGCAGGTGATGACGCGCCAGCCCGCGGAGGAGAAACGAATCACGGTGGCATGACCGATGCCGCGGCTGGCGCCGGTCAGCAGCATCGTGCGCCGCGGCTGGTTCGAGGAGTTCGGCATGGACTGGGTCTCTCACGATCCCTGAGGGATCAGCTTACCACATGGGTTAGGAGTTCGGTGCGCGATTCCTGCGCACCGAGATCGAGCTTGGCATCGAGGCGGACGTGATGAGCTGGCGCGTCGGTGACGCGCGTCTACGGATACATTCTCACCTTGGTCCACGGCTGGCCGGCAGCCTCGCGCCGGAATTCGATGCGGTCGTGCAGCCGGAACGGCCGGTCGTGCCAGAACTCCATGCGAACGGGCGTGATGCGCCACCCGCTCCAGCCCGGCGGCCGCGGCACCTCGCCGATGATGTATTGCGCGGCGACCTTGGCGATCGCCTGCTCGAAGGCGAAGCGGCTCTCCAGCGGCTGCGACTGCTTGCTGGCCCAGGCGCCGAGCTGCGCCTGCTTCGGGCGGGTGGCGAAATAGGCGTCGGCCTCCGCGTCGCTCACCTGCGTCACCAGGCCGCGGACCCGCACCTGCCGGCGCAGCGACTTCCAGTGAAACAGCAGCGCCGCCTTCGGATTGGCGGCGAGCTCCTGGCCTTTCTGGCTGGCCTTGTGGCTGTAGAACACGAAGCCGTCGGCGTCATAGCCCTTCATCAGCACCATGCGCACATCCGGCAGCCCGTCCGCGTCGACCGTCGACAGCGCCATGGCGTTCGGATCGTTCGGCTCGCTCCTGGTGGCCTCCGCGAACCACTCGGCGAACAGCGCGAACGGCTCGCCGGCCTGGGTAAAATCAGCCGATGTACCGGATGTTAAGGTTGTCTGGTGTTTGATGCTCGTAGGGTCGGTCATGTCTTTGGGGAGTCCGAGTTTTGCGTCCACCCGCGGCCAGGCGCGTGCGAGTTCATTCTGGTCCGGCCCTATATAGGGCATCGGTCCGGCTTGGCCTATCCGCGATCGGTCATGCCGGCACCGCTTTGACACTCATTCTAATCGGCCTGTCCGGCGGCGGCTGCAGCATGTCGCGGCCGGAGACGGCATTCGCCAAGATGGAGGATGCGGAGATCACCGGCACCATCGGCCCACCGCCCGAGCGCGAGCCGACCGAGGCCGATCTCGCCTTCGCCCGCAACGCCGCCTCCGACGTGCTGACCAAGGGCACCAAGGATTCCAGCCAGCCCTGGCAGAATCCGCAGACCGGCGCCCGTGGCTCGGTGACCCCGATCGCCAAAACCTATGTCGGCGACAACGGCCGCACGTGCCGGGATTTCCTCGCGAGCTATGTCAACGGCAAGACCGAGCGCTGGCTGCAGGGCTCGGCCTGCCGCATCGAGCGGGGACGCTGGGACATCCAAACGCTCAAGCCCTGGCAGCAAAGCTAGCGGGACCGCCCCGGAACCCGTTGCAAAAATACAACGGACTCCCCAGATGAAATGCAAAGCGGGCGGGGAGCCCATAGGTTAGTATCTGACTTTCTGTAAGGAGACGTGACGGATGCGCGACCCCTATGAGGTCTTGGGGGTGCCGCGAAGCGCCAGCGCTGCGGCCATCAAGAGCGCCTATCGCAAGCTCGCCAAGAAGCATCATCCCGACAGCAACAAGGATGACCCGAAGGCATCGGCCAGGTTTGCCGAGATCAATTCGGCCAACGAGATCCTGGGCGACGAGGAGAAGCGGAAGCAGTTCGATCGCGGGGAGATCGACGCCGAAGGCAAGCCGCGCTTCCAGGGCTTTCCTGGTGGCGGCGCCGGCCGGGGCGGTCCCGGCGGCTTCGAGAATTATACCTTCCGCAGCGGCGGCGGGCCGGGCGGAGGCTTTGGTGGCGGCGGCGGCTTCGAGGACATTCTCAACAGCATGTTCGGCGGCGCGGCGCGCGGCGGGCGCGGCGGTGGCAGCCCGTTCGAGTTCGACACCGGCGGGGTCGGCGTCGACCTCGACCTCAAGGTCGCGATGTCGGTGACGCTCGAAGAATCCGTCAAGGGCGGCGAGAAGCGCGTGCGTCTGCCCTCGGGCAAGGAGCTCAACGTCAAGGTCCCGCCCGGCGTCACCGCCGGCCAGCAGATCCGGCTGAAGGGGCAGGGCGAGAGCGCGCCGGGACATCGGCCCGGCGACCTCCTGATCACGATCCAGATCGCGCCGCATCCGTTCTTCAAGGTCGAGGGCAGCGACGTCAGGCTCGATCTGCCGATCACCCTGTATGAGGCGGTGCTGGGCGCCAAGGTGCGCGCCCCGACGCTGGGCAGCGCAGTCGAGCTGTCGATCCCCAAGAACACCTCGAGCGGCCGGACCTTCCGGCTCAAGGGCAAGGGCCTGCCGAAGAGCGACGGCTCGGCGGGCGATC
>NZ_CAFJ01000368.1 GCF_000239795.1 Bradyrhizobium sp. STM 3809 | reverse complement strand
CGCCGAGCAGCGCTGCGGCCTCCGGCAGGTTCGGCGTGATCAGCGAGGCCATCGGGATCAGCCGGCTGCGCAGCGCCTCGATCGCGTCCTCCGGCAGCAGCCGCGCGCCCGACGTCGCCACCATCACCGGATCGAGAACGATATGGGCCGGGCGCCAACGCGCCAGGCTGGCGGCGATGGCGTCGGCGATCGGCGCCTGGGCCACCATGCCGATCTTCACAGCGCCGACGGCAAGGTCGTCGAACACGGCATCGATCTGCGCAACGACGAAATCGGGCGGCACCAGATGCACGCCGGTGACGCCCCGGGTGTTCTGCGCGGTCAGCGCCGTCAGCACCGAGGCACCGTAGACCGACAGCGCGGCGAACGTCTTGAGGTCGGCCTGGATGCCGGCTCCCCCCGAGGAGTCCGAGCCGGCGATGGTGAGGGCGATGGGCGTGCTCATCCCCCACTCCTAGCCCGGGCCGGCCGCGCCCGGCAAGCAGGCCCGGTCACCCAGAATGCGTCTCGACTTCGCCCGAAAACGCTATATTGAGGCTTGAAACGCCTCCCGGAGACCGCCCGCCATGGTTCCTTTCTTCGTCCAGATCAAGTGCAAGCTCGGCCAGTCCTACGTCGTGGCCAATGCGCTGGCCGAGGCCGAGATCGCCTCCGAGATCTACTCGACGGCTGGAAACTACGACCTGCTGGTGAAGTTCTACGTCGACAACGAGACCGACATCGGCCACTTCGTGAACGAGAAGGTCCAGGTGCTGCCCGGCATCCAGGACACCCACACGATCATCACCTTCAAGGCGTTCGGCGCCAGCTAGCGCCGCCGGTCGCAGGGGACGCGGCGCGGGCGCGAGAAAGGCGCCCGCCGTGACCGACGGGCGCCGAATTCCTCAAAATGGCACAAGCATGGTTTCGTCATGAAAGACGGTGGAGCGACCGCGCTCCTCGTCTCACGCCGGGGGATTGCCGCTGCTCGGAGAGCCGGACCTTTCGATCGCGAGGGGAAACGGGGGGACCATCGAACGGCCCGGCTTTCCTTTGCGGCAACTTGGCGATAGGCGTCCTATAACGTGTGCATCGCGGAGCCGGTCAAGCCGGCCGAGCGCCCCGATACGATCGATCAAGAAGTTGAGACGAAAGCTCAAGACAGTCTGTGGCGTCGCGTGACGAGTGAGATGAAAGCTGTTGCGTCCCTGCAGCCGAGCTACGGCTTCTCGGCCGAGCAGATGGACACCGAGACCAACATCGCGGCCTGGCGGGAGGCCATTTCGACATTCTTCGACGTCGACGAGCTCGCCGCCGGCGAGGCTGCGCCGTTCAGGGCCAGTGTGCTGTCCTACGCGCTCGGCTCCATCCTTCTCGGGTCGGCCCGCGCCAGCGGCCAGCGTTTCCGGCGGTCGCCGGAGACCATCGCGAAGAGCGGCGTCGACCACATCGTCCTGCAGCTCTATGTCTCGGGCGGCTACGAGGGCATCGCCGGCGATCGCGCGATCCGCGTCGAGGCCGGCGATCTCTGCGTGCTCGATCTCGCCCAGACCCTCGAGACGCGTGCGAGCGCATTCGAAAACGTCACGATGGTGGTCCCGCGTCCGATGTTCGACGCGCGCCTGCTGCAGGTCGAGGACCTGCACGGGCTGGTGCTGCCGCGCGACGGCGCGATGGCGCCGCTGCTGGCGCGGCATTTCGGCGCGCTGCTCGATTGCGCGCCGCGGATGAGCTTCGACGAGTGCCAGGCGGTGGTCGACGGCACCATCTCGCTGATCTCGGCCTGCCTGCGCGGCGAGCTGGAGCGCCGCGACGCCGATCGCAGCGTGACCGCGGACGCCTCGCTGCTGCGCATCCGGCAATACATCGAATCCCGGCTGGCGAGCCCGGAGCTCAGCGCCGACGCCGTGGCGCTGCATTTCGGCCTGTCGCGCGCATCGCTGTACCGGCTGTTCGCCCCGATCGGCGGCATCGCCGACTACATCCGCAGCCGCCGCCTGCATCGCGCCTTCTTCGACCTGGCCGCGACCGGATCGCGCAGCGTACGGATCAGCGAGGTCGCGCGGCGCTGGCAGCTCGGCACCGATGCGCATTTCACGCGGCTGTTCAAGGCGGCCTATGGCATCACGCCGAGCGCGGCCCGCGAGGCGGCGATGCTGGGCCTGCCGCAGCTGCCGGCCCACGCGGGAGCCGAGCCCGCCTCGCCGCTCAGCCGTTGGATGCGAGGGATAGCAGCGCCCCGGAGCGGGGAATGAGCGCGACCACTTCGGCGGAGCGCGGATCAGCATCCTCGGACGGTTCGGCATCCCCGGCCTTCTGATCCAACTCGTTCTGATCCGCGTCGCTCTGGCCCTCGTCCTTCTCGGCGCGCGAGATCTCCAGGTGCTGCTCGAGCTGTTCGACCGGCATCGGCCGACCCAGCAGATAGCCCTGGGCGAAATGGACGCCGAGCTGGCGCAGATGCGTGAGCTGCTCGTCGGTTTCGACGCCCTCGGCGGTGATCTGGATGCCAAGCCCGCGCGCCAGGGTCACCACGGAAGAGATGACGGCCGCGCTCTCGTCGCGCACCGAGAGATTGGCGACGAAGGACTTGTCGATCTTGATCTTGTTGAACGGGAACGCCGTCAGCGAACGCAGCGACGAATAGCCGGTGCCGAAATCGTCGAGCGCGAGCGAGATGCCGAGGCCCTTCAGGCGGTCGATGAAGCTCTCGTTCTCGGCGGCGCGCTCCAGCAGCACGGACTCGGTGATCTCGATCTCGAGACGCTTGGGATCGAGGCCCGAACGCGACAGCGCCGACTGGATGACGTCGAACAGCTCCGCCTGCTTGAACTGCACCGGCGACAGGTTGACGGCGACCTTGACGTCGTCGGGCCACGCCGTCGCGTCGTCGCAGGCCCGGCCGATGATCCATTCGCCGAGCGGCACGATCAGGCCGGTCGATTCCGCGAGCGGAATGAACTTGTCCGGCGGCACCAGGCCCTTGACCGGATGGCGCCAGCGCACCAGCGCCTCGACACCGCGGCGTTCGCGCGTCTCGGCATCGTAGAACGGCTGATAATGCACCTCGAACTGGCATTGCGCGATGGCGTCGCGGAGATCGCCTTCCAGCGTGTTGCGCGCATCGAGTTCGGCCGACATCGCGTCGTCGTACATCGTGTAGCAGCTGCGCCCGGCCGATTTGGAGCGGTACAGCGCGAGATCGGCCTTCTTGAGCAGATGCTCCTGGTCGCGGCCGTGCTGCGGCGCGAGCGAGATGCCGATGCTGGTGCCGATCTCGACACGCTGCCCCGCGATCTGGAACGGCTCGGCGATCAGCCGGGTGATGCGCTGCGCCAGCTCGATCGCCGCCGCGCGCTGGTCGTCGAAGCCGGCCTGGATCAAAGCGAACTCGTCGCCGCCGAGCCGGGCCAGCACGTCCTCGTCGCGCAGCTGCGAGCGCAGCCGTTGCGCGACCTGCATCAGCAGCTCGTCGCCCGCGCCATGGCCGAGAGAATCGTTGACGTTCTTGAAGCGGTCGAGATCGAGCAGGAAGACGGTGAAGCGGCCGTTCTTCTCGTCGTTGATGCGCTCCATCTCCTCGAGGAAGAAGGCGCGGTTGGCGAGCCCGGTCAGCGCATCGGTCTGCGCCAGCTCGAGCACGCGGCGGTTGGCCAGCGCCAGCTGCTGGGCGTTGCGGCTCGACAGCGCGAGATACACCGCCAGGAAGATCGTCGTCGCCATGCCGGCCGCGTAGAGCGCCAGCGCGCGGTTGTGGCTGGCCATCAGGCCGCCGCCCGCGGGCGCGGCCTGGAATACCCAGTCGGCATCGCCGATGCGCAAGGTCGTGGACCAGATGTTGGGATCGCTCGGCCAGCGCTGCGGATCGACGCCCGACGCGTTGATGACGCGCTCCGGCGGCAGCAGGTTGATCTGCAGCGCTGGGCTGTTGGGATTGTTCGCGCGCACCGACTGCAGCAGCATCGGCAGATCGAACACGCCGACGATGAAGCCGGAGAGATTGCGGCGGCGGTCGGCGACCGTCGTGCGTGACGTCCCCTTGGCATAGACGGGGATGCCGATCATCACCGCATTGTTGCGCTCGTTCTGATTGATCAGGTTCTGTCGCGTGCGCAGCGCGCCGATCATGTCGTAGTCGCGCGACTGTTCCAGCACCGCGCGATGATCGGGAACACTCCAATAGTCGAGGCCGTAGACCGGCGAGGTCTTGGCTTCGGTGGAGAAGTAGACCGGATAATACTCGTCGCTCTCCGGCGCGACCGTGCCGTCCGGATAGGACTTGATGCGGAAGGCCGGCACGCCGTCGGTGATCGCGGCGGCTTCATACTCGCCGCGCTCCTTGCGCTTGATGCGCGGCAGCCAGGCCAGCCGCAGCATGCCGCGATGCGCCTCGAACAGGCGCGCGCTGAAGGTCTGGTACTCGCTGCGGGTGATGTCGTCGTTGGCGGATTCGAACCGGGTGCGCAGCGCGGTCAGCCGGCTGACATATTCGTTGACGCCGTTCTGGACCAGGATCGCCTGCGCTTCGGCCACGCCTTCGAAATCGGTGCGCGCCAGGCGGTTTTCCCAGCGGCCGACGGCGACGGTGCCGGCCACCGACAGAATCACGCCGACGCATGCCGCGATGATCGCAGGACGATACAGCCGGTACCGAGATAGCGACGCGCGCAGCTTCTCACGCCCGCCACCGATGCGAGCACCATCACGTTCCTGCAGCGTCGGTGCGCTGTAATCTTCAACCTGCAATATGGCCCCCGCCAAACGGCTGCCCGTCACTACGCGTCGGCCGATGGTCAACCGGCGAAGTTAAGGACGGTCAAAGATGATCCGTTGTGGAGTACCGTAAACCCGGGCTTGGTTAACGGCTCACTTTTGCGCGCCCACCAAAACGCGATCAAGCCGGTGCTACGTCTTCAGCGAGTCTTCATTCACCGCGTGTACTCTGGCTCTCATCAAGCGTACCCGTGCATCGAAGATCGCAATGAACTGGTTCTCAAGCCTCAGGACATCCATCGTTCTCATCCTGCTCGCGGGCGTTCTTCCGCTCGGGTCCGCTCGCGCCGACGAGCTCGGCGTCACCAACGACTCGATCCTGTTCGGCCAGGTTGCGGCGCTGGAGGGTCCGTCGGCCGCGCTCGGCCAGGCGGCGCGCCAGGGCCTGCTGGCGGCCTTCAGCGAGCTCAATGCCAAGGGTGGCGTCTATGGCCGCCGGCTCAAGCTGGCGAGCCGCAATGACGGCTATGATCCCGACCGCTCCGTGGTCGAGACCATCAAGCTGATCTATGAGGACAAGGTGTTCGCGCTGATCGGCGCCGTCGGCACGCCGACCGCGATGGCCACCGCGCCGATCGCCGCCTCGAACGACGTGCCGTTCATCGGCCCGGTGTCCGGCGCCGAATTCCTGCGCGCTCCCGAATTCCAGAACATCGTCAACATCCGCGCGAGCTACGCCGCGGAGGCGGAAGCGTCGATCAAGCACCTGACCGAGGACCTTCGTCTCACCCGCATCGCCATCTTCTATCAGGATGACGCGTTCGGGCGCGACGTGCTCGCCGGCGTGAAGACCCACCTCGACCGCCGCGGCCTCGAGCTCGCGGCCGAGGGCACGTTCGAGCGCAACACGCGCGCCGTCGGCGCGGCGCTCAAGGTGATCCGGCGTGCCGAGCCGGAGGCCGTCATCCTCGTCGGCACCTACGGGCCGTGCGCCGAGTTCATCAAGATGGCGCATCGCAGCGGCTTCAACCCGACCTTCTCGGCCGTGTCCTTCGTCGGCGGCAATGCGCTCGCGAAGGAGCTCGGCTCCGAGGGCCGCGGCGTCATCGTCTCCGAGGTGGTACCGTTCCCGTGGGACACCGACCGCCGCATCGTCGCCGACTATCAGGCCGCGATGAAGGAGCTCGATCCGAGCCAGACCCCCGATTTCATCGGACTCGAGGGCTACATCACCGGCCGCCTGGTGGCGCGCGCGCTGGCGATGACCGGGCCGAATCCGACCCGCGCCGAGCTGCTGCGCATCATCAACGAGGTCGGCCAGTTCGACATCGGCGGCCTGGTCGTCAGCTTCGGCAGCGCGCGCAAGGACAACCCGCCGCCGGTGTCGCTGACCGTGATCCAGGGCGACGGCAGCTTCAAGCCGATCTGATCGCGGCTCAGCTCGCCGGCTTTTTCGGCCTCGGCGGGCCTTCCACTGGCGGCAGCGACTTCAGGTAGACCGCCATCGCCTTGCGATCCTCCGGCGTCAGTTGCGAGGTGTTGCGGATCACGCGCGCCATCGAGCCGCCGGCGCTGTCGCCATCCGGCAGCTGTCCGGTCTCGAGGAAATAGCTGATGTCGCTCTCGCTCCAGTCCGAGAGCCCCTTCTGGGTGATGTTCGGCACGAATCCGTGGCCTTCCGGATCGGGCCCGCCGGCCAGCCGCTGCGCCGTCTTGATGCCGCCGAGCGGGTTGCGCGGGCTGTGGCACTCGGCGCAATGGCCGAACGTGTTGACCAGATAGGCGCCGCGATTCCACTCCGCCGAGCGCGATGCGTCGGCCGAGAACGGCTTGTCGTCGAAGAACAGCAGCTTCCAGACCCCGACGGTGCGGCGGATGTTGAACGGGAATGGCAGCTCGTGCGGCCGCGAGGCGCCGGCGACCGGCGGCAGCGTCTTCATGTAGGCGAAGAGATCGCGGACATCGTCGACCTTCGCCGCGGCATAGGACGGATAGGGAAACGCCGGATAGTAATGGCTGCCGCCCGGCGACACGCCGCGCAGGACGGCGTTGACGAACTCGCCCTCGCTCCAGCGCCCGATGCCGTCGTTCGGATCGGGCGAGATGTTGGGCGCATAGAAGGTGCCGAACGGCGATTCCAGCGGCAGTCCGCCGCCGAGCTTGAGCCGGTCGGGCTGGTTGGGCACGGCGTGACACGACGAGCAGCCGCCGATGTTGAACATCTCCTGGCCGTTGGCGAGATCGGGCGCCCGCGCCGCCGCTGCGAGCGCGATGGTCGAGGGCTGGGTCAGCCACCAGAATACCGCGAGACCGGCCACGCCGAGCACACACAGGGCAAGCAGCAGGCGCTTCAGCATGGGGGCTCCGTCACAGCGGGGATGGATGCGATCGATCCGGAGGCTCCGGACGCGCCGGCGAGACTAGGACGCCCGTGCCGGACAAACAAACGGGGGCGAACGCGTGACCGCGTCCGCCCCCTCAAACTTGCGTCAATCAGCTGTTCTTGAGACGGAAGGTCTCGTGGCAGCCGCCGCATTCCTTGCCGATGCCGGGCGCGGTCGCCTTGAGGCTGTCGAGATCCTTGATCTTGGCCTTGGCCTCGGTGACGACCTTGGCGAAGCTGTCGATCTTGGCCTTGAAGCCGGCCTGGTCTTCCCAGATCTTCGGCGACGGGCCGTAGTCGCCCTCGAACTTCGCGCCCTTGAGGCTGGCCGGATACATCGTCGGCAGCTTCTTGGCGGTATCCTCGAGCTGCGCCAGAGCGGCATTGACGGCGGCCTGGTCATACGGCTTCTCGCCCTTGACCATGGCGATCAGCACACCGCCGAGGTTCTTGGCGTTCGCCTTCATGGTGTCCTGGCTCTGCTTGACCAGGTTGTCCTGTGCCATCACGGCGCCGGCCCCAAGCAGCAGCGCTGCTGCTACCACGACAGTCCGCTTCATCAATTCGCTCCTTTGTTGTCACAATCCCGCCCAGCCCACCTGGACGGGTCGCGCCTGGTTGATCAACCCCTCGACCGGCGGGTTATTCCGCAATTGAGGCGGTTATCGGAGAGTGTTCGGGGAAGAGTACTCAGAGACTGTGACGGCGATGCTGCTCCCGGATCGCGATCCAGACCCGCTCGGGCGTCGCCGGCATGTCGATGTGGTCGATCTTGTACTCGCGCCAGAGCGCTTCGACGATGGCGTTGACCACCGCCGGACAGGAGCCGATCGCGCCCGCCTCGCCCGCGCCCTTGACGCCCATCGGGTTGGTCTTGCAGGGCACGTTGTGGGTCTCGAAGGTGAACGACGGCGCGTCAGCGGCGCGCGGCAGCGCGTAGTCCATGTAGCTGCCGGTGACGAGCTGCGCATCGGAGTTGCTGTAGACCACCTGCTCCATCAGCGCCTGGCCGATGCCCTGCACCGCGCCGCCATGCACCTGGCCGGCGAGCAGCAGCGGGTTCAGCGTCACGCCGAAATCGTCGACGATGACGTAGTTGACGATCTTGATGATGCCGGTGGCCGGATCGAGCTCGATCTCCGCGACATGGGTGCCGTTCGGATAGGTGCCGTCGGCGCTGGCGAAGGTGGCGCTGCCGTTGAGCTTGGCGGGATCGACGCCGGGGCGCTTGGCGAGGTCGGCGAACGAGATCGCGCGGTCGGTGCCGGCGACGCGGATCACGCCGTCGGCAATCTCGAGGTCACCCAGCCCGGCCTCAAGCGCCTCGGCCGCGATCTGCTTGAGCTTGTCACCGAGCTCATGGGTGGCGCGCTGCACGCTGACGCCGCCCGAGGGGATCGAGGCCGAACCGCCGGTGCCGAGGCCGGTGGCGATTTCGGCGGTGTCGCCCTGGTGGATGTGGACGCGCTCCGGCGGCAGGCCGAACTGCTCGGCGACGATCTGCGCGTAGGCCGTCTGGTGACCCTGCCCGCTCGACTGCGTGCCGATCAGGATCGTCACGTCGCCGTTCGGATCGAGCCGCACATTGGCGGTCTCCTCGCCCATGGTGCCGCAGACCTCGACATAGCTCGCGAGGCCGATGCCGCGGACGAGGCCATGCTTCTTGGCCGCCTTGGCGCGCTTCGGAAACTCCTTCCACTCCGCGATCTCCATCGCGCGCTTCAGATGCGCGTTGAAATCGCCGGAATCATACACCTTGCCGGTCGCGGTCTTGTAGGGCAGCGCGCGCGGCGGGATGAAGTTCTTGCGCCTGATCGCATCGACCGACATGTCGAGCTTGCGCGCGCAGGCATCGACCAGGCGCTCGACGACATAGGCCGCCTCGGGGCGGCCGGCGCCGCGATAGGCGTCGACCGGCACGGTGTGGGTGAAGATCGTGCGCACCCGGCAATGGAAATTCTGGATGTCGTAGAGGCCCGGCAGCATGCCGGCGCCGCCATGCGGGATATAGGGCGCGAAGGTCGAGAGATAGGCGCCCATGTCGCCCATCAGGTCGACGTCCATGGCCAGGAACTTGCCGTCCTCGGCGAGCGCCATCTTCGCCGTGGTGACGTTGTCGCGGCCCTGCGCGTCGCCCATGAAGTGCTCGGAGCGATCGGCGGCCCAGCGCACCGACTTGCGCAGCTGGCGCGAGGCGACCGCGAGCAGCGCGTATTCGCGGTAGGGAAACAGCTTGGTGCCGAAGCCGCCGCCGACATCGGGACAGATCACCCGCATCTTCTCGGTCGGCATCTTCAGCACGTTCTGGCACAGGATGTCACGCAGCCGGTGGCTGCCCTGGCTGCCCGCCGTGAGCGTCAGATGGTCGCGCTTGGTGTCGTATTCGCAGACCGCCGCGCGCGTCTCCATGAAGCTCGCGACCACGCGCGGATTGACGATGCGGATCTCGGCGACCGCATGGGCCTTGGCGAAGGCCGCCTCGGTCGCGGACTTGTCGCCGATCGAGACGTCGAACAGCACGTTGCCCTTGTGCTCGGCCCAGACCTGCGGCGCGCCCGGCTTGATCGCGTTCACGACGCCGGTGACGGCCGGCAGGATCGTCCACTCCACCTTGATCGCTTCCAGCGCATCGCGGGCATGATCGAGCGTGTCGGCCACCACGAAGGCGACGGCATCGCCGACATGGCGGACCTCGTCCTTGGCCAGGATCGGGTAAGGCGGCGCGGTGAAGGGATCGGTCTCGAGGTTGAACAGGCACGGCAGGCCGCCGAGCTCGGCGGTCTCCGCGGCGGTCAGGATCAGCGCCACGCCCGGCAGCAGCCGCGCCTGGGTGACGTCGATGGTGAACCTGGCATGCGCATGCGGCGAGCGCAGCACCAGCGCATGCAATGCGGACGATGGCGCGAGATCGTCGGTGTAGCGGCCCTTGCCGCGAATCAGCGCGTCATCCTCTTTGCGGAGAACGCTTTGTCCGACGCCGAACTTGATTGGAGCTGCCATCTGGTTTCACTTCCCACTTCGTTATGGCGATGTTCGCGCCATATTGCAGCGGAACGCGAGCCCGCGCAAACGGCATATCCGCCGCAGGGGGACCACGATCGGTCAACTCTCGTCGGGTCAGCACGCGGCCCGTTCCGGATCACGTGATATTGCATTGCAATCAGAACGCTCCGGCGCGCTGTCAGGCGCCGGAGCCCCCTGCCGCATCGGCCGTCAATGATGCGCATGCTCCGCCTTCGCAGCGCCGTCCGCCGGCCCCGGCGCCTGGGCGCCGACGCCGAGCACATCGAGCAGAACGGCCATCTTGCCGGCGCGCTCGAACTGCAGCGTCACCGCGACCGACCTGCCCTCGACCAGCGGCGCCTTGAGGCCGGTGAGCATCAGATGAAGGCCGCCGGACGTCAACGCGACCGTCTGTCCGGCCGGGATCGGCAGCCCCTCCTCGACCGGCCGCATCACCATCACGCCATCGCGCGTCGACATCTCATGGATCTCGACCGTCTCGGCGATGTCGGCG
>NZ_CAFJ01000369.1 GCF_000239795.1 Bradyrhizobium sp. STM 3809 | reverse complement strand
CCACGCCTTCACCCTGCCGATGGCGCTGTGCTGGCCGGACCAGAAATGGCCGGTGCGCGTGGTGCCCGTGGTGGTCAACACGGTGCAGGCGCCGCTGCCCTCGGCCGCGCGCTGCTACAAGCTCGGCCAGGCCTTGGCGCGGGCGATCGAGTCCTGGCCGAAGGACGAGCGCGTGGTCGTGATGGGCACCGGTGGTCTGTCGCACCAGCTCGACGGCGAGCGCGCGGGCTTCATCAACAAGGATTTCGACGAGAAATTCATGGCCAGCATGGTCGACGATCCCGCCTGGGCGACGAAATACTCGACCAACGAATTGGTCGAGCTGTCGGGCACGCAGGGCGTCGAGCTCCTGAACTGGATGGTCGCGCGCGGGACGTTGCCGGAGAAGGTCCGCAAGGAGCATTCCAACTATCACATCCCGATCTCCAACACGGCGACCGGGCTGATGGTGCTCGAGCCGGCGTAGCGGCTGCTGCCGTTCCTGCTGGTCAGGACATGATGACTCACATCCGTTCCGACAACTGACATCACGCGGTATGGGTCCCGGCTCGAGGCCGGGACGACCCCGGAGATCGAGGCGGGGCCCTGCCAGAAACTCGGCTGTCGTCCCGGCGAACGCCGGGACCCATACCGCGGATGCTATCGAGGAACGTCGCTGGAAGTTGCC
>NZ_CAFJ01000370.1 GCF_000239795.1 Bradyrhizobium sp. STM 3809 | reverse complement strand
ATGCCGTCGTGGTGCAAGGCCCGAGCGGACCGCAAGTGATCATGCTGCAGGGCGCGGACGCGCCCTACCACATGCTGGTCGAGCGGATGAGTGATGGCGCGCTGACGCTGGATGCCGACGGCAGCATCGTCTACGTGAATTCGCGGCTCTGCGCGCTGACCGGCCTCGATGCGCGGCAACTGGTCGGACGCAGCTTCGCGTCGCTGTTTGCCGGAGCGGCGCCGCAGCAGCGCGCCGACGATTCGGCGAGCGATGCCCAGCTGCGCCGGGCCGACGGCGGCGATCTGCCGGTGTCGGTGTGGATGCGGCAGATGGCGATGAGCGGCGTCGTCGCCACGCTGGTGACGCTGACGGACATGTCGGTCCAGCGCCGGGCCGAGGAGGTGGCGACCGCCGAGCGCTTCGCGCGCTCGATCCTGGAACAGGCCACTGATGCCGTCGTCGTGCTGGCGCTGGATGGGCGGATCACGCATGCGAGCTGGGTGGCCGAGCAGCTGGCGGAGCGATCGCCGGTCGGCCAGCTATTCTCGGAGGCGTTTCCGCTCGACGCCCAGAGCGCGAGCCAGCAAGGCACGTTGTCGCGGTTCTCGCGCGAGAGCCTCGACCAGGCGCTGGCGACCAAACCGTTCCATGGCGTCGAGGTGGCGTTGCGCAACCCGCGCATGTCCGGCCGATCGTTCCTGCTGTCCGGCGGTCCGCTGGTCAACGACGCCAAGGATGCTGTCGGATCGATCGTCACCCTGACCGACATCACCGATCGCAAGCGCGCCGAAGAGCAGCAGACCATGCTGGTCGCCGAGCTCAACCATCGGGTCAAGAACATCCTGGCGATCGTGCAGTCCGTCGCCGGCCAGACCCTGCGCACCTCGCCGTCTCTGCCGGCCTTCAACAAGGCGTTCTCCGGCCGCATCCAGGCGGTGTCGATCGCGCATGACATCCTCACGCAGACACGCTGGATCGGTATCGGCTTCAACGAGCTGCTGACGACCGTGCTGGCGCCCTATGGCGTCGGCGAAGGCCGCATCGCGATCGAGGGGCCGCCGGTGCTGCTGGAGGCGCGGCTGGTGCTGCCGCTGTCGATGGTGCTGCACGAACTCGCGACCAACGCCTCGAAATACGGCGCGCTCTCGGCGCCGCTCGGCCGGGTCGCGATCTCCTGGAATCTGCGCGATGATCGCCGTCGGTTGGAACTGGTCTGGCTGGAGCGCGGCGGTCCCAGGATCGAGGCCGGCGGCGCGCGCGGCTTCGGCACCACGCTGATCGATCGCGTCGTTCGCTTCGATCTCGACGGCGAAGCGACGCTGGCGTTCGAGCCTGACGGCATCCGCTGCACGATGATCTTTGCGCTGACCGCGGAGACGACGCCCGAGCTCGTGCCGGCGTCGGCGGTGCAGCCCGACTGATCACCGCGCCAGAAACGTCGTCTCGCACATCGCGCGCAGCGCGCGCTCGTCGAACGGTTTGGCAAGCCGCGGCAGGTTGCGGAACTCCGGCGGGAACAGCGTCGCGTCATCATAGCCGGAGGTGATGACGATCTTCAGCCCGCGTGCGATGAGCTGCGGCAGGATCGCGAAGATCTGCTCGCCGCGCAGATTGACGTCGAGCAGGGCGCCATCGAGGTTGCCGCGCTTGGCCTCGCGCAGTACCTCGGCGACGCGCGACACCGGGCCGATCACCTCGCAGCCGAATCCCTGCAGCACGGTCTCGAGCTCGAGCGCGATCAGGCCCTCGTCCTCGGCGACCAGGATGCGCAGACCGGCGAGCTGGGTGTCGTTGATCGTCATGCCTCACATCCGGTCGCAGCCGGGCGTCCAGGAGTTCCGTGCCCTCCTTATCTAAACATCTGGACCGGGGTGTCGAGGCGGATTCGCCGCTTATCGCTAACGGCCTATACAATCGCATGCGGCAGAAAGCGTGAGCGGTTGCCGGTGATCGGGGTTGCATCCTCCCGGATCGACAGGCCGCAGGGCGCGTGATCGACCAGCCAGCTGCCGATCACCGGGTAGACCCCGCCGAAGTCCGGCAGCGGGGCCAGCGCCTGGCGGATGAAACCTTCCGCGCCATACGGTCCGTCTTGAGCGGAGACGGCAACGCCGTCGGAGACCAGGCTGACATTGGCGCCCTCGCGCGAGTAGATCGGCTTGCGCACGAAGCTCGGGCCGAGGCTCGCGGCCTTCGGATCGTCCTCGAAATAGGCGGGCAGCAGGTTGGGATGGCCTTCGAACATCTGCCAGAGCAGCGGCAGGATGCCCTTGTTGGAGAGGATCGCCTTCCAGGGCGGCTCGACCCATTGCGTCGGCGCGCCCGCGAGCTTGGCGCCGAAGGCGTCGTGGAACATCCACTCCCAGGGGTAGAGCTTGAAGGCCAGCGCGATGTCGTTGTTGTCGAGATCGACGAAGCCGCCGCCGCTGTCGCGCCAGCCGATATCGGCGATGTCGAGCAGGTTCGTCGACAGCCCCGCTTGGGCTGCGGTGTCGGCGAGATAAGCCAGGGTGGCGCCGTCCTCCGCGTCCTCGGTGAGACCGGCGAGATGCAGCCGCCGTCCCCCGGCCAGCGTGCGCCAGCGCTCGATCAGCCGCTCATGGATCGAATTGTACTGATCGGCGCGGCCCGGCACGATGCGCCGCTCGATCGCCTGTTCGAGCCAGGTCCATTGGAAGACGGCGGCTTCGAAGATCGAGGTCGGCGTGTCCGCATTGTATTCGAGCAGCTTCGCCGGCGTACGGTTGCCGTCCTGAAATCCCGCGAAGCTGAGATCGAGACGGCCATACAGGCTGCCGTCCTTGCGCGTCCAGCTGTCGCGCAGCAGCGGCCAGAATGGCTGCGGGATCCTGAGCCGCCGCAGCAAGGCCTCGTCGGCGACGACGCGGCCGACGAGCTCGAGGCACATCTGCTCGATCTCGCTGGTCGGTTCCTCGATGCCCAGCTCGATCTCGGCGAGGCTGAAGGCGTAGTAGGCGCGCTCGTCCCAATAGCGCTCGCCCTCGACCTCGTAGAAGTCGAAGCCGCATTGCTGCGCCGTCTGCCGCCAGTCGTCGCGCTCGGGGCAGGGGATGCGCTGCATGTTGCGTCAGCCGCCCGCGTGGCCGTGCGAACCATGACCATGAACGCCATGACCATGGACGCCGTGACCGTGAAAGCGGTGCACGGCATGGCCGAAGCCGCCATGGACAGCGCGACACTGCAGCCGGCCGTGTGGCCCGGGCGCAGGCTCGAGCCCGGGACCGCACGCGCGCTTGCGCGAAAAGCCCATCGAGACTGCGGCGATCGTCGCAGTCCCCATCATCGTCAGCACCACGCGGCGCGAACGTTTCATCGGATCGGTCCCGATCAGTCGGCAGGCCAGTTTTTTATGATTGTTGGTCTGTGTCAAAGATCCGAATCCAAGGAAACAACACGATGGCGGTGTTTTCAGGGCGGCCGGGCGGCGGAATTCAGCCGCCCCGTCCGAAACCGAAGACATGTGCGAAGCCGCCGAAACCACCGCGCGAGACGTGGGCCGAGGAGGCGTCGGCAATGTGGGTCGAGCCGCTGCGGCTCGATTCGGAATCGCCGCCTGAGAAACCCCAGCGTCCGGAGCCGCCGCCGTGACTGCCACCGCTGCCGCTCGAATGGCGCGTGCTGCACTCGCCCGTTTGCGGCTGGGCGGCCATGGTCGGCGTCTCGGTGTCTTGCGGGCAGCTCTGCTGGTGCGGCATCAGCGCATAGGCGGTGCCGCCGACGGCCAGCGTGCCCATCACCAGCAGCGCGACATGGCCGGAGCGTTTCACCGGCGGCGTCGCCGGCGGCGGGGGCAGCGGCCTGCGCTTGCCGAACTCGGTGCGCTGCTCGGTCATGGTCAGTAGATCATCGACGCGGCATTGAGCGCGCCGGCGGACAGCGAGGCGAGCCCGAGCCAGATCGCCGAGGCGAGCTCGCCGGCGACGATGCGGTTGGCGAGGTCCGGCACCGGGATGCGCACGAGGTAATAGACGATCACCTGGACGATCAGCGCCACCAGCGCCCAGATCAGGCAGTCAATCACGTTGGCCGAATGCGCGATCGCGCTGACCAGCGGCAAGGTGAAGCCGAGCAGGCTCAGGCCGAGGGCGATCGCGGCCGACGGGTGATTGTCCCGGATCAGCTGGAATTCATTGTAGGGCGTGACGCGGACGTAGATGAACAGGTAAGCCGTCACCGCGAACAGTGCGGTACAGAAGTATACCAAAAAGGCCGGCAGGCCGGCGAGGGATTGCAGGATCATGATCAGGCCCGACGCGGAAAGCGTTCATGTGTCGCGCCGCCAGCATGACCGGTTCGACGTGAACAAAGTCTATGCGCTGGACCTCTGATTCAGCATCTGCAGCACGGAATCCCCGGTGTTGCGGGTGTGGTCGCTCAGCGCCGCTGCGAAGCCCCGGGCATCGCGGCTGCGCAGCAGCGCCATGAAGGCCTCGTGCTCCCGTAGCGACTCGTCCCAGCGGCGCGCGTCGTAATTGGCCACTGCGCGGGCGCGGAACACGCTCGCATGCAGCGTGCTCCACATGTTGAGCAGCACGGCGTTGCCGGCGAGCCGGGTGATCTCGAGATGGATCTGCTGGTTGAGCCGGAAATAGGCGGCGCGCTCGGACGTGCCGTGCAGCGCAACCAGCTCGGCATGCAGGGCGTCGAGCCTGGCGATGTCGGCGGTGGTCGCGCGCATGGCCGCGGCCTGGCCGGCGGCGGCATCGAGCGCGACCATCACGTCGAAGATCTCGGCGATCTCTCGCGCGTCGATCGGCGTCACCACGGGCGTGCGGTGCGGACGCAGCGCGATCAGGCCCTCGGCGGCGAGGATCTTGAACGCCTCGCGCAGCGGCGTGCGCGACACGCCGAAGGTCTCGCACAGCATGCGCTCGGGCAGGGCCGCGCCGGCCGCGAGCTCGCCGTCGATGATCATCTCCCGCACCTTGGCGACGAGCTGATCGTGCAGCGACAGCCGCGTCAGCGGCCGCGTCGGCTGGTCGGAGGACAGCTTCAGGCGCGCCGGCTTGAAGCGCGTCTTGAGCTTGGGCCGGGACGCCGGCGTGGTCATGACAGCTGCGTGGCTCCCCCATGATTGCCCGAATTTCGGGCGGCGCGCCCGGAGATCAGGCAAATCAGCCAAAATCCGATCAGTGAAAGATATTGAAATAACGGCAAAAAATCAAGATTGCATATCGCATCCAATTGGCACGTGGTTTGCTGAGAAGAGGAAAAGCTCTCGTCCGTCGCTGACTTGGAGATGACCGTGAACCGCTTCGTGTTGCCCCTACTTGCCGTGCTCGCGCTGGCTCTGCCCTCGCTCAGCTTTGCCGACGACGCGCCGAAGATCAAACTCGGCTACGCCAAATGCGCGCATTGCACGCCGATGTCGCTGACGCCGCAATTCGCCGAAGGCGTCGCGATCGACGCCGTCGGCTTCAACACCGGCACCGACGCGTTGACAGCGCTGGTGTCGAAGAACATCGATGTCGCCCAGGTCACCTATCTGCACTACGCCATCGCGCTCGACAAAGGCTTCGACGTCGTCGCCATCTCCGGCCAGGTCAATGGCGGCTCGGCGATCCTGCTCGCCAATGATCTCGACGTCGCGCAGGGCGACTGGAGCGCGCTGAAGGCGCTCATCGCCAAGTCCAAGGCCGACGGCAAGCCGTTCCGCGTCGCCGCCTCGCGCGGCAATGCGCAGGACATCCACATGCGCGGCGCCTTCGCCAAGCAGGGCATCGACATCAACAAGGACGTGCAGTTCGTCAACATCCCCAACCCATCGGATCATCTGCAGGCGCTGCGTCGCGGCGAGGTCGAGCTGATCTGCACCGTCGAGCCGTTCGCCACCCAGATCATGCAGGCCAAGGCGGCAAAATTCTTCGGCTTCCCCTACGACCAGGCCGCCGGCAAGCTGACCAATTTGATCCTCACCCGTTCCGATGTCATCGCCGCCAACCCCAAGGCGCTGGAAGGCGTGGTGCGCGCGGTGGTGAAGGTGGACGCCCACATCGCCGCCGACAAGCCGGCGCTGATCGACGTCATTTCCAAGATCACCGGCCTCGACAAGGCGATCGCGACCGGCGCGGTGGAGAACCTCGATCCCGATCCGAAGATGTACCGGTCTTCCGCGCTCGCAATCGCCGCGATGATGCGCGACCTCAAATACATCAATTCGGACGTGACAGCCGCCGTCGAGAAGAACCTCGACTACCGCTTCCTGGAAGCCGCCACGGGCAAGCCGAAGACCGAACTCGGATATTGATGAAGCCATGACCGCGACGA
>NZ_CAFJ01000371.1 GCF_000239795.1 Bradyrhizobium sp. STM 3809 | reverse complement strand
CGGTAGCGCCATGCGATCATGGCGGTGGCCACCATCACCGGCACCACGATCAGCAGCATCAGGACGGTGGCGATGATCACGAGATCGCGCTGCTGGGCGGCGACATCACCGGATGGCGAAAGCACCACCAGATTGCAGCCCCCGAGCGTGAGCCCCAGGGGTAGCAGAGCCAACGTTTTCCAGTAACGCACGATTAACCTCGTCGAAGCGCGGATCTCTGAACGAGGCCTCACGTAGCGACCGTACGTCACGTCCAACATTGGACAATTTGTCCAATACCGGACCGCCGCGAGGCCAGACAATTACGGGCATGAATAGAGTGCGAGAGGACTGCGAGCGGCGATGACACAGGCAGCGGCCATGGACGGCGAGACCAATCTCTCCCGCAGGCATGAGGCGAATCCGGGCGAGATCGCGATCGGCGTCATCATCGGCCGTACGTCGGAGTTCTTCGACTTCTTCGTCTACGCGATCGCTTCAGTGATCGTGTTTCCGCGCCTCGTCTTCCCGTTCGCCGACGAACTCACGCAGACGCTGTATTCCTTCGCACTGTTCGCGCTCGCCTTCATCGCCCGCCCGTTCGGCAGCGTGATCTTCATGGCGATCGACCGCCGCTACGGCAAGAGCGCCAAGCTGATCATCGCGCTGTTCCTGCTGGGTACCTCGACCGTCGCGATCGCCTTCCTGCCGAGTTACTACACCGTCGGCGCGTCAGCGATCTGGCTGCTGGCGCTGGCGCGAATCGGCCAGGGCCTCGCCTGGGGCGGCGCGTGGGACGGGCTCGCCTCGCTGCTCGCGATGAACGCGCCGGAGCATCAGCGCGGCTGGTATGCGATGATCCCGCAGCTTGGCGCGCCGCTCGGGCTGATCGTCGCCAGCACGCTGTTCGCGTTCTTCGTCGGCCATCTCTCGGCGGCCGACTTCTTCGACTGGGGCTGGCGTTACCCGTTCTTCGTCGCCTTCGCGATCAACGTCGTCGCGCTGTTCGCGCGGCTGCGCATGGTGGTGACGCCGGAATATGACGAGCTGTTCCAGTCGCGCGAGCTGCAGCCGGCCAACGTCAGCAACACCATCCGACACGAGGGCCGCAACATCGTGATCGGCGCCTTTGCGCCCCTGGCGAGCTTTGCCCTGTTCCACATGGTGACGGTGTTTCCGCTGTCCTGGGTGTTCCTGTTCACCAAGGAGACGCCGGCGCGGTTCCTGATCATCGAGGCCGTCGGCGCGGTGTTCGGCGTGATCGCGATCATCGCCTCCGGCATGCTCGCCGACCGTATCGGCCGCAAGTCGCTCTTGATCGGGTCGGCGATCGCCATCGCCGTGTTCTCCGGCTTCGCGCCGCAGCTGCTCGATGCCGGCCCGGTCGGAGAGACCGTCTACATGGTGCTCGGCTTCGTCCTGCTCGGCCTGTCGTTCGGCCAGTCATCGGGGGCGATCGCCGCCAACTTCGCCCGCACCTACCGCTACACGGCCTCCGCACTGACCGCCGACCTGGCATGGCTGTTCGGCGCGGGATTTGCGCCGCTGGCCGCGCTGCTGCTGGCGTCGTATTTCGGCCTGCTGTCGGCCGGCGGCTACCTGCTGTCGGGCGCGGTGTGCACGCTGCTCGCGCTGTGGCTGAGTGCCCCGAGGCAGTTGGAACAGACATAAGCGAGGCGATCCAATTCGCTGCTGCTGGTCTTCTTTGCCGGGATGCACTTCCGGCAGCGAGCAGCCTACTGATTGAGACGATCAAAGGCTTCGCACCAAGTTGCGCGATTAGCCCTGCTCGGAACGACCTCGGCCCCTCGCCCTGAGGAGCCCGCCGAAGGCGAGCGTCTCGAAGGGCGAGGCCACAGCCGGGGCCTCATGGTTCGAGACGCGCCGCGCCCGAATCGTCTCGCTTTGCATCAAGCAGCTTGCGGCGCGGCGCTCCTCACCATGAGGCTGCGGTTTCGAGACCGGCGGCAGGCGGTCTACACGCTCATGCCGATGATTGGGATAGAACTCAGCGTTCCAGATCAATACCGGATCAGCTGCCCCGCCATTTCCGCTCCGCCTCGTCCCACGCCGCCAGCGGCTGCAGATCCGGCACCCAGGCAAGTCCTGTCTTGG
>NZ_CAFJ01000372.1 GCF_000239795.1 Bradyrhizobium sp. STM 3809 | reverse complement strand
ATCGCCTTCTCCGCCGGCGAGACCTGCTGCTGGTTCTCCTCCGGCTTGATCACGATGCCGTCCGGCTTGGTGTCGGGCGCGGCGGGCTTCGGCGCCTCCTCCTTCTTCTCCTTCGGCTCGCCGTGGGTCGAGCCGGTGACGATGTCATTGTCCTCGCGCCCCGGATAGCCCAGGTTCTCCTGGGCCCAGGACCGCTTGGAGGATTGCGGGTCGTAGTCGAACACGTAGCCGCCATCGATCACGAGGCCGGCCACCTTCAGGACCGCAAGGCAGGCCACCGCGATCAGGACAACGGGAATGACGCGGATGTTACGGAACGCATTCATGCGGCGAGGCCACCGGTCCTTCGACGTTCAGAGAAGGCCTGCGCGGCCGCGGCCACCGCCTTGGCGCCGGAGACTCGCACCGGTTCGGTCGTGATCGCGGGCACAGGCGCGGGTGCCGGCTCGGGCGCGGCTTCCGGCGCGGTGATCGGACGCGCAGCGCTCGCGATCCGCGACAGCCGGCGTACCACGCCGTCGCTCTCGGCGAGCTGCTTGCGCAGCTGATCCGACATCTGGGTCGCGGCGGCGAGCTGATTGCCGAGATTGTCGTTGACGTCGCGCACCGCGAGCTTCAGCCCGCCGATCGCGCGCTCGGCGATCTCGGTCGCGGTGATCAGCTCGGCGATGACGGCCTTGAGCGAATGCTCGTCGGCCTTCAGGCGCTTCAGCCGGCTGTTCAGCAGCATGCAATAGCCGATGGTCAAGACCAGCAGGACCGCCACCAGGCTTTCGATGATCAATCCGAGCGAGTGGTTCATTGGGCCTCCATCATCTTGTTCTGGCTTTCGGCGCCTTCGAACATCGCAAGCGTCGTATGCGGCTTGCGCAAATTCTTGGTGACACGGATCGCGACGCGGTCGCCGACCCGGCCCATGCGTCCCTCCGTCAGCATCGTGTTGCCGCAGCGGACCGCGACCAGCGCATCCGGGCGGATGTCGAGCGGCAGGGTGTCGCCGACCTTCAGCCGCATCAATTGCTTCAGCGGCACGTCGGCCTCGTAGAGCACCGCGTCGACGGCGACCTCGGCCCTGGCGATCTCGGTGGCGAAATGGCCTTCCCAGACCGGATCGCGACCGAACTTCTCGCCCATGAACATCTGCAACAGCACCGGCCGGATCGGCTCGATCGTCGCGTAGGGCAGCAGCAGCTCGATATTGCCGCCGCGGTCTTCCATGTCGATCCGCAGCTTCACCAGGATCGCCGCGTTGGCGGGCCGGCTGATCGCCGCGAAGCGCGGATTGGTCTCGAGCCGGTCGATGGTGAAGCGCACCGGCGACAGCGGCCGGAACGCCTGCTCGGCGTCGGCCAGCACCACCTCGATCAGGCGCTTGACGAGATTGGTCTCGATCGTCGTGTAGGGGCGGCCCTCGACGCGGAGCTGGGTGTTGCCGCGGCGGCCGCCGAGCAGCACGTCGATGATGGAATAGATCAGCGTCGAGTCGACCATCGCGAGGCCGAAATTCTCCCACTCCTCGGCCTTGAAAACGGAGAGCACGGCCGGCAGCGGGATCGAGTTCATGTAGTCGCCGAAGCGCACCGAAGTGATGCGGTCAAGCGAGACTTCGACGTTGTCGGAGGTGAAGTTGCGCAGCGACGTCGTCATCAGCCGCACCAGGCGGTCGAAGACGATTTCGAGCATCGGCAGGCGCTCGTAGGACACCATCGCCGAATCGATGATGGCGCGAATGCCGGAATGGTCGTCGAGATTGACCTCGCCTGCGGTGAAGCCGAGGAGATTGTCGATCTCCTCCTGCGACAGCACCCGCTCGCCGCCGTTCTTGGTGGCGCCGAAATCGCGGCTGCCGTCCTCGACCATCGCGGCCCATTGCAGGGCCATCGATTCCGTGAGTTCGTTAGCTGCTGCGGCTTCCGCGGCCTCCGCGGGATCCTCCGAATCGAGCGAGGCTTCCCATTGCGCGGCTATCGCATCTTGGTCGACTGGATCGTTGCCTGCCATGATCTTGCGCGTCCGTGCCTTACTGAATCACGATTTCCTTGAACAACACCGCGTTGACCTGGTTGGGCGCCAGCGCGACGTTGACCCGCTTGGTGAGCTCCTCCTTGAGCCTGAACAGGCCCGCCGAGCCGTTGAGGTCGCTCGGCCTGAGCTCGCGCAAATACGTCTGGAAGATGTCCGTGACGCGCGGCAGCGTCGGCTTGATGTGCTCGATCTGCTTCTCCTCCTTCACCTCGAGCACGATCTTCACCTTCAGGTACTGGACGCGATCGCCGGGATTGCCGACCAGGTTGACCAGGAGATCGGGGACCTCGACGAAGGCCGGCGGCTTCGGCGCCGGCGCCGCCTCGGCATGATGCTCGTCCTTCTTCTGGCCGAAGAAGAAGAAATAGGACGCGCCGCCGACGCCGAGCAGCGCCAGCGCACCGACGATCATGATGATCAGCTTGAGCTTGCTCTTCGGCGAGCCGACTTGCTCCTCGCCTTCGCCTGCTCCGCCTTCGTTCTCAGCCATGGCCTTCGGTGTCCCCAGACAAAATCACGGGAAGCCAACCGATGCCGCCAGAAAGCTCGATGACGCGAAACCAACGCTCCCAGCGCATCTGCGCTTCGTTTAGGGAA
>NZ_CAFJ01000373.1 GCF_000239795.1 Bradyrhizobium sp. STM 3809 | reverse complement strand
TTGGAGCGGCTTCTACATCGGTGCGAACGGTGGCGGCGGCTGGAGCCACAACACCTGGGATCTCGTCGGCGGCGGCCGCGAGGGCTCGCATGATTCGTCGGGCGGCACGATCGGCGGCCAGTTCGGCTATCGCTGGCAGATGGGTCCGATGGTGTTCGGCCTCGAAGCGCAGGGCAACTGGGCCGACTTGACCGGCGACAATGTGAGCGCGCTGTTCGCGACCCGCAACCGCACCAAGACCGACGCCTTCGGCCTGTTCACCGGCCAGGTCGGCTACGCCTTCAACAACGTGCTGCTCTACGCCAAGGGCGGTGCGGCCGTGACGAGCAACAAGTACACGATCAGCAACGCCGCGACCGGTGCGTTCCTCGCCTCCAACAACGACACCCGTTGGGGCGGCGTGATCGGCGCCGGCCTGGAATACGGCTTCGCGCCGAACTGGTCGGTCGGCGTCGAGTACGATCACCTGTTCATGGACCGCCAGACCATCAGCTTCGGTGCGCTCGGCTCCGACAGCATCAAGCAAGACGTGGACCTGTTCACCGCCCGCCTGAACTATCGCTTCGGCGGCCCGACCATCGCCAAGTACTGATCGGCTGGTTGCGCTCATCAGACCGAAAGCCCCGGTGTTCGCGCCGGGGCTTTTTCGTTGCTGAATGACGTCAATTAACCACGTGCGGCGCAGGCCGGCCGATCCGCCGCTCGGCGCGCTTGACCTGAGAACGAAAAAGGAACATTGTTCTTCGTATGTTCTGGCTCAGGGAGGTCCCCATGCTGAAGGTTTTCGTTGAAGAAGCCGCCGCACTGGCGTCCATCACGCTGTTCGTGGGGATGATCGCGCTGTGGGCGCAAATCATTCCGCAGCTTTGACTTTTTGGAGGGCGGCCCGGCTGGGGAAAAGCTGGACAGCCGACCGGGCCGCCGGACTCGCGGGCGGCCGATCCGGTATCATGGCGGGGCGAGTCGGTCGGGATCGCGGATCCTGAGTTTGGTCAACTCCTCCGCCGGACCGGCGCGCAGCTGTCGAAAGCCC
>NZ_CAFJ01000374.1 GCF_000239795.1 Bradyrhizobium sp. STM 3809 | reverse complement strand
ACGCCGCCGCTGCTGCGCAAGGATCTCGATCTCGGCCTGTCGGCGGCACGCCAGCTCGACGTCGCGATGCCGGTAACGGCCGCGACGCGCGAAGCGCTGCAGGCCCATGTCGGCGCCGCCTCGCTGCAGAGCGATCCCGCCGCCTATCTGGAAAAGGATTTCGCCGCGCTGCTCGAGACGGTGGCGCTGGCCGCCGGGCTGAAACTGCAGCCCGAGAACGTGCCGATGCCCACGGGATTGGAGACGGAGGGGTAGCGCTGCCCATTCGCCACGAACATCATTCCGGGGCAAGACCGCCGGCCTTGAACTCGGAATGACGGCGCGGAGTTAATCCTTGAGTCGTCTTTGAAGCTGGCCAACCAAACGGCCGTTTTGACGAGCCCCCCCCCCCGCCTGTCCTCGTCCTTAAGCCAGGCGATGACAGTCTTTGTCTGGATGACCGGCTTGGAACAGGTCCAGCCAACATCACTCCCCCGCCTGCATCCGCCCTGCCAGCGGAAACAGGTCCGGCGTCGTCCCTGCTGCTGGCGCGATCCGCGGTGAGTCCGCGGCTGCGTCCTGCTTGCTGAAGTCCAGCTCCTCGATACGAGCAGCGCGTTTCTCGATCTTGTCGGCTGAAATGAGGATCTGACGGATGTCCTCGCCGACGTCGCCGAAATGCTTCTGCAGCTTGAGCACGCGCTCGCGCAGGCGGCCGAGATCGTCGCCGAGATGGATGACCTCGTTGCGGATCTGGTCGGCGGCGTCGCGGATGCGGGCGTCCTTCATGATCTGCTGCATCACCTGGATCGCCAGCATCAGGAGCGACGGCGACACCAGCACGACGCGGGCGCGATAGGCCTTCTGGATGACGTCGTCGAAGCCGTCATGGATGTCCGCGTAGACCGACTCCGACGGCACGAACATCAGCGCGGTGTCCTGCGTCTCGCCGACCACCAGGTACTTCTCGGCGATGTCGTTGACGTGGCGCAGCACGTCGGTGCGCAGGCGCTGCGCGGCGGCGCGCTTCTCCTCGTCCGTCTCCGCGTCATGCAGCGCGGTGACCGCTTCCAGGGGAAACTTCGCGTCGATGCACAGCGGCCGCGCATCGGGCAGGAACACGACGCAGTCGGGCCGCTTGCCGCTGGCGAGCGTGTGCTGGAACGCGTAGCTGCCCTTCGGCAGCCCGTCCTGGACGATCGCCTCCATCCGCGCCTGGCCGAAGGCGCCGCGCGACTGCTTGTTGGCGAGCACGTCGCGCAACGTGGAGACCTGCGTCGTCAGCTCGCTGAGATCGCGATGGGCATTGTCGATGATGCCGAGGCGCTCATGCAGCACGCGCAAGGAGTCCATCGTGTGCCGCGTGGTCTGCTCCATCGACTGGCCGACGCGATGGGTGACGGCGTCGAGACGCTCGTTGACGCTGCGGGCGAGATCCACCTGCCGGCCGGCGAGCAGCTGCGCCATGGCGTCGACCCGGCCCGACGCCTCGCTCTGCGCCCGGATCATCTCGCCGAACCGCTGTTCGATCTCGTCCGCGCGCAGCGCCTGCTGGGCGGCGAGCTCCGCGTTGCGTCGCCCCGAGCGCGCCACCGCCAGGCCGATCATCACCAGCAGCAGCAGCACCAGCACGCCGAATCCGATCAGCGCGTCGCTGGCCCGGATCGGCAGGTCGCCGATCATGACGACGACAGGATTGAGCGCAGAATTGAGCGGTTGGCTGGCGGTCATCACCCCCGTCTATCCGATTCGCGACACATCGCGAACGAAGAGAGAACATTCATGGTTAAGGCCGGGTTAAGAAGCATGGTTTACGGACCGTTGAAATTCATGGTTAGCGAAGTCTTAACCGCACGTCCTCACATTGACCGCGCCTGTTCCGCGGCTTAAATCGCGCGCCATGTCCCTACGAGAAATCATCATCCTGCCGGACCGGCAGCTCCGGCTGGTGTCCAAGCCCGTCGAGAAGGTCACGCCGGAGATCCGGCAGCTGGTCGACGACATGTTCCAGACCATGTACGACGCGCCCGGCATCGGGCTCGCGGCGATCCAGGTCGCGCAACCCGTGCGCGTCATTACGATGGACCTGGCCAAGCCGGATTCCGGCGGCGAGACCAAGCGCGAGCCGCGCGTCTTCATCAATCCCGAGATCGTCGCCAAGTCCGATGAGCTGTCGGTCTACGAGGAAGGCTGCCTGTCCATTCCCGAATATTACGAGGAGGTCGAGCGGCCGGCGCGGGTGCGCGTGCGCTTCACCGATCTCGAGGGTGTGCTCCGCGAGGAGGATGCCGAGGGGCTCTACGCGACCTGCATTCAGCACGAGATCGATCATCTCAACGGCGTGCTGTTCATCGACTATCTGTCGAAGCTCAAGCGCGACCGCGTGATGAAGAAGTTCACCAAGGCCGCCAAGCGCGCCGGCGAGTAACGACCAACTCTCTCCTCCGTCATGCCCGGGCTCGACCCGGGCATCCACGTCTCGCCTCTCGCGTTGGCATTGCGACGTGGATGGCCGGGACAAGCCCGGCTATGACGGCAAGAACGAAGCCTTGAGGGCCGCCCCCAGATGCCGCTTCGCCTGATCTTCATGGGCACGCCGGATTTCGCCGTGCCGACCCTGCTCGAGCTCGCCGGCCATGGCCACGAGATCGTGGCCGTCTACACGCGCGCGCCGAAGCCCGGTGGCCGCCGGGGCCTCGCGCTGGTGCCGACTCCGGTCGAGACCGAGGCGCGCCGGCTCGGCATTCCCGTGCTCACGCCGAAGACGCTGAAGACCGACGAGGCGCTGGCCGCGTTTCGCGCGCACGAGGCCGATG
The DNA here is from genome assembly GCF_000239795.1 of Bradyrhizobium sp. STM 3809. Classification (GTDB taxonomy): domain Bacteria; phylum Pseudomonadota; class Alphaproteobacteria; order Rhizobiales; family Xanthobacteraceae; genus Bradyrhizobium. Next base: position 1,406 of record NZ_CAFJ01000374.1, on the reverse strand, counting down.
CCGCCGTCGTCGTCGCCTACGGCATGATCCTGCCGCAGGCGATCCTCGATACGCCCCGGCTCGGCTGCTACAACCTCCACGCCTCGCTGCTGCCGCGCTGGCGCGGCGCAGCGCCGATCAACCGCTCCATCATGGCCGGTGATGCCGAGTCCGGCGTGATGGTCATGAAGATGGACGTCGGCCTCGACACCGGCGACGTCGCGATGGCCGAGCGCCTCCCGGTCACCGACGCGATGACCGCCTCCGATCTGCACGACAAGCTCTCACGCATCGGCGCCGACCTGATGGTGCGCGCCATGGCCGCGCTGGAGCGTGGCGGGCTGACGCTGACGAAGCAGGCCGAGGACGGCGTGACCTACGCGGCCAAGATCGAGAAGGCCGAGGCGCGGATCGACTGGGCGAAGCCGGCGCACGCCGTGCTGCGCCATATCCATGGCCTGTCGCCGTTTCCCGGCGCCTGGAGCGAGATTCCGCTCGATGGCGAGGCGGTGCGGCTGAAGATTCTGCGCTGCGCCCTCGCTCCCGGCACGGGCGAGCCGGGTACCGTTCTCGACGACGAGCTCACCATCGCTTGTGGCGAGGGTGCCATCCGCATCACCGAGCTGCAGCGTGCCGGCAAGGGCCCGATGAAGGCGGCCGATTTCCTGCGCGGCACCCGCGTCGCGCCGGGCCTGCGCTTCGGTTGACCACCACAGCTCGTCATGCGCGGGCTTGACCCGCGCATCCATCTCGCGAACAAGCTTCACGCTTGGATGGATTGCCGGGTCGAGCCCGGCAATGACGGCAGAAGCAGTTGAGGCGATGCCCCGCTACAAGCTCACCATCGAATATGACGGCGCGCCGTTCTGCGGCTGGCAGCTGCAGGAGGCGCTGCCGTCGGTGCAGGGCGCGCTGGAGGCGGCGGTGCAGGCGACCTGCGGCGTGCCCACGCGTGTGCATGGCTCCGGCCGCACCGATGCCGGCGTTCACGCCACCGGCCAGGTCGCGCATTGCGACATCGCGAAGGCGTTTCGTCCCGACAAATTGCGCGATGCGCTCAACGCGCATCTGCGGCCGAACCCGGTCGCGGTGCTCGACGTCGAGATCGTTCCCGATACCTTCGAGGCGCGCTTCTCGGCGCGCAAGCGGCACTACCGCTATCGCATCGTCAACCGCCGCTCCAATCTGGCGCTGGAGGTCGGCCGCGTCTGGCGGGTGCCGCAGCGGCTCGATTCCGATGCCATGCATGCCGCCGCGCAGCGGTTGATCGGCAAGCACGATTTCACGACCTTCCGCGACACAGAATGTCAGGCGAAGTCGCCGGAGAAGACGCTCGATCAGCTCGACGTGGTCAGGGACGGGGACGCCATCACCGTGATCACCTCGGCACGCTCCTATCTGCACAGCCAGGTGCGTTCGATGGTCGG
>NZ_CAFJ01000375.1 GCF_000239795.1 Bradyrhizobium sp. STM 3809 | reverse complement strand
CGCGGCGCCGATTGCGCCTGCGCCGAAGGCGAGAGCGATGCCGCCAGCATCGTCGCGGCGAGTCCGGCAAGCGCCGCGCGAACGCGGCCCACGATCTGCAACATGTCGACGCCTACTTCCCACGCTGGCCCCGACCGCCCAAGGCATCGGGATCGAACTTCTTCGGATCCACGGCTCGTAGCGCGACCGTTCCGTGTCGGCAATCCCGTCATATTGCTCAAGCCGTGCGGCGTCCGCCATCGCGCTGCCGAGCGCTGCGGGGCGGAGCTCGAAATGCACGGTCCTGTCCGGTCGGGCTGCGGAATTGGCACCACGCGCCGTCACCCACGAAAAAATCGGCTGGACCAGGGATCATCATGTCGGATCGCGGCGGCCGGCGCCGTCCTTGGGTCAGCCGGTGCAAAACGAGCCGGCGCGATCGTCGTCAAACGGCCGTTGATCCGCAGATCAAAGGACGGCCTGCATTCGCAAACGGAAGGAAGCCCAGGGATGGCAAAGCCCAAAAACACGATCTGCCTGTGGTTCGACAAGGACGCCGAGGCCGCCGCGCGATTCTATGCCGCGACGTTTCCGGACAGCCGCGTGACTTCCGTGCACCGCGCGCCGGGCGACTATCCCTCCGGCAAGGCCGGCGACGTGCTGACGGTGGAGTTCACGGTGTGCGGCATTCCCTGCCTCGGCCTCAATGGCGGGCCGGCGTTCACGCACAACGAAGCCTTCTCGTTCCAGATCGCGACCGACGACCAGGACGAGACCGACCGCTACTGGAACGCCATCGTCGGCAATGGCGGCAAGGAGAGCGCCTGCGGCTGGTGCAAGGACAAATGGGGACTGTCCTGGCAGATCACGCCGCGCGCGCTGACCGATGCGATGGCCGAAGGCGGCGAGGTGGCGAGGCGCGTGTTCGCCGCCATGATGACGATGCACAAGATCGACATCGCCGCGATCGAGGCCGCCCGGCGCGGATGAGGCGTGACGCGGCCTCGCGAGGCGGCTGGAGCTTGCTGCGGGCGGTCCTGCGATCAAGCGCTCGCGGCAAGCACCTGCGCGGTACGGCGGCGCTCGGACAAACGGGCGATCTTCCACAGGCAGATGCCATGCAGGATGAATGAGAGCGGCACCAGGAAGGTCGGGATCATGACCAGTGGATAGACCGAGGCCAGCAGGTTCGGCTGGTCGAGTGCGAGCACCTGGAGCTTGCCGGGCGAACTCAGGAAACCAGTGGCCATCGCGCTGAAGAAGTCGAGGATGCCGATGGCGTTCCAGGCGAGTGCCGCCGGTCGCGCCTTCTGCGGATCACGCCGGGCCCACCAGGCGACCGGAATCGTCAGCAGGCCGGTGGCGATGTCGCCGAGCCCTGCCGGAACGGCGAACACGGCCGGCAGCCCGCCTTGCGCCCACAACAGCAGGAATTCCACGCCGACCACGCGATAAATCTGGATCGCGACAAGCCACCACAGCGGCGTCGCGTCGACCAGGGCGCGCGCGACGGCCGAGCGGCTGAGAAGAACGAAGGCGATCAGCAACGGGCCGAGCACGGCGAACGGAATGGCCGGCACCCTGACCGCCAGCGACGCCTTGAACGTGTCCTGCAGGGCGAGAGAGCTGATCACGACGTACCAGGCGAGCAGCACCACGGCCGTCCCCGCCCAGATCCAGCCCCGTTTGGGCGGCGCCAGCTCCGCGCGCCGCAGTGCCAGCCCCAGCACGACGAGAAGTCCGACCATCACGGCACCGTCCTGTGCCACGCGCGCGACATCCAGCACTGCAACCTCCTGCTCTGGTTCCGGCCCTTCCGGGGGCAATGACTACATTTATCATAGTCACTACAATAAAACAATTGACTTGCTGCCGAGCGGCGGCGGCGTGTATGGATCCGAGATGACCGAGCGCAACGTCTTCAACTGTCCGGTGGCCCGCACCGCCAGCTTCATCGGCACGAAATGGACCGCCCTGATCCTGCGCGACCTCCTGCTGAAGAAGGTGTGCCGCTATCAGGAGCTGCTGCTGTCGCTCGAGGGCATTCCGCCGAACACGCTGTCGGACCGGCTGAAGGCGCTGGAGGGCGAGGGCATCGTGGAGCGCCGCATCTACGAGCAGCATCCGCCGCGCGCCGAATACGTGCTCACCGCCAAGGGCCAGGCGCTCGCGCCGCTGCTCAAGGCGATGCGCGACTGGGGCCAGAAATACGGCTGAGCCGTCCCGCCGCCGTTACGGCCGCAGGCAGCGCAGGTGCAGGAACAGCTTCCGCGCAACAGTCATCCGCGTCAACGCCGCAATGCCTGGGTCAGCCGGCACGAACCGATGCGAGGCTGCCCGGGCTTGCTGGCGCGGTCCTCACGCCGCGAGCAGGCCGTACATGATGCCGAGCGTGGCGCCGCCGGTTTCGGTGGTGAAGTCACCGGCCAGCTCCGCGGCGAAGGTGACGGCGGACGTCGTGGTACCTCCGGCCGCCACGATGCGCCGCCAGGCCGCGTCCTCCGTGCGCGGATCGACACCGCCGCAGGCATCGACGGCAACGAACACGGCATAGCCCGCCGCCAGCGCGTCGAGCGCCGTGCGCTGCACGACGATCTCGCTGGCGACGCCGGCCAGGATCAACGCCGTCCGCCCGGAAGCTTGCAAAGCCCCGACCAGCCCGTGATCGGCGAACGCGCTGGTCTCGGTCCGCATCCGCAGCTCATGGCCCGGCAGCTCCGCCGTCACCTCGGCGAGGAACGGCCCGCCGGGCGGCACGGCGGAGAGAAAGGCCGGCAGCCGGTGAAGACCGGCGAGCCTGGCAAGCGCGGTGGCGGCGCGCGCGAGCTCCGGCACGCCGCGCGTGCGGCTGTTTTTCACGATCTCCGCCTGCAGGTCGAGGAACAGGATGGCGGCGTTGTCTCGGGTCGGAATGATCATGCGAAAAGTCCCTCGTCGGCTGGCGCCGCTGGCCCGGAGATTGGTACGGCGCAAATCGATGTCGCAGGATAGGTTGCGCGAGGTCACGACATCTCCGCCCGTGACGCAGATGGCTGGCCATCGCGATGCCCATTGATTAGGATGATTTGGCTCACTCATCAAATCGATCGTATCGATGGCAAATATCGACCGGGCCGATCTTCGCGACGTGGACCTCAATCTGCTGGTCGCCTTCGAGGCGCTGATGCAGACGCGCTCGGTCTCGCTCATGGCGCAGCGGCTGCGAATCGGACAGCCGTCGGCGAGCCACGCGCTCAAGCGGCTGCGCGAGCTGCTCGATGATCCGCTGTTCGTCCGCACGCCCGCCGGCATGATGCCGACGCCGCACGCGCTGGCGCTCGCCGAGCCGATCCGGGCGATCCTGACCAGCATCGAGACGACGCTGTTCGCCCGCGCCTCGTTCGAGCCGCGGGCGGAGCGCCGCATCTTCCGGATCGGAGCGATGGACTATGTGCAGGCGGTGATCGCCGATCCGCTGCTTGCGGTGCTGCAGGCCCAGGCGCCGGGCTGCAAGCTGATCCTGACCACGACCGATTGCGACATCGTGGGCCGCAGCCTCGCGCGCGGCGAGATCGACCTTGCCGTCGGCGCGTTCCCGCAGATCAAGACCGGACCGCATCAGGAGCTGCTGTATCGGGAGCGCTACGAATGCGTGTTCGACGCCAAGGCGTGCCGGCTCGGCAAGCGCGTCAGCCGCGCGCAATGGCTGGCGCTGCCGCACGTCATCATGTCGGTGCGTGGCGATCATTCCGGTCCGCTCGACGACGTGCTCAGGGCCAGCGGCGACCGGCGCGAGGTGGCGGTGTCGACGCCGAATTTCCTGGCGATCCCCTTCCTGCTTCGCAACAAGCGCCTGATGGCGGCGCTGCCGTCGCGGATGGCGCGCGCCTTCTGCGGCAAGCTCGGTCTGTCGACCTGTCCGCTGCCGTTCCCGGCACCCGCCTTCGACGTGACGATGATCTGGAACGCGCGCACGGCCGATGAGCCCGGCGCCACCTGGCTGCGCAGTCAGATCACGGCCATTTGCCGACGCATGGATGCCGCCTGACGAGGAGACGACGTCATGAAGATCCTCTGCACCGTCACGCTGTCGCCCACCGCCGACCGCGCCGAGGTCGCGCACCGGCTGAGCGAGGAGCTGCGGGAGTCATGGGCGCTCTATCTCGGGGGCATCATTCGCGAAGCCTACCAGACCGACGACCCCGCGCAGATCGTCTTCGTCCTCGAGACTGCCGACATCCCCGCAGCCGAGGCGGCGCTGGACCGCCTGCCCCTGGTCCGGGGCGGATCCTTCACGTGTCAGCTGACCGCGCTGCGGCCGTTCAGCAACTGGGCGCGGATGTTCGCGACGCCGTGAGCCGCCGCGATCGCGCCCGCTCAGCCGCGGGCGGGCTCGGCGCAGATCTCCTCGAGAAAATCGAGGAAGGCGCGGGCGCGCGAGGAGATCAGCTTGCGGCTCGGGAAGATCGCGGTGAGCTGCGCGGCGCGGGTATCGAACACGACGTCCTTGCCGATCTCGACCAGACGACCCTCGCCGAGCAGTTCCACGCAATAATGTTCCGGCAGGAACGACAGGCCGGCGCCGTGGGCGACCGCGCGGCGCACCGCCACCGGGTTGTTGATGCGCGTGACGTGCGGACCGACATCGAAGCGGACGAGATGGCCGTGCTGCTTGATCATCAAGGTGCGATCGCCGTAGCGGCGCTCGCAAATGCGCAGATGGCCTTCCAGCGCGCGCAGATCGTCGCCGATGTCGTGCGCGGCGAGATAGGCCGGGCTCGTCACCCAGATCAGCCGCCCGCCAATCAGGATCTTCTGCGCCAGCTCGGAATCCTCCTGCACGCCGACGACGACCGCGATGTCGAAGCGATCCGCCAGGATGTCGATCGAGCGGGTGGTGGCCTCGAGGTCGAGCTCGATGCGGGGAAAACGGCGATGGAATTCGGCGAGCTTCGGGGCCAGGATCTCCTCGCAGAACGCCGGCGGCAGCGCCACCGACAGCCGGCCGCTCGGCACGCCGGAAAGCCCGGTCATGACCGCGTCCGCCTCCGCCACCTGGTCGATGATCTTCTGGCACTGCTGGTAGAACAACTCGCCCTCGCGGGTGACGCGGACGCGGCGCGAATTGCGGTCGAACAGGCGGATGCCGAGGTCCTGCTCCAGCCGGGCGACCGACTTGCTGACCGATGATTTCGGCATGCCGAGCGTGCGCGCGGCACCGGTCATGCCGCCATCCGCCACGACCGCATGGAACACCGGGATATCTTCGATCCGCCACTTCATCGTGCGCCGCTCGTCCATAGGTGGAAACGATCCGTACACACTAGCATTATTGTCTCGCCAGCGGAACTTCGTAAGAGTCCGGCCCGTGCGGCTACACATGAGAGCCAGGAGCCGCGCAGCACGCGGAGGACACATGGCCCGGATCATTGGCGGCATCGGTGCGTCGCACTCGCCTACCATCGGCTTCGCGCTGGACACGAACAAGCAGAACGATCCGGCCTGGAAGCCGATCTTCGATGGCTTCGCCGCCGTGCGCGACTGGGTGACGCGCAAGGACATCGACGTCCTGTTCATGATCTATAACGATCACGTCACCTCGTTCTTCTTCGACCACTACTCCGCCTTCGCGCTCGGCATCGACGACCACTATGTCGCCGCCGACGAGGGCGGCGGGCCGCGCGACGTCCCGCCGGCCAAAGGACATCTCGGCCTGTCGCAGCACATCGCGATGGCGATGGTGGCGGACGAGTTCGACATGTCGTTCTTCCAGGGCAAGCCGGTCGATCACGGCATGTTGTCGCCGCTGTCGATGATGGGCGATGCGGCCGGCCCCTGGCCCGGCAGCGTCGTGCCGCTGCAGGTCGGCGTGCTGCAGCTGCCGATCCCGAAGGCCAAGCGGATGTGGAGGCTCGGCAAGACCTTGCGCAAGGCGATCGAGAGCTATCCGGAGGATCTGAAGGTCGCGATCTTCGCGACCGGCGGGCTGTCGCACCAGGTCCATGGCGAGCGCGCCGGCTTCCTGAACGAGGACTGGGACAACGAGTTTCTCGACCTCCTGGAAAACGACCCGGAGCAGCTGACCGCCATGCGGATCGCCGACTACGCGCGCAAGGGTGGGATGGAGGGCGCCGAGGTGATCATGTGGCTGATCATGCGCGGCGCATTGTCGGACCGGGTGCGGCTGGTGCACCGGCAGACCTATGCGCCCTCGGTGACCAACATCGCGACGCTGGTGTTCGAGGATCTCGGCGCGGCGCCGGACGCGCAGGACGTTGCGGCCTATCGCGCCCATATCGGCCACGAGCTCGCGGGCGCCGAGACGCTGGCCGGCACCTATCCGTTCACCCAGGACCGCAGCCAGGCCAATTTCCGCATCAACGACTTCCTGCACCAGCTCGTCGTCCCGGCGCATCGCAAGCAATTCCTTGAGGATTTCGACGCGCTGGCCGACGCCTACGGGCTCACCGACGAGGAGTGCGACCTGATCAGGAACCGGCGCTGGATCGAGATGATCCGGCGCGGCGTCAGCTTCTTCGTGCTGGAGAAGATGGCCGCCGTGATCGGCGTCTCCAACCCGGAAGTCTATGCGGCATTCCGCGGCGAGACGCTGGAGGCCTTCCTCAAGACCCGCAAGGTGCCGATGCGCTACTCCGTCGCCGGCGGCGCCAAGGCGGAGGCGATCGACGCGCATTGACCCCGCGCGCATGACCTGCGCCGCGCGGGGCGACGCAGGTCATGTCTCCAGCAGGCTGATCGCGCGCGCCTTGGCCCAGCGCTCCAGGATCCTGCGCTCATCGGCGTGAGCGACACGGTTGGCGAAGCCGCGCACCTGCACCGCGCGATGCTGCCGATCCAGCTCGATCGTCAGCAGCCGCTGCGTCGCGCCACCATGGCGATGCCGCAACGACCAGATCGACGCATGGCCGGCGATGCACCGCGTCGCGTAGCTCGCCACGCAATGGCGCATCGCCCGGGACTCGGCGACCAGATCCTCGGCGGTCCGCAGCTGCGTGATCAGATATTCGTCACGCTTGGCGAACGGCCCGGCGGACCGGCTCCACGTCCAGTCCGTGAGCCGTGCGCCGGGCCAATGCGCCGCCAGCTCGGCTGCCTCCGTCGCCGTGCGCTGACGCGCCATCTCGGCGCGACGGCGCGCCGCCTCGATGCGGGCGATCACGGCGAGATCGCGATGCCATTCCGCCATCAGCCGGCGCAACGCCGCGAGCGTGCGGCCCTTGAGGCTGAACGCCCGCTCGCGCCGGCGACGATCGGCGATGTAGTCGCAGAGATCGTCGATCTCCTCGGCCGTGGTCGGCTGCGCGCAGAAGAACTGCGCCACCTCGCGCCAGAATGCGTGCTCGCTGCGCGGCGCACGGGCGATCCTGGACCGCGCGATCCGCGACATCACCGCGTGATCGTCCGTGTAGGACCGCGCGATCGCCTGCCAGATCGCCTCGTCGAAGCCGACCGGCCCGAGCGGATTGAGGAAGGCGTGCACCTCCTTGCGCGACAGCAAGGCCGACGCGCCCGCCTTGTACAGCGAGCCGCCACCGGCGGCCACGACGTACCAGCGCTTGCGGCGCACGATCTCGTCGTGGCCGAGCCCGGATTGGTCGATCCAGATCTGCTCCAGATGCGACGCCACCGGATAGCGTGCGAACAGATGCCGCGCAGCCGCCAGCCGCAGCCGCGCGGCGTCGCGCGTCTTTATCTGCGGCTTCCAGCTCTCGGGCTCACGGATGGCATCGGCTTCGAAGCCGCGCACCGCCTCGCGGATCGCATTGTGCAGGTCCGGAGGCGGACGCGTCTGCCGCGACACCCGGCGCAGCGTCAGCTCATAGGCTTCAACCCGTGCGCGCTCGGCCTCCTGCCGGCGCGCGATCGATGACTTTGCCATGGTCGTTCAACATGATGGAGGAACTGTCAGCCGGACGCACTGCGGGCGTCGGCACGGATCGTGTCGCGCACAGTGGACATGACATGGCTGATGGCCTCTCGGGTTGAACGCATCTGGAGTTGAAACGGGGGACGCTCATACATCCTCACGGCGACGAACGCAAGCCGCTTTCGACGTCCATACGTAGCGCAGGATCGCCTGCGTCGCATCGCTGCGCCGAAGACGAGACGAGTCCGCCCGCGCGATCACTGAGCGGACACCGCTCGGACTAATTAGTCCCGCATGACAGGCGAATGATCTTCACGACGGCGGGACGAATGTCTGCGTGAGAACCACGCTGGCTCACGCATGCGACAGAACGCCGCAGCGTTCCCCAGCCAACTTTCATTTCTACGCGCCCGCCAGAAACGAACAGACCAGAACCATGCCCCAATGTCCCCGCAGCGACGATTTCACAACCGCCCGCGGCCCGAAAGCGCAACTACACGCTTGCCGATGTCGGGACGGCGCGGATCACGACGTCCCGCGAACTCAGCGAGGCGGGGCGGCCGGCGATGCTTGCCTGCTCGGCAGCGTATGTGGCGACCGCCTTGTCGGCCAGAGGAGACGATCGAATGGCAACCAATTTCAACGCGACGGCGCTCGCAAACGGCACGTCCAACCTGCTGACGCGCACGAGCGCGCTCAACCTCTCGACCGACCTGGTCCAGGCCGGCGCGGTCTTCAACGACGCCGTCCGCATCTCGCTCGGGCTTTACTCCGGCAGCCAGGGCAGCGGCAATTCGAACACGTTCCTGTCCAGCTATACGACCGACATCCACGCGGTTCAGAACGACATCGCGGCGATCCTCGCCAACCCGAACGACGTCACGATCGGCGGCCAGACGTTCACATTGAACTCCACCGACGTCGCCGTGTTGACCAATGTCCAGACGCAGCTCGGCACGCTGCTGACCGCCGCGGCGCAGACCACGAATGCGACGACGATGTCGGCGGCGTCGCAGACGGTTCACATGCTGCAGACGGAGATCCTGTCGGAGATCAACAATGACGCGCATCTCTCGGCGGCGCTGAACAACGTCACCTTCACCGCCAACACCGGCGCCACCGACGTCGCCTTCCAGAACCTCCCCGCGGGCGCCGACGATCCGACGACGCTGACGGCCGCGACCGCGGGAACGAGCCTGAAGGTGGTCGGCGAGGTCTTCAATGCAGCGGTGAACGTCATCTCCGGCGGCATCAACGCGGCCAATCTCGCGGAGGTCACGGCCGACTTCACGGCGGTGCAGTCGGGCCTCACCGCGATCCTCAACAACGCGACCATGCTGGCGCAGATCGAGGCCGGGGAGACCGCCAATGCCGCGGCGGCCACGACGCTGCATCTTCAGACCGTGCTCAACCAGGTCAATCTGCAGCTCGCGAAATACGACGCCGCCGCGGCGACCGGCAATACCACCGCGCTGCGCGGCACTGCCGACAACCTGCTCGACATCATCGACATCGTGCAGAACGACGCCGCGCTGAACACCGCGGCCGGCGGCAACGGCAATCCCGGACACAGCGGCGGCTTCGCCGAGGATCCGGGCGGCCTGACCGGCACCGTCACCCGCTTCCAGGACAACCAGGCGCAGACGAATTTCTGGGCGACCTTCGTCGCCGAGGCCAACACGATCAATGCGCAGCTGGCGGCGATCGTGAACGGCACCGGCACCGCGAGCCAGGCGCTGATCACCCAGATCGAGAACTACAACAAGTTCGGTGCCAGCTTCGACGCCGCCCAGGGCGCGGTGTTCCAGGGCCGGTTCGACAACGAGCTCAACAACGGCACCCTGCAGGCGGACTCCGCAACCGCGATCAAGGCGCTGCAGGGCCTCCTGAACGGCGACACCGGCGCGGCGCGGACGTCGGACCTCGCGATGCTCACCGCGGCCGGCGCTGGCTTCGTCGCCGACGCCAACGACGTCAGCGGCAACAACATCGCGGTCGGCGGCGCGAGCTATGTCGGCTCGGCGACGACGGTCTCCAAGGCGACATCCGTCGCCGGGCTCGCGCAGGGGACGACGAAGGTCACGGCCCATCCGAACATCGCCAACGGCACCGGTGGAACGGCGACGGCGGCCGCTGCGACATCGGGAACGACGGCCTCGAGCGGCGGCACGACCAAGACCACCGGCACGAGCACGACGGACAACACGACGGCGGCCACGACCAAGACCACGACCAACACCACGACGCAGGGTTCGCATCACCATCACGACACGACCGCGGCGACGCACAGCTCCGGCGCGTCGCACACCTCGACCTCGCATTCATCCCCGGCAGTCGAGCATCACCACCACGCCATGCAGCACATCTGGGGCTGACACGCGCGGGCGGCCGGCAGTGAGGACACGCCGGCCGTCTGGCCTTTCCCTTGCATCGGCTCCTGGTCAGCCGGTTCGCAAGATGGAGATGTCAGATGTCCGACAATCTGCACACCGTTGTCGTGGCCAGAAAGGCCATCGAGGCGCACAACATGGCCTCGTTCGAGCTGGTCCCGGCGGACGACCAGCCGCTGCCGGGGTTCACGCCGGGCAGCCATATCGACGTCACCTTGCCCAACGGCCTGACGCGGCAATATTCGCTGCTGAACAGCGCCGCCGAGCGCAACCGCTACTGCATCGGCGTGTGGAAGGATGCCAACAGCCGCGGCGGCTCCAAGGCCTTGCATCTCGACATCAACGAGGGCGACCGGCTCCAGGTCAGCCGCCCGCGCAACCGCTTCAAGATTCCCAAGGAGACCAAGCGTGCGCTGCTCATCGCCCGCGGCATCGGCGTGACACCGATCCTGTCGATCGCCGACACGCTCAAGGCGAAGAACATCCCGTTCGAGCTGCACTACGTATTCGCGCTGATGTCGCCGGATTCGTTCCGCGGCACCATCGAGGCCTCGTCCTTTGCGGGGAACACGAGCTACTACAAGGAAGCGACCGAGGACAATCAGCTGCTGAAGGCGGCCGAGCTGCTGGCCGACCGTCCTGACGACACCCAGCTGTTCATCTGCGGCGTCGACTGGTGGATGGATCCGATCATCGCGACGGCCAAGCAGAAGGGCTTTGCCGAGGAGCGCATCCATGTCGAGCGTTTCACCGCGAAGGCCGCGGCAGCCCTGCTCGACAAGGTGTTCGACGTCACGATCAAGAGCACCGGCGCGACGTTCAAGATCCCGGGAGACAAGACGGTCACCGCGTTTCTCGAAGAGAACGGCGTCAAGATCGCGACCTCCTGCGAGCAGGGCATGTGCGGCACCTGCAAGACCAGGGTCGTCGAGGGCGAGATCGATCACCGCGACAAGCGCCTGTCCGCCGCGCAACGCGCGGAAGGCTATTTCCTGCCCTGCGTGTCGCGCGCCAAGGGCGAGCGCCTGGTGCTGGACCTGTAGCAGAAGTGGCGACCGAGACGGACCTGTGGCAGACGGCGTGGATCATCGCCGAGCAGCACGGCCGCGATGGCCCCGCCTTCGCCGCCCGCATGGCCGACAGCTTCAAGCTCGGCCAGAAGATGGACGCGCATCAGGCGTGGCGCTCGATCGCGGCCAAGGTCGCGGTGCTGATCGAGGCCGGCGCATCGCGCCACGCGCACCGGCACTGATGTCGAGAAACGCACAGCGCAGATCGCGCTGTCCGGAATCGGACAGGCTCTCTCAGCCGTCATTCCTGGGGGACGCGCCAGCGTCGAGCCCGGAATCCCGATCCGCCAGCAATGGTCATGGATTCTGGGCCTGCGCCCAAAGAGGCGCATCCGGGAATGACGGGGAGAGACCCGGTGGTCCGGCCGGAACGGATTTTGCTCAGCATGACGCGGTCGCCAAGCGACCGTCCAACACGCGCGCGCTCCAAGCGCGCGCCTCGTGAGGAGCCATGTCCGTGTCACCGCCCAGCGCGGCGGCCATGCCGACCGCCGCCGACATCGCGCTCGCCTATCACGCGCGCACCAAGCACGGCCTGAAGCGCTATGCGGCCGGGCCGGAGACGCTGGACTGGGATGCACAGCCGAATCCGTTCCGGGAATTCGCCGGCTGCGCGCGCACCGAACTGCCGCTGAGATCGGATCGTCTCGCCGCGAGCTTTGCCGAGGCGTGCCAGGGTGTCGCAGAGGTTCAACCGCTCACCATCGACGGCGTCGCGCTGCTGCTGGAATTGTCGTTCGGGCTTTCGGCGTGGAAGGAGTACGGACCCGACCGCTGGGCGCTCCGCTGCAATCCCTCGAGCGGCAATCTGCATCCGACCGAGGCCTATGTGATCGCCGACAACGTTCCCGGTCTCGGCGACGGCCTGCACCATTATGTCAGCCGCGACCACGTGCTGGAGTTTCGCTGCCGGCGTCGGACGGAATCTGCGGGCGAGCCGCGGCTGTGGCTCGGCCTGTCCTCGATCCATTGGCGCGAGGCCTGGAAATATGGCGAGCGCGCGTTCCGCTATTGCCAGCTCGATCTCGGCCACGCGCTCGGCGCGATCAGCTACGCGGCCGCTGCGCTCGGCTGGAGCGCGCGGGCGATCGACGGCCTCGACAGCACGGCGCTCGCCGCCCTCATGGGCGTCGATCGCGCTGATGATTTTGCCGGCGTCGAGGCCGAGGATGCCGACGTCCTGGTCGCCATCACACCGCGTCTCCAGGATCAGCCGGTCCGTCCCGGCCTGCCGCCGCCCTCCACGAGCGCCGACATCTGGGAAGGCGCGGCGAACCGCCTCGATCGTCATCCGTTGTACCGCTGGCCCGTGATCGCCGAGGTGAGCGCAGCCACGACCGGGACGGCGCGCGACGCCGTGACCACTTCCCTTCCCTGCCCGGCGCGCACCCCGCAATCCGCCTCACGCGCAGCCGAGCTCATTCTCGGCCGCCGCAGCGCCCAGCGCTTCGACGCCAGGTTCACGATGAGCGCCGATACGTTCCATCATCTGCTCGATGCGCTGCTGCCGCGCGCCGCACCGCCATGGAACGCCTGGCCGTTCCCGGCGCACCTGCATCCGCTGCTGTTCGTGCATCGCGTCGACGGCCTCACCCCCGGGCTCTACGCGCTACCCCGCGGCAGCGAGGCGCAGAGCAGCCTGCGGCGCGCACTGCGTCCGGACTTCGACTGGCAACGCGTGGCGAGCGCACCGGCGCATCTGCCGCTGTTCCATCTCCTGCCGACCGACAGCCGCGGCGTCATCCGCACCGCGAGCTGCCACCAGGCGATCGCCGGCGACGGCTGCTTCGCGGTCGCGATGCTGGCCGAGTTCGGGCCGCTCGTCCGCGACGAACCCTGGCGCTATCGGCAGCTGCATTGGGAGGCCGGCCTGATCGGCCAGGTGCTGTATCTCGAAGCCGAGGCGGCCGGCCTGCGCGGCACCGGCATCGGCTGCTATTTCGACGACTCCGTGCACGAGATGCTGGGCGTCGCCGGCGACCGGCTGCAGACGCTCTATCACTTCACCGTCGGCCGTCCGCTGACCGATGACCGCATCACGACGCTTCCCGCCTATCCGGGCCGCACACGCGATGAAGCGGGGCTCGTGCCATGAACAGATCGACATGATTAGATCGCCATGAAAGGATCGCCATGAGACCGCGCATTCCGTTCCAGCGTATCGATATCGGCCAGGCCGCCGAGCTGTTGCAGCGCGACGACGTGCTGCGCTTCGATGTCCGCGACCAGGCGTCGTTCAACGCCGGGCATCTTGCCGGCGCACAACATCTCACCCAGCGCAACGTCTCCGAGCTGATCGCCGGCACCACCAGGCGGACGCCGATCCTCATCTACTGCTATCACGGCCATGCCAGCCAGGAATATGCCCGGACCTTCTCGGATTTCGGCTTCGCGGAGGTGTATAGTCTCGATGGCGGCTACGAGGCGTGGCGATTGCACTTTCCGGCGCGCAGCGGCGCGGCAAGGATCGGTCCGACGCTGGCGGCGTGGCTCGCCGCCCAAGGCTTTCCGCCTGACGACGTCGATGCCGCCATTGCCAACCGGACCACGCCGCTGATGCGGGCCGCGCATCTCGGCAACGTCGCCGTGATCCGCGAACTGCTGGCCGCCGGAGCCGGCATCGCGGCGCGCAACGCCGATGGCAACAACGCGCTGTGGCTCGCTTGCGTGGGCCGGCACCTCGACGCGATCGACGCGCTGGTGGAGGCCGGCATCGATGTCGACAATCGCAACGACAATGGTGCGACGTCGCTGATGTATGCGTCGTCTTCCGGCAAGGCCGAGGTGGTTGCGCATCTCCTCGCCAAGGGCGCCGATATCAAGAGCGAGACCTTGGACGGCTTCTCCGCGCTCGACATGGCCGCCTCGCTCGAATGCCTGACGCTGCTGCGTCAGGCGGCGAAAGCTGCAGCCCGGTCTGCCCCCGAGGTCCGGCCATGACGGTGATCGAGCACGATTTCGGCCTGCAGCAGCGCCAGGTCGAGCGCAAGTTTCGCACCCTGCTCAGCCTCGACGCGCTGCACGAAGCCAATGTCCGCGCCAATCCGATCCCCTATCTGGAGCGCGCCAGCGAGCGGATTGATCAGCTGGAGAAGGCGCTGTTCGAGGCGCTGCAGGCGGCGACGGCGACGGCCGGGGACGATCGCGAGACCGTCAGCATCGGCAGGGCCGAGCTCCAGCGGCTGCGGCAATGCCGGGTGATCGTCGAGCGGGCTTATGCAGAGCTGGTCGCCGAGCAGCCCGAGACGGAATGACCATCGAAGTGGAGAGCAACATGAGCGACGGCTTCTTCGTGGACTGGGACGGCAATCTGCGCAGCGCCGCCGATCCCGGCGGCGGCTATCTCTGCGACATCGACACCGTGGCGCGCTATGTCGCGGTGACCACCAAGAGCGGCACGCTGGTGCACGAGGCGACATTCTTCAGGACCACGGCCGATGTCGAGAAGGCCGGCATCAAGGCCCAGCTGGTGCCGGGAAGCCATCCCTGGGGGAAGAAGGCAGACGGGTTCTGACACGAACAGTCTGCTGGACTTGGGACGAAGCGTGCGCTGTTGCTGCGGCATAGCGGGTCTGCTCCCTCTCCCCGTTCTTACGGGGAGAGGGAGCAGACCGTCCGGGCCTCAATAGCTTACCCTCATCAACTTACATAGCCTCTTTGATCAGAGCAGCTTGTTGAGAAGCAGGCACACGGCGCAAGAACCGATTGGCTCGCGTTCAATCCGGATGGATCATGATCTCCATCGTCTCGTCGAGATCGTCGAACGGATCGGGGAAGCTGACATCCTCCACCAGCGCGACGCCGCACAGGCAGACCTCGCCGTCGATCACGGCGAGCGCGATCGGCTCCAGGCTGCGGCCCTCGCAGGCGCCCGACGTACAGAGCCCGGTGTCGATCTCGAAGGTCGCGCCGTGACGGCCGCAGCGGAGCAAGTTGTGCTCGGCGTTGAAGAACTGGCCGCTGCCGATGTTCAGCCATTTGCCGTCATGCGGACAGGTATTGACGTAACCGACGAAGCCGCCCGCGGCGGTGTGGATGATCACGATCGGAAACGGCCGCGCCTCGCCATTGTCGCCGATGCGCGACAGGCTGAACGCCTTCGCCTCGCCGCTGGCGATGCTTCCGGTCGGACAGATCACGAAGACTTCCGGCTCGCGTTCCGTCATGCGGCTCAACTCCCTGAACGGGGCGACGGGAGCAGCGGGGCCGTGATGACGTCTCCTGTCGCAAACCTGACGACAGCGGCCCGATGGGCGAGCCGCCGCGCGTCATTCTCCATCTGTCCCGATCTTTGCATGAAGCATGCCGGGCGCGCCGATGAGCTGCGCGATGTCGGCTTGGAGACAATGATGGCCGCGATGAAGTTCTACATGACGCCGGGATCGTGCTCGACCGGCATCCACATCATCCTCGAAGAGCTCGAGGAGGTGTTCGAGGCCTACATCGTCAACCTGCCGGCCGGCGACAATTTCAAGCCCGACTATGTGGCGGTCAATCCGAAATCGACGATTCCAGCGCTGGTGCGGCCCGACGGCAGCGTGCTGACCGAGGTGCCCGCGATCGCCTACTGGCTCAGCCGCTCCAGGCCGCGGGCCAGGCTCTGGCCGTCCGACCTCGAAACCGAGACGCGGCTGCTCGAAGCGATGACCTACATCGCCGGCACCGTGCACGGCCACGGCTTCGCCCGCATCTTCGCCACGCCGACCTTCAGCCGCAACGAGGCCGACCAGGAGTCGGTGCGCGCGCTCGGCCGCAACATCGTCGTGAAAGGCTTTGCGATCCTGAGCCGGCTGCTCGGCGAACAGCCTTATCTCGGCGGCGAGTTCTCCGTTGCCGATCCGATCCTGTTCTACGTGGAATTCTGGGCCGACAAGACCGGCATCGCCCTGCCCGCCAACCTGCTCGCGCATTATCGTCGCATGCTGCAGCGGCCGGTGGTGCAACGCGTGCTGCGCGAGGAAGGCTACAATCCGGCGACGCTGGGACAGGCGACCGCGTAGCTGAGAAGGCCGAGGTCTCACCTCCCGTCATTCCGGGGCGCGCGCAGCGCGAACCCGGAATCCATCTTTGCCCGACATGACTGTTTGTGAATAT
>NZ_CAFJ01000376.1 GCF_000239795.1 Bradyrhizobium sp. STM 3809 | reverse complement strand
GTCCGTCACCGCAGCCTTGGTCCCAACCGACATCGACAACCTCCCCGGCACCCTCAAGCAGATGATCGCAGGGGACCGGTGCACCGGCCCCCTGCGCTCGCATCGTCAATGGCAAGGATTGATGGTGAAGCCCTTGCGATAATCGGCGACCGCGACCTCGCGCTCGATCGGCGAGAGCGCACGGAAGCCCCGCAGCGGACTGCCGAGCTGGTGGCCGCGCACGTGATCGAGCGTCCACATGTCCTTGGCGTCGAACCGCAGATGCGGCTGGGCGGTCAGGGTCTTGCCATCAGGCCGGACGAAGCCGAGATCCTTGATGGCGTCGGCGATGTCCCAGCCGTGATAGCAGTCCTCCCATTCGCGGCGGCCGCTGAAGCGGCCCATGGCAGGGGTGGCACGGCCTTCATACTCGGCGGCGAACGCCACCTTGTGGGTCCAGCGGCAGCCTTCCGAGCAGTAGGTGTAGATCTTGCCGTCGACCTCGTCGCAGACGAAGTCCTCGCGGATCAGGCAAGGCACCATGCAGCTCCAGCACCGATGCGGGTACACGTAACCGACGTCGCTGTTGAACAGGATGTTGGTCTCGCCCGGCACGCTCAGCTTCGCGTACCACTTCCAGAAATCGCCGAACTCGGCGTACCAGCCGGGGTATTTGTGCTCGAACCACTCGAAGTCCTTCTCGGTCTGGGCCTCGATGCGCCAGAAGTTCGCCGACCAGCCGACCGCGAAGAACTGGGCGGTCTTGTGGACGTAGTTCTTCTTGACGATCCGGTCCCAGGCCGCGGCGACGTCGTCATGGTGGATCTTGATGCCGTACTTTTCCAGCGGCAGCATGTAGGTGCGGTAGTAATCTTCATAGATCCAGCGGTGCCACAGCTCCGCATAGGACTCCTTGTTCTTGTCGCGGTTGGTGGTGCCGTACTCGATGAAGGTACCGATCGCGGCGTCGACGATGGCGTGGTTCTGCCAGAATGCGTATTTCAGGTCGCGCTCCAGCAGCTGGTGGTTCGACGGATCGTTGATCATCGCCATCAGCATCGAGTGGCCGTTTCCGATGTGGCGCGATTCATCCGACTGCACCGACAGGAACACCGTCGGCAGCGCATAGTCGCCGTTGCGGGCCGCCTCCGACGGCATCGCCACGAACAGCGTGTTGGTGAACGCGGTCTCGGCGACCACCGTGAGATAGACGTTGGCCGCGGTGATCGCGTCACCGGTCAGGAAGCCCTCGGCGAACTGGCGTCCGATGGTCGTGGCATAGCACTTGCCGAACGCCGCCTCGGTGATGTCGAACCCGGCCGGATCGATGTAGTTCTCCATGTACCACTTCTTGAGGTTCATCTGGATGGTCGAGTGCCGGAACTCGTCGACCATCTGCATCGTGAAGCCGGTGCGCAGCTCCTCGCCCGGCGCCAGCCGGCCGACCATCGCCATCGACCGGGCCGCCGAGATCTCCGGGAACGGGATGATCGCCAGGAACAGCTTCATCCATTCGACCCAGCGCGGCTCGACATTGCGGAACATGTCGCCGCGCAACGCCGCGTCGAGCGCGCCGTAGACGCGGTTGTCCTTCTCCTCCTGCATCGGGAAATACGAGCGCAGGACCTGCTTCATCGGGTCGCGGGGAGTCTTGGAAATCTTGTAGTCGGTCGGGAACGTCATCGCTTCCTGGACGTAGCTCGGCGTCCAGCCGAGATCCGCGACGCGACTGGCTGCCTCGGCAATCGTAATGCCCTTCTGGGCCGTAATCTTGTTGAGCGTCAGACTTGCAGACATTTCCTTCTCCTTTGAACGTTGCATCAGCTTGTTGTCGTCAGGCCTTGGTTATCCGATCGCAGGAGCTTCCGATCACAACGGCGGCTCCCGCGACGTCTCCTGCAAATTCACGTCTGCCCATCAACTTTGAGGTCCGAAAATTGACTTTGACTCCCGTAATGAATTGACATGTCAGACCGGCTTGGCGGCGCCTGCCGCCTCGCCGGCTTCGGCGCCGCGGCTGACCAGAGATCGGCCTTCCGCGACGAACTTCGCCGCCAGCACCAGCGTGCCGATGGCAAACTCATTGCCGTGTCGCGCGATCATCGCCTCGGCGATTTCGCCGACCTGCGCGAAGAACGCGTCCTTCGAGCGGTCCTCTTCGGTCGGCTCGGCTGGCAGCGACGTCTGGCTGCGCGCCGGCGGCACGGCCGAGACCGCGTCGGACGTCCTGAGATTGAGCCTGCTCATGTCGACCTTGCTCATCATGCATGTCCCGTGCGTTTGTGGTCGTCGTCGGTGGGTGCGCTGTCGAATTCCAACAATGCGTGATTCAGCCATTCACGCTCGGCGACGAGGCGGGTGTGCTCGTCGCGAAGCTCGCTCAGGCGCTCCATCAGCCGCTCGAGCTCGGCTCTCGCAGCGCTGCCGCCCTCCGAGCGCGCGACGTCGCGCCGCGCGCATTCCAGTTCGATCTCGGCGCCGCCGCGTGCGCTTTCGTTGCGAAGCTGCATCTCGTTGTTGCGGATGATGCCCTCGATCAGCCTGTGCCGCGCGATCATGCGGTCGCGCGCCTGCTGCAGCCGCGCCGCTTCCTCGGCCGTGATCTGTGGCCCGCCTTCGCTGGACTTGGTCACCCGCATCACTCTCGTTCGATGATTGGGATCGACACCGAGCATCTGGCCACGCCTGCCTTTACGGGATCAGCACGGCACGTCCGTGGATGCGCCCATGATGCAGATCGTGGAGCGCATCATTGGCCTCGCTGAGCCTGTATTCCCTGGTGTGCAGGGTCACGAGACCGCGGTCGGCAAGCGCCATCAGTTCGACCAGCTCGGCATAGGTGCCGACGAGATTGCCGACGATGCTCTTCTCGGTGGTGATCATATCGATGGTCGGCAGCTCGATCTTGCCACCGTAGCCGACGATATAATAGGTGCCGGCATTGGCCGTCATCGCCAGCCCCTTGGCGACCGCATCGCCTTCTCCGACGAAGTCGATGACCGCTTCGGCCCCGCGCCCGCCGGTCAGCGCCAGCACCGCCTCGACCTCGTCGCCATCGGCCTTGACCAGATGATGCGCGCCGCAGGTCTTGGCGAGCTCCAGCGATTTCTCGGAGCGGTCGACGACGACGATCTCCGCCGCGCACAGCGCCGCGAGAACCTGGATGCCGATATGGCCGAGACCGCCTGCCCCGATCACGACGGCATGCTCGCCGGGCAGCAGATGGCGCGACGCCTTCTTGGCGGCGCGGTAGGCGGTCAAACCCGCATCCGTATAGGGAGCGACATCCTTCGGCGCG
>NZ_CAFJ01000377.1 GCF_000239795.1 Bradyrhizobium sp. STM 3809 | reverse complement strand
CAACAATCGACTCGCATGAAGGCGCGGAGCGCGGCTATCAGTTTCTAAAGTTATGAGTTACGCCGAGGCGGACTCCCAGGTCGATCTTCGATCCGACCAGATGAGCGCCGATGCCGATCCCGTAGCGGCCGCTCTCGTGGGCAAAATCAGCCAGCGCGAAGAGCGACTGCGCCCTCCCGAACGACAGAGCATCGCGGCCCGGATCGGATGCCGCCGCGTATTCCAAGCCCACGCTCAGGACAGGCGAAACGACGTGCATGATGCGTGCGGTCAGCACGGTGTTCGCACCGACCGATGCGCTCAACACCAAATCGTTGGCGTCCCACCGCAGTCCGGCGAACGGGGTCACCGTCAACGCCGCGCTGGAAAGTCCGACGATGCCCCATCCGGACGGCAGCCGGCCGATCGCGATGTCTCCGACCACGCCGGCATAGAGCTCGTTCGTGATCTGCGTCGAGAACGTATTGCGCACGATCACGCCGCTGTTCGGCAGGTTACGGACCGTCTCGCCGGCGTCGCCAGCATAGGCCGCTGGGACCAGCACTCCGAGCTGATACTGCTCCGTCACCGAATAGACGGCACCGCTGACGAGCGAGGCCGTCCCGGCGACGGGCCTCGAATCGAAACTCGACACGAGGATGAGGCGCGCGGGATCAAACAGGACTCCATCGACTTTGCCGTCTTCCCGAGGGTTCGTCCGCACGGCCCCTTCCGACGCAGCGGCCGTGCGATCGGCCGGTAGCACAGACGAGTCCTCTCCATTGATCCCAGCCGCGGGGTTCCTTGGATGGACGCCCCAACGGAGATGCGCCTCGGGTGCCCGGGCAGGGTTGTTTCCGTCAGCAATCCCCTTGGTCTCAGGCGGCGCGGGCCACCCAAAGCCCATGGACACGGCCGGCGGCAGCGGGTCCAGAAGGTTGTACCGCCGGCTGAGGCCGATTGCGGACGAGGCCATACGCCCGGGCAACATTCTCAGGATCGTCCGGCCGCGGACGCGCGCATTCCAGGCAAGCGAGCGCGGATCCAGCAGCAGCGCGTGAACCGGCCGCATCGGCGTGGCCGCTTGCATCATCGACGCTCCGGCGGGATCGTCGCTTCGCGACCGGGCGTCGAGGGTGGTCGAGACAATGACGCACAGCGCCAGCGTGAAGGCACGCGGGTCGATCATGCGCGCGGGAGCGCTGCGAAAGAGCATCCTTCGCCGACCGGTCATTCACTCGTTCCTATCAGGGAGATGGTCGCAGGACGCAGTCCGGCACCAGCCTGCGATCGCGACGGTGCCGGTCTTCGATGCGGATGACAGCCTGCTCGCCCGTTACATTCTGGCGGCAAACGCCTGAATGTCGTTGAGCGTGATGTCGTCGCCGTCGAGACCCGTATGATTGACGGGAATCATCTGCTGGAAGATCGGCGTGACCTTGTTCGAGAGCTGCGCCTGGGCGGTGGACAGCGCATTCTGGTAGGCCACGGCATTGCCGTCCTTGCCGAACTGCACCTGAGCGGCGGTGACCGCCTGGCGGAACGCGGCATCGACCTGGTCGCGTTGGATGACGAGCATCGCGAGCTTCGCATTGTCGCCCGTCAGCCCAGCCGGAACCTGCTGCACCACCGGCTTGGCTGCGGGGTTGTTCGCAGCGGTCGCGGTGGTTGCGGCGTTGCCGTTGCCGGCAGCGGCAGCCGTCGCAGGTGCCGCGGGAGGCGCCGCAGCCGGCGTCTTGGCCGGTGTATTGGCCGGCGTCTTGGCGGCAAACGCCTTGATGTCCGCCAACGTGATGTCATCGCCGGCGATGCCGGTGCGATTGACCCCGATCATCTGCTGGAAGATCGGCGTGACCTTGTTCGACAGCTGGACCTGGGCGTTGGCGAGCGCGCTCTGGAAGGCGGTGGCATTGCGGTCCTTGGCAAACTGCGCTTGTGCTGCGGAGACGGCCGCCTGGAAGTCGGCCTTCACCTGATCGCGCTGAACGACCAGCCCGGCGAGCTTTGCGTTGTCCCCGGTCAACCCTGCCGGGGCCGCAGCCTGCGCCGGAGTGGCCGGCTTCACAGCCACCGCCGGGACTGTCGCAACCTTCACAGGCGCCGCCGCAACGGCCGCCGGCTTGGCGACAGCCGCCGTGCCCGCCGCCTGACCTGGGGCTGCGACGACAGGCTTCGCCGGCGCCGCCGCAACGGCTGCAGGCTTGATGGCGGCCGTCGCGCCCGCCGCCTGACCCGGTGCTGCGACCACGGGCCTGACATTGGCGGCCGCCGGGGCGGCAAGCACCGGCCTCGCGCTCGCGGCCGGCGTGATCGACATCGCCGCCGCGGGTGCGACAGCAGGCCTGGGAGCCGCCGTGATCGCCGGCGGAGTTGGCGGGACGGCAGCGGCAGGCCCCGTCGCGACCGCCGATGCCGCATAGCTCGCCGAGCCGGACAACGACACGAGACACGCGATGCAGGACATCGTCCGGCGCGTGACGCCGCCAAACGGCAGATGATCCGGCAGTTGCTGATAATGACTGCATTGCGCGAGATTGCGTTGCATACGTCTCTCCGAGGTTGGTCGGCCCCCGGTAAATTCGTGTGCGTTCAAGATGGCTGATTTTCGCTCCCCTGCCCAAACTGAGTAGGGGAGCGCCGTTCCGAGCTACGACACCACGCGCCTGCGCGCAGCGATCAGAGATCCTCGTAACTATCAATGCCGAGGCGCGACAAGTCGCGTAGAAACCTCCGCAGCAGGCGTATGTTCAGCCGCTGAATGTCGTAGTTGCTGCCGAGACGATACTCGTTCATCTGAGTGATGATGAGCCCCCGGCGCGTTTCCGTCAGCAGGCCCTTCTGGATCATCGTCTCGACGCGCCGCCTGACCGTCTCGAACGGAACGTTGAGATAGCGGGCGACGGCCGAGCGCGAAATACCCTGCTTGATGTCGTCGGGTTCGAGCGTATCGTAGTCGCCGTACTTCCTGTCCAGCGTCGGATCCTTGATGACCTTCAACGAGTTCGCATGCAGGATGGTGTAGAGAATGAGCACATCCAGCGGATTGAACTTGTAATGATGGAGGATCTCGCCGATCGAGTTCAGGAGATAGGCAACGCTGTGCCGAGAGATGGCTCGGATCGGAATGTCATCTGGCTTCGTGGTCACAGTCGCAGGGCTCCCCGCACAACGATACGATTCAGCTTTGTGCTTTGTTACGATCATTGCGATCGCCGGGGAGATTTGTCCGTTGGATCGAGGCGGCTGCCATCGGATTCGCGCGGACGCGTCCTCGCATTCGTTCGCGAGCAAGATTCGAACATCGACGTAGCCTCCCATCACGCTGCGTTTCGAGACGCAGTCCTGATTGTTTATGTCACTTAAATTTGGATGACCGATCATGCTAGCTGGCGTCACGGCCGTTCACAAGCAGTGCCCGCCATCAGCTGACCGCAAGCTGCTACCGCCGCAGACGGCAATTGACACTTACGACGAGTCTCGCGTCGCGAGCAATCACCGCTATCCTGCTGGTGCGCGTGTGGAACCACCCAAAATGCGTAGTCCGGACTACCCAAAATGTGTAGTCCGCCACAATGCGAGCACGATCGGCACTGCCGGGTTCTCCCGCGTGATACCGCCGGCCGTTGCAGCCGCACCGCGAATGGTCGACGTCGCAGAGCTTCACTCGCCGCCGGGCATGCGCCGGCTCGATTCCGAATGGCCGAAAGCCATCAAGCGACGGAACGACGGCGCGCGTTGATCCATGGCATGCCACGCTTCGCTCGCCTACCACGTGACGCGCACGCCACCTTTGCCAGCGTAGCTGCGCGAGGAGTCGTTGACGTAGATCGCCTCACCCGCCGCGAACATCGTCAGATGGCCGGACTGCCAATCGAGCCCCGCCTTGCCGAATCCACCTAGAGTTCGGGCACGATCAGATGACGAGACCAGCGTGGTCTGCCCTTCCAGTCCGACGCCGATCTGCCCGCCGGCGATGCGCTGTTGCGCGACGGCGCCTCCAGCCACATGGGCAGCGAGACGGCCGCCGCCGAGCGCGATGATGTTGGCAAGACGCAGTTCGACGCGCTCCTCCCAGGCCTGATAGTCGCGATCCACGATCGAGAGATTGGCGGTGGAACCGCTCTCCGTATAGCCACCGAAGTGCGCATTCAGGTAGCGGACTCGCAGCGCCGGCGTGAGGCTGATGTTACTCCCCCATTTCGGCT
>NZ_CAFJ01000378.1 GCF_000239795.1 Bradyrhizobium sp. STM 3809 | reverse complement strand
TGCCGGCGTCGGTGTTCGGCTCGCGGCCCGCGAGCTCCGCGGCCTGAGGTCCGGCTTCGACGCGATCGCAGCTCTGTTTCGCGAGATCGATCTCGGTGTGCGCGCCGGTCAGGCGCCCAGCGCAGCCGCCACCGCACGTCCCACCGCGGCGTGAGCGGCATTGCGCTTGTCGTCGCTGGCCTTGGTCTCGGTGAGATAGCTCGTCACGATGACAGGCGCGCGTCCCGCCGGCCAGATCACCGCGACGTCGTTGCTGCTGCCGCGCTCGCCTGAGCCGGTCTTGTCGCCGACGCGCCACGACGCGGGCAGGCCGGCACGCAGCTTGGCGGCGCCGGTCTTGCAGCCGAGCAGCCAGCCGTTCAGGACGTCGCGCGACGAGGCCGACAACGCGTTGCCGGTCGTGAGCTTCGCCAGCGTCCGCGCCATCGCCGCAGGTGTCGTGGTGTCCCTGGGATCGTCGGGCACGCTCTCGTTCAGCGCGGGCTCGATGCGGTCGAGCCGGGTGATCGCATCGCCGAAGCCGCGGATCGCGCGCGTGAGGCCGGCCGGACCATCGAGCGTGGCGAGCAGCAGGTTGGCGGCGGTGTTGTCGCTCAGCGTCACCGCCGCCTCGCACAATTCGCCGATCGCGAGGCCGGATGTGCTGACGTGCAGTTTCGTGACCGGCGCATAGGCCAGGATGTCGGCTTGCGTGATCGGAAGGCGGCGCGAGAGCTGCTCGGCGCCGGCATCGACCTTGGCCAGGATCGCGGCCGCCAGCAGCGCCTTGAAGGTGCTGCACATCGGGAACCGCTCGTCGAGCCGATGGCCGCTCAGCGCGCCGCTGGCCGTGTCGAGCAGCGCCACGCCGAGCCGGCCGCCGCTGTCGGTTTCGATACCTGCGATCGTCGCCTGCAGGTCGGCTGCAAAAGCGGGCTTCACCAGCAAAGGCACGAGCGCGAGCGGAAACAACTGCCGCCGTGTGTAACCCGTCACAGGAACCGTCCTTGGAACGCCTACGCCGTCTCGAGATCGAAATCGGCCCATACCGGGACGTGATCCGACGGCTTCTCCCAGGCCCTGACATAGCTGTCGATGCCGACCTCGACCAGCCGGTCGCTGGCCTGCGGGGACAACAACAGGTGATCGATCCGGATCCCCATGTTCTTCTGCCAGGCGCCGGCCTGATAGTCCCAGAACGTGTACTGCCCCGGCGCATCGGTCACGGCGCGCAGCGCATCGGTCAGGCCGAGGCCGAGCAGCGACTGAAAGCTCTCGCGCGTCTCCGGGCGGAACAGCGCGTCCTCGACCCAGGCCTCGGGATTGGAGACATCGGCGGCCGCCGGGATGACGTTGAAGTCGCCTGCGAGGATCAGCGGCTCCTCGGTCTTCAGCCGCTCACGCGCATAGTCACGAAGCCGCGACATCCATTTGAGCTTGTAGGG
>NZ_CAFJ01000379.1 GCF_000239795.1 Bradyrhizobium sp. STM 3809 | reverse complement strand
GCGACGTCATCGCCGCCACAAGGCCATTTGCGCCCGCTGCGGCGCGCGCTAAAACTCACGAAACCGACCAAAAGACCCTCGCTGTCGTAAAGCGAATACCACCCGGAGGAACGACCTGATGCTTGGTTTGATGCAAGACTGGCCCCTGCTTTGCCACCGGATCATCGAGCATGCAGCGACAATTCACGGCTCCCAGGAGGTCGTGACCCGCTCGGTCGAAGGTCCCATCGTTCGCACCACCTACCGGCAAATCCACGACCGCGCGCTGAAAGTGTCCCAGAAGCTGACGCGCGACGGCATCAAGCTCGGCGACCGCGTCGCCACCATCGCCTGGAATACCGGCCGCCATCTCGAGGTCTGGTATGGCATTATGGGAATCGGCGCGATCTGTCACACGGTCAATCCGCGGCTGTTCCCGGAGCAGATCGGCTGGATCATCAACCACGCCCAGGACCGGATCGTCATCACCGACCTGACCTTCGTGCCGCTGCTCGAGAAGCTCGCCGACAAGCTGCCGAGCGTCGAGCGGTATGTGGTTCTGACCGACGCGGCGCACATGCCGCAGACCACGCTGAAGAACGCGGTCGCCTACGAATCCTGGATCGGCGAGGCCGACGGCGATTTCACCTGGGGCACGTTCGACGAGAATACCGCAGCCGCGATGTGCTACACGTCCGGCACGACCGGCGATCCCAAGGGTGTGCTGTATTCGCATCGCTCCAACGTGCTGCATGCGTTGATGGCCAACAACTGCGACTCGCTCGGAACCTCAGCGGCAGACACAATGCTTCCGGTGGTCCCGCTGTTCCATGCCAACAGCTGGGGCATCGCGTTCTCCGCGCCCTCGATGGGCACCAAGCTGGTGATGCCCGGCCCCAAGCTCGACGGCGCCTCGGTCTACGAACTGCTCGATACCGAGAAGGTGACCTACACCGCCGGCGTTCCCACGGTATGGCTGATGCTGCTGCAGCACATGCAGGCGCATAACCTCAAGCTGCCGCATCTGAAGATGGTGGTGTGCGGCGGCTCGGCGATGCCGCGCTCGATGATCCAGGCCTTCCTCGACATGGGCATCGGCGTGCGCCACGCCTGGGGCATGACCGAGATGAGCCCGATCGGCACGCTCGCCACCCTGAAGCCGCCGTTCCTCGGCGCCGAGGGCGACGCCAAGCTCGACATCCTGCAGACCCAGGGCTTCCCGCCGTTCGGCGTCGAGATGAAGATCACCGACGATGCCGGAGCCAAGCTGCCGTGGGACGGCAAGACGTTCGGCCGGCTCAAGGTGTCCGGTCCGGCGGTGTCGAAGGCGTACTACAAGGTCGACACCAAGATCCTCGACGAGGAGGGCTTCTTCGACACCGGCGACGTCGCCACCGTCGATGCCCATGGCTTCATGCGCATCACCGACCGCTCCAAGGACGTCATCAAGTCGGGCGGCGAGTGGATCTCCTCGATCGATCTGGAGAACCTGGCCGTGGGGCATCCGGCCGTCGCGGAGGCGGCGGTCATCGGCGTCTATCATCCGAAATGGGACGAGCGGCCGCTCCTGATCGTTCAGCTCAAGCAGGGCCAGACCGCGACGCGCGAGGACATCCTGAAGTTCATGGAAGGCAAGATCGCCAAGTGGTGGATGCCCGATGACGTCGCCTTCGTCGACGGCATTCCGCACACCGCGACCGGCAAGATCCTCAAGACCGCCCTGCGCGAGCAGTTCAAGGCCTACCGCTTCCCGAACGCGGCCGCGTAGCCGCGACTCCCGCTCCGCGCGTGACAGACGGCCCCTGCGACCACGCAGGGGCCGTTTGCGTTCCCGCCAAAAAGTTCCCTGGCCCTCGGTTGAACCAAAGACCTATTGGAAAGCCTGGGGCCGGGTTCCTATGGTCCCGCATCAATAAGAAACGAGGGAACGCCACCATGCGAAATTCAATACGCCTGCTGCCCTGGCTGCTCGGAGCCTCGCTGGCCGCCACGGCGGCTCACGCGGCCGGCAACAAGGTCGTCATCGGCGACATCGACGACATGTCCGGGCTCTACGCCGACGTGATCGGTCCGGGCGGCGTCGAAGCCGCCAAGATGGCGATCGAGGATTTCGGCGGCAGCGTGCTCGGCAACAAGATCGAGTTCATGGAGACCGATCATCAGAACAAGCCCGATGTCGGCGCTCAGAAGTTTCGCGAATGGGCCGATCGCGACGGCGTCACGATGATCCTTGGCGGCTCCAATACCGGCGTCAGCCTCGCGATGGCCAATGCGGCCAAGGAGAAGAAGATCCCGTTCATCGCGATCGGCGCCGCCGGCGCCTCGCTGACCGGCAAGGACTGCACGCCCTACACGGTCCACTATGCCTACGACACGACCTCGCTCGCCAACGGCACCGCCAAGACCATGGTCAGCCAGGGCGGCAAGAGCTGGTTCTTCCTGACCGCCGACTACGCCTTCGGCACTCAGCTGCAGGAGGCCGCCTCCAAGGTCGTCGAGGCCAACGGCGGCAAGGTGGTCGGCGCCGTGCGCGTGCCGCTCTCCACGTCGGACTTCTCCAGCTACCTGCTGCAGGCGCAGGGCTCGGGTGCACAGGTGCTCGGCCTCGCCAATGCCGGCAACGACTTCACCAACTCGATCAAGGCCGCCGATGAGTTCGGCATCGCCAAGACGATGAAGCCGGCAGCGCTGCTCGCCTTCATCAGCGACATCCACAGTCTCGGCCTGAAGACCGCGCAGGGGCTCTACCTCACGACCGGCTGGTACTGGGATCTCAACGACAAGACCCGCGCCTTCGCCAAGCGCTATTTCGAGAAAACCAAGCGCGAGCCGACCATGAACCAGGCCGCCTACTACTCGGCGACGCTGACCTATCTGAACGCCGTGAAGGCGGCGGGCACCACCGACTCCGACAAGGTGATGGACCAGCTGCGCAAGATGAAGATCGACGACATGTTCACGTCCAACGGCAAGATCCGCGCCGATGGACTGATGGAGCATGAGATGTACATCATGCAGGTCAAGAAGCCGGAGGAGTCGAAGTACCCCTGGGACTACTACAAGGTGGTCCAGACCATGTCGGGCGAGGAAGCGTTCGGCAAGCTCGCCGACTCCGCCTGTCCCTTGGCGCACGGGCACTGATCCCGTCGCGGCGGCTTGCGGGTGAGGCTGCGGCCTTTCCCGCGGGCCGTCGTGGCGCGCTGGCGAATCCGGAGCCCCACGCACGGCATCGACGTCGGCCACAGCGGCGTTCGGTCACTGACCGCGGTCAGAACCGGGCCACGGCCGCCCGCCTCTTCGGCCGGCGGGAAGACCGCGGCCGCAGACTCCCCCTTGAATTTGGGCGAGGCCCATGGTCTCAAGCGGGATCTCCCGCCCCGCTCCCCGGGGGCGCTTCAACCCGGCAGTTCCTGACACGATGGCCCGCAGGTTTCACGCCCCCTATCTGTCGGAGCCGATTTCCAGCCTCGCGACCTGGACCCGCAACCTGGCGGTATTCTCAGTCGTCGCCGTGCTGGTCTCGATCCTGATCCTGCGCTTCGATTTCCTGGAGATGAAGCCGGCGCTGGCGACGTTCTTCGGCGCGCTGGGGCTCGCCGTGCTGTCGATCCTGCTCGGGCTCGCCGCCTTCGTCGCGATCTGGCACAATGGCAGCCGCGGCATGAGCCGCGTCCTGCTGGCCTTCATGATCGACGCCGTGGTGCTGGCCTATCCCGGCTATCTCGCGCTTCAGAACCGCAAGCTCCCCAAGATCTACGACATCACCACCGATCCGGTCGATCCGCCGCGCTTCGAGGCGCTGGCGCCGCTGCGCAATGGCGACGGCACCAACACGGCGGCCTATGCCGGCCTCTATTCCTGGGAGCAGCAGCGCACCTTCTATCCGGACATCGAGCCGGTGCAGGTCGAACTGCCGCCGGATCGCGCCTATGCGGTGGCCCTGAAGCTGGTCAACCGCCGCAAATGGTTCGTGGTCGACGAGCGCGCGCCGCAGCCGCCGCGCCGCGAGGGCCGCATCGAGGCCGTAGCCCGGACGCCGATCATGGGTTTCCGCGAGGACATCTCGATCCGCATCAAGCCCGACGGCGAGGAGTCGCGCATCGATGTCCGCTCCGCCTCGCGTTATTCCGGATCGCCCTATTTCGATTCCGACCTCGGCAGCAACGCCTCCCGGGTCAACAAACTGCTCGAGGACCTGTCGAGCGCGGCCGAAACCGAAGCTCAGAAGCCGGTGAAGAAGGTCACGCCGCCGCCGGTGGCGAAGGGCAATGCGAACGCGAAGACGGTGAAGAAGTGAAGGAGCGAATGGCGAACAGGGAGTAGCGAATAGGGAATGCCTGCTTCCGACCGCCTCTCTCGTTCCTGCTCGCTGTTCCCTCCTCGCTCTTCGCCTAAACCAGGCGATAGGTGCCGCCGATCACCGGATCGCCGTCCGTCGCGACAATGCCGCGGGCGACCAGGTCTTCCAGATGGGCCAGCACGGAATAGCCTGCCGCCGTGGTGAGCCGTGGATCGATGCCGATATAGATCGCGCGCACCATGGTCGGAATATCGGCCTCGCCCTTGGCGAGGCGATGCAGGATCGAGGCCTCGCGCGCCTGGCGGTGGCGCAGCAGAAAGCGCGTGTATCGCGGCCCCTCCGGAATCTCCGGGCCATGGCCTGAGAAATACAATTCCTCGGGGCGGCCCGCGAGCCGCTCCAGCGACGCCATGTAGTCGACCATCGAGCCGTCGGGCGGCGCCACGATCGAGGTCGCCCAGCCCATGACGTGATCGCCGACGAAGGTGGTGCTGCGCTCGCCCCAGGCGAAGGCGAGATGGTTGGCCGTATGGCCCGGGGTTGCGACCGCCTGCAGCTGCCAGCCCTGCCCTTCAATGACGTCGCCATCGGCAACGATGACATCGGGCGCGAAGTCGCGATCGACGCCGGACTCGGGACTGTGCTTCTCGCTCTCGTAGCGCGGCCGCGAGGCGCGATGCGGGCCTTCGGCGTAAACGGTCGCGCCGGTGGCGGCCTTGAGCCGGCCGGTGTTCGGCGAGTGGTCGCGATGCGTGTGTGTCACGAGAATATGCGTGACGGTCTCGCCCCTCACGGCATCGAGTAGCGCCTGCGCATGCGCCTCGTTGTCCGGGCCGGGATCGATGATCGCGACCTTGCCCGTGCCCACGATGTAGCTAACGGTGCCGGTGAAGGTGAACGGACTTGGATTGTTGCAGAGAACGCGGCGGATGCCCGGGCGCACCTCATCGACGACGCCCGCAGCCAGCGGGAAGTTGCGATTGAATGGGACGTCGTCATTGTCGGACATGGCTTGCCTTACCTGCGCGGGGGGCCATTCGTCGCCCCCCCTTCCGCCGTCATACTCCGCGAAAGCGGGGTATCCAGTACTCCGTGGCGTCTCGACTGATCACTGTCGTCTCGGCGTACTGGATCGTCCGCTTTCGCGGACGATGACAGTTGAGGACGCAAGGCGCGTCCCCGAGAACGACCAGGCGAACTAGAAGAACGCCTGGATGCCGGTGATGGCGCGGCCGAGGATCAGGGCGTGGACGTCGTGCGTGCCCTCATAGGTGTTCACCGTCTCGAGGTTGGAGACGTGGCGCATCACCTGGTACTCGATCTGGATGCCGTTGCCGCCGTGCATGTCGCGGGCGACGCGGGCGATGTCGAGCGCCTTGCCGCAATTGTTGCGCTTGACGATCGAGATCATCTCCGGGGCCATCTTGCCCTCGTCCATCAGCCGGCCGACGCGCAGGCTTGCCTGCAGGCCGAGCGCGATCTCGGTCTCCATGTCGGCGAGCTTCTTCTGCACCAACTGGGTGGCGGCGAGCGGACGGCCGAACTGCTTGCGGTCGAGCGTGTACTGGCGGGCCCGATGCATGCAGTCCTCGGCGGCGCCGAGCACGCCCCAGGAGATGCCGTAGCGGGCGCGGTTGAGGCAGCCGAACGGGCCCTTGAGACCGGACACGTTGGGCAGCAGCGCGTCTTCCGGCACCACCACGCCATCCATCACGATCTCGCCGGTGATCGAGGCGCGCAAGGAGAGCTTGCCGCCGATCTTCGGCGCCGACAGGCCCTTCATGCCCTTCTCGAGGATGAAGCCGCGGATCTGGTTGTCATGCGCAGCCGACTTGGCCCACACCACGAACACGTCGGCGATCGGCGCGTTGGAGATCCACATCTTGCTGCCGGTCAGGCGATAGCCGTCGGCAACCTTTTCCGCGCGCGTCTTCATGCCCGCGGGATCAGAGCCCGCGTCCGGCTCGGTCAGGCCGAAACAGCCGACCCATTCTCCGCTGGCGAGCTTCGGCAGATATTTCTTGCGCTGGTTCTCGTCGCCGTAAGCGTAGATGGGATACATCACCAGCGAGGACTGCACCGAGTTCATCGAGCGGTAGCCGGAATCGACCCGCTCGATCTCGCGCGCGACGAGGCCGTAGGCGACGTAGCTCGCATTGGCGCAGCCATATTCTTCCGGCAGCGTGATGCCGATCAGGCCGAGCTCGCCCATCTCGTTGAAGATCTCGCGGTCGGTCTTCTCCTCGAGATAGGCCTTGGTGACGCGCGGCAAGAGCTTGTCCTGAGCATAGGCGCGCGCGGTGTCACGCACCATGCGCTCGTCCTCGGTCAACTGCTCGTCCAGCAGGAAGGGATCGTCCCACTGGAAGCTCGACTGGGCCGGCTTGTCCTTTGCCTGAGGGCGCGCGCTCATGAATGGTCCTTTCGCGTCTCGCTGCGCACGGGTCGCAGCCGTCTGGAGGTTAAATCCTGGCCGTTCAGCCTTCAAGCCGCTCATTGGCGACGATCTCGATGCCGAAGCCCGACAGGCCCTTGTAGTCATGGGCCGACGAGGTCAGGTTCCGGATCGAGCTCACGCCGAGATCGCGCAGGATCTGCGCACCGACGCCGACTTCGCGCCATTGCCGATGGCGATCGGCTTCCGCGGTATGCGGCTCCGCGACGGGTTCGACCGGAACACCGGCCGCGCCATCCCGAAGATAGATCAGCACGCCGCGGCCAGCCTTCTTGAAGTGCTGCAGCACCGCCTGGATACGCTGCGGCCCCGCGATCAGATCCTTCACGATGTTGGGCTTGTGCAGCCGCGTCAGCACGTTCTTGCCGTCGCCGATGCCGTTGTAGACGAAGGCGGCGTGGGTGATCGGGTCGAACGGCGAGCGATAGGCGAACCCTTGCAGCGGTCCGATCGGGCTCTCGGTCGTGAAGGTCGACACGCGCTCGATCAGCTTCTCGCGCGCCTGCCGGTAGGAGATCAGGTCGGCGATCGTCACGTGCTTGAGATTGTGGGCGGCGGCGAAGCGGACGACCTGCTCGCCCTTCATGACCGTGCCATCGTCGTTCATCAACTCCGAGATGACGCCGACCGGCGGCAACCCCGAGAGCTTGCAGAGATCGACCGCGGCTTCGGTGTGGCCCGAGCGCAGCAGCACGCCGCCGTCGCGCGCGATCAGCGGGAAGATATGGCCGGGACGCGCGAAATCATTGGCGCCCGCATTGGGATTGGCGAGCGCCCGGCAGCACGAGGCGCGCTCCTCGGCCGAGATGCCGGTGCCGCCGTCGGGCTTGTAGTCGATCGAGACGGTGAAGGCCGTGGTGTGGTTGGAATCATTGTGCGCGACCATCGGGTCGAGCCGCAGCCGCCGCGCGTCGTCGGCCGTGATCGGCGCGCAGACGATGCCGGAGGTGTGGCGGATGATGAACGCCATCTTATCGGGCGTGCACAGCGAGGCCGCAACGATCAGATCGCCCTCGCCCTCGCGGTCGTCGTCATCGGTCACGACGACCATCTCGCCCTTGGCGAAGGCGTGCAGAACTTCCTGGATCGAGTCGGCCATTGCAAAGTCTCGCTGCTTTTCCGGGGGCTGCTTTAACCGGGATCGCGGGCGCGTGCCAGAGCAGCGGAACCGCTGCTGGAAGGCCGCCTTCCCCGGAAAAGAGCCTGTCCTGCGAGGACAAGCGCCCTGGTATCTGTTTAAAGTCGCCTCAAATCCAGAACAAGGGAGCCGCGCCTCATGGCCGCATTCGATTTTGCACCGCTCCTCGGCCCCGGGCTGCCGGCGCCCGCCGCACGGTGGACCGGCTTGGCGAAATACAGCTTCGTCGGCGGCAACAACGATGCCGATGCCGTGCCGGTGGACGATCTGCGCGCGGCGGCCGA
>NZ_CAFJ01000380.1 GCF_000239795.1 Bradyrhizobium sp. STM 3809 | reverse complement strand
CAGCGTCAGCGCGCTGTTGCGGCCGGTGCGCGAGGCCGGCGCGCCGGCGCTCGCGGCACCCGGCAAGGCCGCCATGCCGGCGGGCTTCGCTTTCGCAGCGTTCCAGCCGGCGCGCGGCGCTGTCGCGGCTGCGCCGGAAGCGCGCCGCGCGGCGGCGGCTGCAGTCCAGGCCCCCCCGAGGCAGATTACGGCCCCAGCTCCTGCCGCGCCACGTCCCGGGGCGCCCGAGCAGACTATTGTCGCGGCTCAGCCGGCGGCGGTGCTGCGCAATCGCGACGTTCTGCCTGATCGGAATCTCGATACCGTGAAACCGCCGCCGGTCACGGCCGATGCCAAGCCCTATGATCCCACGGGCGTCGCGGTGGGCTCGTTCCTGGTCAAGCCGGCCGTCGAGATCCAGGCCGGCTATGACACCAATCCGACGAGGCGCAATGGAGGGCAGGGCTCGCCGGTCGTGATCGCGGCCACGGAGGTCTCGGTGCGGTCGCAATGGGAGCGGCACCAGCTCAACGCCGACTTTCGCGGCGCCTACACCGAGGACACCAATGTCCGCTCGCTCAGCCATCCGACCTTCGAGGCGCGTGCGCAGGGGCGCTACGACGTCACCGAGGGGACAGCGCTCACCGGCGAGGGCCGCTTCGTCAATGATGCGCTGGCGCTGCCCGGAGCCCTCAAGCTGCCGCGCGCCACGACCTTCGGCGGCAGCGCCGGCGTGCTGCAGAAGATCGGCCCGACCGAGATCGCGTTCAAGGGATCGGCCGACCGCGTGGTGTTCAACGACGCCATGATCACGGCCAACTTGCCGCTGCGGACGCAGGACCGCAACTACACGCAGCCAGGCGCGCAGGTGCGCGTGACCTATGTGCTGACACCGAACATCTCGCCCTTCGTCGACATGAGCTTCGACCGCCGCAATCACGATCTGCAGGTCGATTTCAACGGGCAGCGTCGCGACTCCACGGGCATCGCCGGACGCGCCGGTGCGGTCGTCAACATGGGATCGCTGACCGGCGAGGCCTCTGTCGGCTATCTCACCCGCCGCATGGACTCGCCCCTGATGCCCAACATCAGCGGCGTGATCGCCGATGCGACGCTCGCATGGGCCGCCACCGAGGCGACGACTTTCGTGCTGGTGGCGCGCTCCCAGGCCTCAGAGACGCCGGCGATGAACGTCTCCGGCATCCTTTCGCGGGATGTCATCCTTCAAATGGATCATCAGTTCGAACCGTGGCTGATCGGCACGCTTCGCACCGGCTATGGCCAGGACCAGTTCGTCGGAATCGGCCGGGTCGACCAGCGCATGTTCGTCGCGGCCGGCGGCGTCTACAAGATGAACCGCAACCTCCAACTGAAGAGCGAAGTCCGCACCGAATGGACCCGCTCCAACGTCGCGCTCAACAACTTCATGGCCGTCGTCGGCGTCGTCGGCGTCCGCGTCCAGTATTGAGACAGGCCGAGACGCTCGGTTTCGAGGCTCACATCAGTTCGTCGTATCGAGAGGACCACCCGTGTGGCTGCCCCTCATCTCGTCCCTCTCCCCGTGGAGAACAGGGAGAGGGAGCGCGCGGGCCTTCGCGGCAATAGCTGCCGCATCAGAATGGAAACGAAGTCGATAGATCGAGCTAAGCCTGGCTAGACGCTGCAAATCTCTCCCCGCTCTTTGCGGGGCGAGTCCGGATGGCGCAGCGATCCGGGTGAGGAGCATGGCACATCGGCTGCTCCACGCCAGGTCCATCGGAGTCGTTCAGCCGCCAGCACGCTTGCGTGCTGATCGCAAGCCGCGCAGGAGCTCATAGGACTGCCCTTGGACTTGCACTGCCCATGCCCCGTCATCCCGACGCGCGGCGAAGAGCTCGCGCGGCATGGACATGAAGGTCCCTGTGAACGGCCTGGGCTTCGTGCTCGCGCGTCGGTCACACAAAAAAAGACGCCCCGCGGGGGAGCGGGGCGCGGAGGCACTTGCATGCCGGGCGGATGGGGGGCCGGGGCGAGTCGCGCGGCAGGGGTGAGGTCAAGTCCCGTCGCGTGAGCATCGTCCCGGCTGGTTGGCATGCGGCTGGTGATGGCCTTGTTCTCGTTATCGGGTTCCGCGCCACCCCAGGGGTCAGGGTCATGCGGCGCGGGACGCCGGGGCCTTACTGCTCGAGCGCGGCGAGCGCTGCATTACCGATCTGCTGCGCCTCGGCCCACGCGGCCTGGGTCGCCTGCTGGGCGGCGGTGTAGCCGGCCTGGATCTGCTGCTGGGCGGCCGCCCGTAGCGCCTGCTCCTGCTGCTCGCCGCTCTCGCGGGCCTGGGTCAGGGCCTGGTTGTCGGCGTTCAGCGTCGCATTGGCCTGATTGAAGGCGGCTGCGGTGGTCTGCGCCTTGGCCTGCGTGGCGGCCAATGCGGCCTGGTTGGCGGCGGTGTTGGCGCGTTCGACCTGCTCGGCGGCCTCCTGCGCATCCTGCGTCGCCTGCTGCGCGGCCTGGCGGGCCTTCTCGAGCGCCTGGCGGTCGGCGTTCACCTTCTGCTCGGCGGTTTCGACCGCGGCGTCGAGTGCGCCGATCTTCTGGTTGAGCGCGGCCTCGACCGTCTTCTGGTTTTGGGTCGCGGCGGCCTGCGCGGCCTGGCTCTTCTGCTGGGCCGTCGCGCGGGCCTGCTCGCCCGTCTTCAGCGCCGCCTGCAGCGCGGCCTGCTCGGCGGCTTCCTTGGCCTCCTGGTTCTGCTGGTTGTTGTTGTTGTTGTTGTTGCCGTTGTTGGCTGCCGCGCCGCCATTGTTCGCCGCGCCACCGTTGTTGGCGGCAGCACCGCCAGCGTTGGCGTTGCCGGCGGCCTGGCCGGCCTGCTGGGCCGCCTTGCCAGCGGCCTCGGCAGTCTCGCGGGCCGTGTCCTTCGCCGCGTTGGCGGCTTCCTTGGCCTCGTTGGACACGTCGATGTCCTTGTCGAGCTTCTGGAAGGCGGCCTGCAGCGCCGCCGACGCCGCGGTCAGCTTCGCGGCCGCCGCGGTGGCCGCTGCCTGGTTGGCTGCGGTCGGATTCTTTTCGGCCTGCTCCTGCGCCTCGATCGCGGCACCCTTGGCGTTCTGCTCGGCCTGGCGCGCGGCGTCGATGGCCTTGCGGTCGGCGGCGACCTGGGCCTCGGCGGTCGCTGCAGTC
>NZ_CAFJ01000381.1 GCF_000239795.1 Bradyrhizobium sp. STM 3809 | reverse complement strand
GGTTACACCGAGCCGCGGCGGGCTGGTGCGCGTCGCTGACGATGGATTGTTTTAGGAGACGGGCGGCCCATGAACGCGATCGGCGCAACTCTGCTGCGGGCGGGACGACGGTTCGTCTCGTCGCTGCCGGCGCTGTTCGGCGTCCTGGTCTTCACCTTCCTGTTGATGCGCGTGCTGCCGGGAGACCCCGCCGTGTTCTTCGCCTCCGGCCCCAATGCCGGCAAGGAGGAGATCGAGGTCATCCGCCGGCAGCTCGGGCTCGACAAGCCGCTGCCGAACCAGCTCGCGATCTATCTCTATGATGTCGGCCGCGGCAATCTCGGCCGCTCGATGATGACCGGGCAGGCGGTGTCGAAGGATCTCAAGGAGCGACTGCCGGCCTCGCTCGAGCTGACCCTGACGGCGCTGCTGATCGCGCTGGTCTCGGCGGTACCGCTCGGCGTCATCGCGGCGCTCCGGCCGGGCTCGCTGGTCGATCATGGCGTGCGGCTGTTCTGCTCGCTCGGTGTCTGCGTGCCGACTTTCGTCTCCGGCCTGCTGCTGATCTACGTGTTCTATTATCTGCTCGGCTTCGCGCCGGATCCGACCGGACGCATCGACATCTTCACCACGCTGCCGCCGTCGCGCACCGGGTTCCTGATCATCGACTTCCTGCTCGCCGGCGATCTCGAGGGCTGGTCGGCGGCGGCGCGGCAGCTGATGCTGCCGGCCTTCACCATGGCGCTGTTCGTGATCGCGCCGCTGGCGCGCATCACCCGGGCCTCGATGCTGGTCTCGCTCGGCAGCGACTTCGTGCGTACCGCGCGCTCGGTCGGGCTGTCGTGGTGGCGCATCGTCGTCACCTATGCGCTCCGCAACGCGATCCTGCCGGTCATCACCATCGCCGGCATCGTGTTCTCGACCATGCTCGGGGCGAATGTGCTGGTGGAAAAAGTGTTCTCCTGGCCGGGTGTGGCCTCCTACGCGCTCGATGCGCTGCTGGTCTCGGACTACGCGCCGGTGCAGGGCTTCGTGCTGCTGATGGCGACCATCTTCGTGATCGTCAATCTCGTCGTCGATCTGCTCTACGGCATCGCCGATCCCCGGGCCACGGTGGCCTGAGCATGACCACGATCGAGACATCCTCCACGCTGCGCCACACCGCCTTCGTGCTGCGGGGCAATCCGGTCACGGCCATCGCGGCCGGCGGCGCGCTGCTGCTGGCGCTGATGGCGATCCTGGCGCCGTGGCTCGCGCCCTATGATCCCATCGCCTCCGACGTGCCGGCGGCGCTGCAGCCGCCGAGCGCGGCGCATTGGTTCGGCACCGACCAGCTCGGCCGCGACGTGCTCAGCCGCCTGATCGTGGCGAGCCGGCTCGACCTCACCATTGCCGTGACCGCGGTCGCGGTGTCCTTCGCGATCGGCTCGGTGATCGGCGCGCTGTGCGGCTATGCCGGCGGCCGGCTCGACAAGGCGGTCGGCCGCTTCGTCGACGTGCTGATGGCGTTCCCGCTGTTCGTGCTGGCGATGGCGATGGTCGCGGCCCTCGGCAACCGCGTCGAGAACATCGTGATCGCGACCGCGATCATCAACCTGCCGTTCTACATCCGCTTCGCCCGCGCGGAGGTCAACATCCGCCGCAATCTCGGCTGGGTCGAGGCGGCGCGCGCCTGCGGCGAGAGCCACGTCGCGGTGGTGCTGCGCTTCCTGCTGCCCAACGTGCTGCCGGCGATGGCGGTGCAGATGTCGCTCAATCTCGGCTGGGCCATCCTGAATGCGGCGGGCCTCTCCTTCATCGGTCTCGGCGTCAAGCCGCCGACGCCGGAATGGGGCATCATGGTCGCCGAAGGCGCGCGCTTCATCTCCACGGGGCGCTGGTGGCTGGTGGCGTTTCCGGGCTTGGCATTGATGAGCGCGGTGCTGTGCTTCAACCTGCTTGGAGACGGGCTGCGTGATATTCTCGATCCAAGGATGCGCACGTGACCGCGGATCCAATCATGACCAGTGTGGCGCATCCGGGGATGCGCACGTGACGGCGTCGGCAAAGACCTCGCCATTGCTCGAGGTCGAGAACCTCAAGGTCACCTTCTCCACGCGCCGTGGCCTGGTCGAGGCCGTGCGCGGCGTGTCGCTGTCGCTGGCACCGGGCGAGATGCTCGGGCTGGTCGGCGAGAGCGGCTCCGGCAAATCGGTGACCGGCTTTGCCATCACCCATCTGCTCGACAAGGCCGGCCGCATCACCGATGGCCGGATCCGCTTC
Organism: Bradyrhizobium sp. STM 3809; assembly: GCF_000239795.1. GTDB lineage: Bacteria > Pseudomonadota > Alphaproteobacteria > Rhizobiales > Xanthobacteraceae > Bradyrhizobium. Next base: position 1,709 of record NZ_CAFJ01000381.1, on the reverse strand, counting down.
AAGGGCCAGGACATCACCCGCGCCGGCGGCGCCGATCTGCGCAGCCTGCACGGCGCGGCGATGTCGATGATCTTCCAGAACCCGCGCGCCGCGCTCAATCCGATCCGCACTGTCGGCCAGCAGATTGCGGATGCGATCCTCGCGCATCGAAGACTGGCGCGGCAGGAGGCGCAGGCCGAGGCGCTGCAACTCTTGAAGGCGGTGCAGATCCGCGATCCCGAGCGGCGCATGGCCGCCTATCCGCACGAGCTGTCCGGCGGCATGTGCCAGCGCGTGATGATCGCGATCGCGATCTCCTGCAGCCCGCAATTGCTGATCGCGGACGAGCCGACCACCGGCCTCGACGTCACCACCCAGAAGGTGGTGATGGATCTGCTCGCCGGGATCGCGGCCGAGCGCGGCATGGCGACGATCCTGATCACGCATGATCTCGGCCTCGCCGCGCGCTATTGCGCCCGCGTCGTGGTGATGGAGCAGGGCCGGCTGGTCGAGGAGGCGGCGCCGCTGACCCTGTTCCACCGGCCGCAGCATCCCTACACCAAGCGGCTGGTCGCGGCCTCGCCGACGGCGACCTCGCGCATCGAGGATCTCGTGCCGGACGGCGAGACGATCCCGCTGGTCGAGGTCACCACGCTGCCGCCGCTACCGCACGGCACGCCGCCGCTGCTCGACGTCAAGAACATCGTCAAGCGCTTCGACGACGGTACCGTCGGCGTGGCCGATTTCTCGATGACGATGCGCGGCGGCGAGAGCGTCGGGCTGGTCGGCGAGAGCGGCTCGGGCAAGAGCACGACCTCGCGCATGATCTGCCGGCTGATCGACGCCAGCGCGGGCGAGATCCTGTTCGACGGCCAGTCGATCGGACAGATTGCGGCGCGCGACTTCCATGCCAGTCCGCTGCGCAAGGATATCCAGATCGTCTTCCAGGATCCGAACGACAGCCTCAATCCGCGCTACACCGCGTTCGACTGCATCGCCCATCCGCTGCTGCGTCTGATGAACATGCGCAGCGGCGACAGGCTGCGCCAGCGCGTCGAGGAATGCGCCGAGCGCGTCGGCCTGCCGCGCGAGCTGCTGCAGCGCTTCCCGCACCAGCTCTCCGGCGGCCAGAAGGCGCGCGTGGGTATTGCCCGCGCGATCGCCTGCAAGCCGCGGCTGCTGGTGCTGGACGAGCCGACCGCGGCGCTCGACGTTTCCGTGCAGGCCGTGGTGCTGCAGCTCCTCAACAAGCTCAGACGGGAGGACAATCTCGCCTTCCTGTTCGTCAGCCACGATCTCAACGTCGTGCGCATGATGTGCGACCGCACCATCGTGCTGCGCACCGGCCTGATCGTCGAGCAGGGCGAGAGCCGCGCGCTGTTCGCCAACCCGCAGACCGACTACACGCGCGAACTGGTCGACGCCGTCCCCCACCTCGCGCCGATGGCGCTTCAAGCCTGCAGCGCGTGACCAGGGCCCGGTGCGGCCGGCGCGCCGGTCTCGGAGGCCAATGCTCTCCAGGAACACGTCTCTGACAAACTCCTGCTGCGCCGACCTCGAACCTCGACCCTCATGGTGAGGAGCGCCGCGCCGATCAGGACACTGCGAGGCAGGATCATCATACGCGGCGCGTCTCGAACCATGAGGCCCGGCTCTTGCCCACCCATAACAATCGATTATGGACGCCGGACAACTTGGTATTGGGGCCGGGCGCGGCCGAACTGTTAGTT
>NZ_CAFJ01000382.1 GCF_000239795.1 Bradyrhizobium sp. STM 3809 | reverse complement strand
GCTCGACCTCGACCGTCTGGCCCGGCGCTTGCTCATTCGATCTCGCAACACGAGGTCATCAGCATGAGAGCCGCCGCAATCACCTGGCATCCGAACGCGCCGAAGCCGCTTGCGCTGGTGCTGGGCACCAATGAGATCGCCTCCGCCATCGCGGCGAAGCTCAGCCACGCGCGCTTTGCGATCGTGCTCTGTCATGACGCCTTCCCGCCGGTGATCCGGCGCGGCATGGCGTTCCACGACGTCCTGTTCGGCGAGGCGCGCGACCTCGACGGCGTGACCGGCGCGCGGGCCGGGAGCATCACGGACGTCGTGCGGATTCACCGCGAGCCCTGCCAGGTCGCGGTGACCGGGATGCACCTCACCGACATCATCGCCTACCGCTACCCCGCGGTCATCGTCGACGCCCGCATGCAGAAGCATCTGGTGACGCCGGACCTGCGCGGCGTCGCCGCCATCGCCGTCGGCATCGGCCCGCGCTTTGCGATCGGGCGCAATTGCGACATCGCGATCGAGACGCATCCGTGCGAGACCGGCGCGATCGTCGCCGAAGGCCACACCCGCAACGCCGACGGCAAGGCGCGCGATCTCGGCGGCGCCGGGCGCGAGCGCTTCGTTTATTCCGACCAGGACGCCGTCTGGCACACGCCGCTCGACATCGGCACCCGCGTCTACAAGGGCCTGCAGCTCGGCTCGCTCGGCGGCAAGCCGGTGCTGGCGCCGCTCGACGGCGCGCTGCGCGGCATCGCGCGCGACGGCTTGCGCGTGCCGGCCAACGTCAAGCTGCTGGAGATCGACCCGCGCGGCCGCCACGCCGCCTGGACCGGCATGGACGAGCGTGGCCAGTCGATCGCCGCGAGCGTCGTGTCGGCCGTTCACCAGATCATGCGAACCGGACGGACGGCGGGCCGCATCTCCGCCAATGTGTGAGGAGGACTGCCATGGCTTCAGTCGATATCGGAACGTGCCGGATCGTGGCGCTGCAGGGCGCTGCGTCGCCGGTGATTCAGGATCTGCTCGGCGACTTCGCCGTGCGCCTCGCGGACGCGGGCTTGCGCGTGTCCGGCGTCGTCGAGAGCAGCGCCGACAAGGCGAAGCCGTGCAAAGCCATGGTGCTGCGCAGCCTCGACGACGGCAGACTGTTCTCGATCTCGCAGGATCTCGGTCCGGGATCGCTGGCCTGCAACCTCGATCCGGAAGGCCTGGTGCTGGCCTGCGCCGCCGTGCAGCGATCGATCCTCCGCGGCACCGACGTCGTCATCCTCAGCAAGTTCGGAAAGCAGGAGGCGGCCGGCGGCGGCCTCGCCGACGCCTTCGGCTCGGCGATCTCGGCCGGGCTTCCGATCATCACCGCGGTCTCGCCGGCGATGGTGGAGGCGTGGACGCGGTTCGCCGGCGTGTTCGCCGAATGTGTCACGGTCGACGTGGCGTGCGGTCCCGGCTGGATCGAGGCGTGGGCCGGCCGCAGGGTGACATCGCCCATCGCCCATGACATGATCGGCGCCCAACACGAGCGGATCGGAATGGGATGAAGGGCGAAGCTCAGATCGCATTGACCATCAGCTTCGGCAACGGCGGCAGCCTGTCGCCGGAGGATCTGCAGCTGATCGAGTTCGTTCGCAGGGAGCGCTCGATCCTCGGCGCGGCGCGCGCCAGCGGCATCTCCTATCGCAAATGCTGGCTGATGGTCGATGCGCTGAACCGCACCTTCGAGACGCCGGTGTTCGAGACGCATCCCGGCCGCCGCGGTGGCGGCGCCGAGATCACCGCGTTCGGCGAGCGGCTGATCGCACTGTACCGCTCGATGGAGCGGCGCACCCGTACGGCGACCACGGCGGCGCTCGGCGAATTGCAGAAGGCTACCGATCCCCGCTATCAGAAGCGGGCCAGCGGCGCGGCCGAGGCAGCTCCGAAGGCCGAACCGCGCCGGGCCCGATCGCGACGCTCTTGATCATCGCCCAGGCCGAGAGGTCCGGTTCCAGCGCCAACCGCTCGACCGACTCCAGCGTGACCAGCGCGTGCAGCTTCGTTGAACCGAGATCGAAGGTGACACGCACATAGGGCGGGTCGAGCGGCAGAATCTCCTCGATTCGGCCGGGCAGCCGGTTGGTGATCGACACATCCATCGGCCGCGACAGTGCGATCGAGACGTCGCGCGCCTCGATGGTCACGGAGACGCCGGCATCCACGGCAGCGTCGACCATCGGCACGCGCAGCTCGCCGTCGGCGAAGAACAGCGTCGACATGCCATATTGCGGATCATGCCGCAGCACGCGCGCCGGCACGGTGGTGCTGAGCACGATCGAGGAGGCCGCGACGGACGATGGCTTGCTGGTCATGATCGAGACAATGGCGGCTGGCCGCCATGCCGGCGGACACGGAGAGCGTTCGAGAGCATGACGCCAGTTTGCCGCATTGCCGTCGCGTAGGCAAATCGACACGCCTGTGCCGAACGCAACACCGCGCCGGCCAGCCGGCGCGACGTCCGCAGGAAACAGCGCGGAAATCGCCGGTCGATGCGCCCAGACCCGACACGAGACGGCATGGTCCGCCTTTTGCTATATCCATCCAAATATAGCTGAACGGAGTCCCGCCATGCGCCCCGCCTCCCCGTCCCTGTCACGCCGCAGCCTGCTCGCGGGCGCGGCGCTGAGCGCGCTGCCGCTCGGAGACGCCAAGGCGAAGCCGATTGCAGGTCTCGAAATCCTCGGCGCGCCGACCGGCGCCACCATCTCGCTGGTCCGTGCCTTGAGCTCCGGCGCGCTGGCGGCGGCCGCGCCGGATGCGAGTTTCCGGCTGTGGCGCGACACCGACGATTTGCGCGCGGCGATCGTGAGCGGCCATACCCGGCTGTTCTCGACGCCGACCCATGTGCCGGCCAATCTCGCCAACCGCGGCATGCCGCTGAAGCTGCTGTGCCTGCTCGGCATGGGACATCTGACGGTCGTGGCCGACGACGACAAGATCAAGAGCTTTGCCGATCTCGCCGGCCAGCCGGTGCTCGGCTTCTTCCGCAACGACATGCCCGACCTCGTGTTTCGCGCCTGCGCGAAGATGGAGGGGCTCGATCCCGACAAGGACATCAAGCTGTCCTATGTGCAGACCGGCATGGAGGCGGCGCAGATGCTGGCCTCGGGCCGCGCCTCGGCCGCCATTCTGTCGGAGCCGCCGGCGACGGCGGCGATCATGTTGGCGGGCCAGCAGGGCCGGACGCTGCATCGCGCGATCAATTTGCAGCAGGTCTGGGCCAAGCATCGCGCGAAGAACGGCATCCCCATGGTCGGCATCGCCGTGCATGCCGCGCTGCTCGACGACTCCCCGGAGCTGATCGATGCGCTGCGCCAGGCGCTGCCGCAGGCGCGCGAATGGGTGCTCGCGAACCGCGCCGACGCGGCGGCACTGGCGGACGCGAAGATGCAGATGCGGCCGATGATCTTCGAGAAGGCGCTCGACCATTTCAACATGCGCATCGTGCCGGCCGAAGCCGCGCGCGCCGACCTTACGCTGTTCTACCAGACCATCCTCGACCTCGCGCCCGACGCGCTGGCCGGAAGGCTGCCGGGCGACGATTTCTATCTCGCGCCATGAGCGTCGCCGGCCGCGTGCTATGGGGCCTCATTGGCCTGGCGGCGGTGTGGGCCGCCTGGGAGCTCGGCCATCGCGCCTTCGGCCCGTTCGTGCTGCCACGTCC
>NZ_CAFJ01000383.1 GCF_000239795.1 Bradyrhizobium sp. STM 3809 | reverse complement strand
CGGATCCAGCGCCTTGCTCATCAAGGGCGACATGCCGATCAGGAAGCCGAGCGGGATCGCAATCGCCACCGCGATGAGATAGCCGAGCATCACCCGCCCGATCGAATAAGCAAGCTGGATGCCGAGCCCCTTGTCGTTCGGGCCATTGTCGTAGAACGGCCGCTTCAGATGCTCCCACAGCTTGGCGCCGACATCGAGCGGCCCCGGCATGGCGGACTTGCCTTGCGTGGCCGTCATGCCCATCAGCTTGGCGTATTCCGGGCTCATGTTGGCAGCCGCGCCAGTGCTTCGCGTGGCGAGGTGCCAGGCGCCGAGGAACACGGCGAGCAGCACGATCGAGACGACGGCGGCGCGGAGGCGGAGTGAGGCGGTCATCGGCTGCCCCGTCCACCGCCGTCATCCCGGCGAACGCCGGGATCCATAACCACCGAACTCCGTTGATGGAAAAAACAATCGCTGCCAGCCCTGCCCCAAGCGAGGTCACGGCGTATGGGTCCCGGCGTTCGCCGGGACGACGTCGGTGGTGTGGTCGGCATCGCGCCCAACGCCCCCATCACGATGCCTTCTTGATCTTGAAGCTCGCGACATAATCGTCCGGCTTGGTCGGGTCGAACGGCTTGCCCATCACCGAGAACGATTTGTAGGAGTCCTTCGGCGGTGTCAGCCCCATCTCAGTCATGACCTTGCGGGTGTCGGTGGCGAGGTAGATCTGCTCGGCGACCGTCTTGTAGTCGATATCGCCCTTGATCTGGCCCCAGCGCTTCATCTGGGTCAGCATCCACACCGCGAAGGACTGCCATGGGAATGGATCGAAATCGACGCGTTTCGGATCGGTCTTCACGCCGCCCAGGCCATCGGCATAGGTGCCGGTGAGCACCTGCTCCAGAACGGTCACCGGCGCATTGATGTAGTTGGCCGGCGCGATCGCCTCCGCGATCTGCTTGCGGTTCTCGGCCTTGGCCGCATAGGCGGTGGCGTCGACGATGGCGCGGGTCAGCGCGGCAAAACTGTTCGGCGCTGACGTGATGAACTCGCGGCTGGCGGCGAAGCTGCAGCAGGGATGACCGTCCCAGATCTCCTTCGACAGGATGTGCAGGAAGCCGACGCCGTCGTAGATCGCACGCTGGCAGATGTTGTCGGGCGCGAGGAAGCCGTCGATGTTGTCGGCCCTGAGATTGGCAACCATCTCCGGCGGCGGCACCGAGCGCAGCTGCACATCCGTATCCGGATCGATGCCATGCTCGGCGAGATAATAGCGCAGCAGATAGTTGTGCATCGAGTAGTCGAACGGAATGGCGAACTTCAGCCCCTTCCAGTCCTTCGGATCGCGCTTGTCCTTGTGCTTCATCGACAGCACGATGCCCTGCCCGTTGATGTTCTCGATCGCGGGCACCGTGAACGGAATCGGCTGCGCGCCGAGCCCCAGCGAGATCGCGATCGGCATCGGCGCCAGCATGTGCGAGGCGTCGTATTCCTTGTTGATGGTCTTGTCGCGGATCACCGCCCAGCCGGCGGTCTTGACGACCTCGACGTTCAGCCCGGCCTTGGCATAGAAGCCGAGCGGCGCCGCCATGATGATCGGCGTCGCGCAGGTGATCGGGATGAAGCCGACCTTGAGATCCTTCTTCTCCGGCGTGCCCGCTTCGGCGAAAGCTTCGGTCGCCGTCTTCAGCGGGAAGAACTGAGACACCGCGGCGAGCGCCGTGGCGGCACCGACAGTCTTCAGAAACGCGCGGCGCGTCGCGACTTCCGGAAACACCGCGCGCAGCACGGCAGACGCGACGACGTTCTCGTAGCGCTTCTCCCGGGACTCGACCACCGGCTCGCAGCGCAGCGCCAGCATCGCGTGCTCATGCTCGGCCGGGCTCTGATGCTGGCCGCAGATACAACCGGCATTCACGCGAGACTCGGCATCGAACGGATCATCGAAAATCGACATGTGCTGCGCCCCTTTGTCACACCTGTAGTCAGACTTGCGCTCTCAGCGCCTCCGAACTGCTCATCCGGCCGCATTTTTCAGCGGCCGGACATGCATCTCATGCAGCTTCTATGCCGCTTTGCTGGTCATCGCCGGCATCGGGAGACCTTCCTCTATCGGCAGCGACGGATCGCGCGACCACTCGTTCCACGAGCCGAAATACATGCGCACATCCTTCACGCCGGCGTTCTTCAGGGCGAGGAAGGTGTTCGACGCACGCGCGCCCTTGAAGCAGTAGAGATAGACCGGGGTGTCCGGCGTGATGCCGACGGTGGCGCATTCGGCCAGGATTTCATCCTTCGACTTGAAGCGCGGACCTTCCGCGGTCGGCTTCATCATGCGGTACCATTCGAGCCACACGGCGCCGGGGATGCGGCCCTTGCGCGGGCAGAAATCCTTGCCGTAGGGCGACGAGGAGTCGCCGATCCACTCGTCGACGTCGCGCACGTCGAGGATCGCGATTGCGGGATTGCCGACCGCTGCCAGCATCGCCTTGGCGTCGATCAGGATGCTGCCCGCCTCCGGCACGATCGAGAACGAGGCCTTGGCCGGCGACGGAACGTCTGACGTGACGGGCATGCCGGCCGCGGCCCAGGCGTCGTAGCCGCCATGCAGCACCTTGACCTTGGGGTAGCCGAGCATCGTCAACAGGAAGTAGCCGCGGCACGACTGGCCGAAGCCGGAGTTCATCGACTGCTCGTAGACCACCGCCGTCTCGGCACCCGACAGGCCGGCCGCACCGAACGCGTCGGCGAACTTCGTCTTCAGCTCCGCAATGCCCTCGGGAGTGGAGGTCGCGAGATAGGTGAAGATCTCATGGACGTTGACGGCGCCGGGAAGATGTCCCGCAGCGTAGGCATCGGGATTGCGGGTGTCGATGACGACACACGGTTCGGTCTTGATGAACTCGGCGAGTTCGCCGGCAGTAATCAGAACGTCCGTCATGGCAGGCCTCTCCTGGTGGGATTTGTTGGTTTGCCGTCCTCGCCGGCGTCAGCCGTCGGCGAGCATCTTGCGGAGCTGTTTGGTCGCGGGAGTCACGATCGCGACGAAATAGGCCTCGCGCAGGCGACGTTCGGCGCGATTGCCCTTGATGTAGCCGCGCGCTCCGCAATGGAGCATCGCGGCGTGAGCCGCAGCGACGCTGGCCTCGCCGGCCCGCAGGCGCAGCGCGACCACCTTGCGCCAGTAGGTCTCGTCCGTGTTGTAGGGATCGCGGGCGAGCTCAGCCGTCTCCTTCGCGAGTTCGTCGGCGAGCGCGCTGAAGTCGACCGGCTGTTGCGGCAGATAGCGGTTGATGTGGCCGAGCGGCGCCTCGACCTCGTGCATGATCTTGATGCAGTCCTTGATCAGGCCGAGCGCCATGCCGGCCTGCAGCAGGATGAAGCCGGCGCGGATCTTCTTGACGAAGGGCCCTGCGGGATCGGCGAGAATGAGCTCATCCGGCACGAACAGGTCACGAAACTGGATGCCGTAGGTGCCGGTGCCGTCCATCGCCAGGAACGGCTGGCACGGCTGCAAGGTCACCGCCGGATCGGCGCAATCGGCGACGAACATCACGATTTCGCCGGGCGCATCCTCGCGCTCGAAGATGGTGCCGAACATGTGGTCCGGTCCGAGATTCGAGACCCATGGCAATGCGCCGCGAACGACATAGCCGCCCTCGACCTTGCGCCCCTTCAGCTTGAGCTTCTCGATGCCGAAGAAACTCTTCATCGGGTTGGAGAGCCCGGTGCCGCCGAGCAGCCTTCCGCTCGCGGCATCGTCGAGCAGGCGATCGATCAGCGCGGCGTTGCCGGAGTTGGCGATGTACCAGACCAGCGTGTTCTGGCACCACGCCATGAAGGCGGAGGCGCCGCAGACCTCGCCGATCGCCGCGATCGAGGCGATCGCGCCGTTCAGATCCGCCCTGCCCTGATCGGGCACGTGGCTACTCCACGCGCCCACCTCGCCGAAGCGGCGGAGCACGTCGGCCGGATACACCGTCCCGGCGTCGATGCCAGAGGCGAGCGGCGCGAGCTCGTTGCGCGCGATCGCCGCGACCTGCTCCACGGTCGACGGCACCGGCATCACGCCCGCGCCATCGACCGCCAGATGCTGTCCGAGTGAACCCATGACGTTCTCCGCTGCTTGCAGCTGGTCAGATCCCGACCTCGAGATTGACCGGGCGGGTGAAGGTGTTGGCGACCGGCGACCACTTCTTGACGTGATCGACCAGCGCCTGAACCTCCTCCTTGGAAATGCCTTCGCATTCCATGTCGACCTTGACGCGGACATCGGTGAAGCCGACCGGCTTCTCGCTGACGTCGCCGGTGCCCCACACGGCGGTGATGTTGAGGTCGCCCTCGAGCTCGAGCTCGAGCTTGTTGACCGTCCAGCCGCGATGCACGGCATTGGCGTGCAGGCCGACGGCGAGGCACGAGCCGAGCGCGGCAAGCGAGGCTTCCGACGGATTCGGCGCGGTATCGTCGCCCAGCAGCCCCGGCGGCTCGTCGACGATGTAGGGCGCCAGATTGCGGATGTAGTTGGCGTGACGGAACTTGCCCTCCGCGACGGTCTTGCACTTCAGGGTCTTGATGACCTTGGGGTTGGCCTTGCCGTTGGCGATGAGCTGCTCGAGTCCGTTCTTGTCGATGGGTGCGAGGCAGCCCGTGAGGGCCGTCTTCTGAACCACAGCGGTCATCTCATTTCTCTCCCTGGGATCGAGGATACCGAACGGTCTGTTTCCTGCACGAAGCGTGCCAGGGAGGCAGGATTTCAAAAGGCGGAATGATCCTCGCGGCTTAGACGATGATGGGGAGATCTGGCCGGTCCGCGCCTGCTCAAGTGCGATGCAGGATGCTGCCCCTGGCGATGAAATTGAGCGCAGCGCGGCAGCATCGACATCAGCGGCCTTGCTGACTCACGCGCACAGCGATTAAGCTTGCACGCATGGGCAAGTCAGCTGCGGGCAAACATTCGACGAAGAAACCGGTGATCGCGCGGACGATCGCCGCGAACGACGACGAGTCGGCGCGCGGCCGGCTGCTCGGCGCGGCGACGCGGCTGTTCTGCAAGAACGGCATCAACGCGACCGGCATCGACGCCATCATCAGCGAGGCCGGCACGGCGAAGACCACGCTCTACAAGCTGTTCGGATCGAAGACCGCGCTGGTCACCGCCGTGCTCGAGAGCGAAGGCAAGCAGTGGCGCGAGTGGTTCATTGCGGAGATGGAGAGCGGTGGCGGCGATGCCGAAACCAAGCTCGCGCGCATCTTCCCGGCGCTGAAGAGCTGGTTCAGCGAGGAGCGCTTCTACGGCTGCCCCTTCATCAATGCCGTCGGGGAGCACGACAAGGACCAGAAGCAGTTCCGCACCATCGCGATGCGCCACAAGAAGGTGGTGCTGGCGCATATCGAGAAGCTGGCGCGCGAGATGGGCGCCGCCGAGCCCGAGAGCTTCGCGCACCAGCTGGCGCTGCTGATCGACGGCGCGATCGTCGCCGCGATGGTGTCGCGCAATCCGGACGTCGCGGATACGGCCGGAATCGCGGCGAGCGCACTGTTCGAGCCGGCCAAGCACAAGATGGCCAAGCGCGCCGGGAAAACTGATCCGCAGCTGGCGGCGGTGTGAGCCAGTCCCATCGTAGCTGTTACGTCACGTCTGTATCTGGTCACTCTTCGTCCGAAGGGACTATTTCCGCGCATCATTGCGAGCACAGCGAAGCAATCCAGAGTCCCGCCCATCGCCCTGGATTGCTTCGCTGCGCTCGCAATGACGCGGCGAGATCGTGCGTTGCCTGCATGGATCGTGGGGACGCGCCAATCGCGATCCTAGGGACTCGTTCTGCTGCTAAGGCGGACCACGCTGCGAGACCTAGCGGAAGTAGTCCGCCACGCGCTGCAGATCGGCCTCATCCGCGCTGGCCCCATTCAGGCTTGCATCGATGATGCGGCGGCAGGCGGCGACGGTGGGTTCGTCGGCGAGCTCATTGGCGGCTTCGAGAACGTGCCAGGCGGCATCGACGGCAGCGCGATCCACTGCGGCGCGGCCGCCCGGCCGCCGCGCGCCGTGGAGATGAAGTCCCATGCCAATCATCCGCGGACACCTTTCCTCGCTGCAGACCTCAATGCGCCGCGGCACGTGACGCATGCGTCGTGCCGCCCTTGGCCGGATTCTTGCGAGACTGGTAGAATTCCAGCACGCTGCGCGATGCCTTGACGTCCAACCGGGCATAGTCGCGCTCCAGCCCGTGGAGCTCGCCTGCCGTGATGCGATGGTCGCGCGCGCCGAGGAACGCGAGCGCCATCGTCGTATCCCACGAGAAACAGAGCGCCTTGGCCAGCATCAGCAGCACCTCGCGGTTGCGGTCGAACAGCGCCCGGTCGACGACGTCGACCGGGAGCCCCGACAACAGCGAGAGTCCGATCGTGACCTCGTCGACCTTGTGCGCCGTCGCATAGCCGGCGATCGTGCTCTCGTGCAGATTGCCGAGACGGTGCTGGATCGTCACGGTGCGCTTGGCGACGAAATAGTTGCGCGAGCCAGGACCGAACTTGGACTGCAGATCGCCGGCGATGTTGGCGACCGAGCTCTCGATCTCGCCGAGCAGCTCCGGGCGCTCGATGGCCAGCCGCTTGCCGACGTCGTCAGAGGCCTTCGCGATCAGCTGCTGGAACAGATGCCGCGGAATGTCGAGGCGCCGGCCGAGATGCTCGGCCAGGATGGAATCGTTCTCGGCCCGCTTCACCATGTGCAGGAAGCCCGAACCGGAGAACTGCGCGCCGTGATTGCGGGCCACGGCGGTGGCGACGTCGCGGTCGCCGCGCCGCGCCAGCACGTCGGTCACCTCGGCGCTCAGCGTCCTGCGCTCGGCGATGGCCAGCAGATGCGCTTGGCTCTTGGTGCTGGCATTCTCGACCAGCGCCGCGTCGTCGAGCCGCTTGGATTCCCGCAGCACCGGTCCGGCGACCCAGATCTCGTCATCGAAGGCGAGCTTGCGAATGACGCTGGCGGGCGAATATTCGATCCTGGCCAGGCGATCCGCCAGCTTGGCGCGCGCCTCGACCTCGATCTCGTCGGCGAGCCGGCCGATGACCTCGCCGAAGGTCGCGATCTCCTCCTCGCAATAACGTCCTGCCAGCAGCAGATCGGTCGCATGCCACAGCGCGCGCTCGCGGCTGTCCGCCGTGCCCCGCGCGATGGCGTCCTCGAGGTCGCGCAACACCGATCTGGTCTCGTTCATGATGCCAAGCCGCAACGCCGCAATGAGGAAAGCAATGCCGGGAACATAGATCCCGGACCCCAGCGTTCCGTAAGCGTGCGTGTTCGGATTTGACGGTGCGTTTTTGCTCAAATGCGCAAAGACGCGTTAACGATGCCGGGCGTGCCTCAACGCTCGCGCATGGCGTCGTGGACATGCTCGCTGAGCGGCGCCAGCAGGAAGTCGATGATGCGGCGCTTGCCGGTCAGGATCTCGGCCTTCACCGACATGCCCGGCACCAGCGCCGCAGCGCGGCCATCGACGTCGAGCGTCGCGCGGTCGAGCGCGATGTGCACCATGTAGCGCAGCCGCTCGCTGGCCTCGACGCGATCGGTCTGGTCGGCCTGGCGCTCGGCACCCTGCACGCCGTTGGGATTGACGGGCGCGGCTTCTGCGTCGCGGTCGACCGAGGTCACCTTGCCGCCGAGCAGGCCATAGCGCGTGAACGGGAAGGCATCGACCTTGAGCTCGACGCGCTGGCCGGCCTCGACGAAGCCGACGTCGCGGTTCTCGACCACGGCCTCGACCTCGATCCGGTCGTCGTCGGGCACGACGGAGAGCAGCTGCTGCGCCGGCGTCACCACGGCCCCGGCGGCGGCGACGTGCATCTGCTGCACCGTACCGTCGATCGGCGCGCGCAAGGTCTGCAGCTCGGCGCGGCGCGTCGCCTTGGTCAGCGCCTCGCCGGCGGCGCGGGCGCGCTCACGCGCGGTGGCGAGATCGCGCATCGCCTTGTCGCGCATGTCGGCCTCGGTCGCCGCGATCTTCTGGTCGAGGCCCGCGATGGTGGCGTCGAGCGCGACGATCTTGGCCTTGTTGATCTCGAGTTCGGAGCGCGTCTCGACCAGCAATTGCTGGCTCTCCAGCAGCGCGATGATCGAGGCATTGCCGATCTCGCTCGCCTTGGTGCGGATGTCGGCGCGCTGCGTCACCATCGGCAGGGTCTGCTCGTATTTGGCAACGGTCTGCTGCAGCGCCTCGCGCTCGGCGATGTGCTGGGCGCGCTCCTGCGCCAGCGCCGCGAGCTGGCTGGCGCGCATCGCCAGCTGCGCCGTGAGCTGCGCCTGGGCGCGGGCGCGATCCAGCGGCTCGGCGCCGGCCACCAGCTCGAACGGTCCGTCCTTCACGCCATCGAGAAACGCCGCCAGCCGGACCTCGTCGAGCAGGCTCGCGATGAGGTCGCTGCGGGCCCGGTCGGTCTCCGCCGTCACGGCGGTCTTGTCGAGCTCGATCAGCGCGTCGCCGGCGCGCACGCGCTGGCCGGGCTGTACCAGCACGGCCTTGACGCTCGCCGTCTCGAACGGCTGCACCACCTGGGTGCGGGTATGCGAAATCACCTTGCCGCTGGCGACCGCGACGATGTCGACCTTGCCGAACACGGCCCAGCCGAGCGCCGCGAAGGTCACCGTGCACAACGCCAGCACGGTGATGCGCCCGAGCGGATTGGGCGGCGTCTCCGTGATTTCCAGGGCGGCCGGCAGGAACTCGCGCTCCGACGCTTTGCCGCCGAACGAGAAGCCGCGCAGAAGGCTTGCAGGTGTGCTCATCGCCCTCTCCTCAGCGGCCGGCGGACTGGATGCGGTGCAGGTTCGCATAGCGGCCACCTCCGGCGACCAGCTGCTCATGGGTCCCGTCCTCGACGATGACGCCGCTCTCGATCGTCAGGATGCGATCGGCATTGCGCACGGTCGATAGCCGGTGCGCGATGATCAGCACGGTGCGGCCACGGACGATGTCGCGCATGTTGGCCTGGATGATGCTCTCGGACTCGTAGTCGAGCGCCGAGGTCGCCTCGTCGAAAATGAGAATGCGGGGATCGCCGACCAGCGCCCGGGCGATCGCGATGCGCTGGCGCTGGCCGCCGGACAGCGACACGCCGCGTTCGCCGATGACGGTGTCATAGCCTTGTGGCATCCGGCAGATGAACTCGTGCGCCCCGGCAAGCTTGGCCGCCTCGACGATTTTTTCCATCGGCAGCGCCGGATCGGCGAGCGCGATGTTGTCGCGCACCGAGCGGTTGAACAGCACGTTCTCCTGCAGCACCACGCCGATCTGCCGCCGCAGCCACGAGGGATCGAGCACCGCGGTGTCGACGCCGTCGACCAGCACGCGGCCCGCTTCCGGCTGGTAAAGCCGCTGCGCCAGCTTGGCGATGGTGCTCTTGCCTGAGCCGGACGGCCCGACGATGCCAACCACCTGCCCTGCCCCGATCCTGAGCGAGACCTCGCGCAGCACCGGCTGGGTGTTGAGGCCATAGCGGAAGGTCACGCGCTCGAACTCGATGCTGCCTTGCAGCGGCGGCAGGTTCTGCTCGGCGCCGCCGCTATGCGCCTCCACCGGGGTGTTGAGGATGTCGCCGAGCCGCTCGACCGACAGCCGCACCTGGTGGAAATCCTGCCAGACCTGGACCAGCCGCAGCACCGGACCCGAGACCTGGTTGGCCAGCATGTTGAACGCGACGAGCTCGCCGACGGTCATCCGGTTGGCGATCACGAGGCCGGCGCCGACGAACAGCGTCAGCGCCCCGACGCCCTTGTTGAGCAGGCTCGCCGCCTGGCTCGCCCAGTTGCCGATCTGCGAGGCCTGGAACGAGGCGCCGACATAGCTCGCGAGCTGCTCCTCCCAGCGCCGCTGCATCAATGGCTCGACCGCCATCGCCTTGATGGTCTCGACACCCGTGACGCTCTCGACCAGGAACGCCTGGTTCTCGGCGCCGCGGCGGAATTTCTCGTCGAGCCGCGCGCGGAACGCCGGCGTCGTCGCGAGCGACAGCAGCGCATAGACCGGCAGGGTCGCACAGACGATCCACGCAAGCGTGGAGCTGTACAGGAACATCACGCCGATGAAGACCGCGGCAAAAGCGAGATCGAGCACCAGCGTGATCGAGGACGAGGTGATGAATTGCCGGATCGTCTCCAACTCGCGCACCCGCGCGACGCTGTCGCCGACGCGGCGGCTCTCGAAATAGGCCAGCGGCAGCCGCATCAGGTGCCGGAACAACCGCGCGCCGAGCTCGACGTCGATGCGGTTGGAGGTGTGGGTGAACAGATAGGTGCGCAGGCCCGACAGCACCGCCTCGAACAGCGCGATCAGCGCCAGCCCCGCGACCATCACCTCGAGCGTCGACAGGCCGCGATGCACCAGCACCTTGTCGATCACGACCTGGAAGATCATCGGGGTGGCGAGACCGAACAGCTGGATCACGAACGACGCCAGCAGCACCTCGACCAGGATGCGGCGATATTTTCCGATCGCTGCGACGAACCAGCTGAAGTTGAAGCGCCGCGCCGTGTCCGACAGCTCCGCGCGCTTGGCGATCAGGATCAGCCGGCCGGACCAGATGGTTTCGAACTCGGGGAAGCTCAGCAGGCGCGGTCCGGCATCGTTCAGCCCCTGGATCAGCACGCCGGTCTCGGTCACCTTGCCGATCACCGCAAAGCCGCCGCCCTTGAGCACGGCCAGCGTCGGCAGCGGCGTCGCCTTGAGCCGCGCAATCTTAGACGTGACGAGCTTGGCCTTGACGGGAAAGCGCGCCGCCGCACGCAGCAGGTCATCGACCGAAAGCGCGTCGCTGCGGCCGGCCTCGTGCTGGATGCGGCCGGGATCGGCGACGATGCCGAGCAGGTGCAACGACAGCCCCAGCGCCCATGCGCCCTGATCCGTACACGCCTGCATCGACTGATCCCGCCTCTTGGTCCGACGTCCCCGCCGACACCCTCCGGAACCCGCGTTCGCATGGCGTTAAGTCGAATGCTTAACAGGGGATGCACAGGCGCCCGTGCGGCGACGGGGCGCGCGGGCAGAATCTTAGCCCGGATGAGCGGAAGCCGAAGCCCGCGAGGGCCGAGGCGGACGCGACATCCGGGTTCTCACGCGCTGTCGCCGGTGAACCCGGATGTCGCTATCGCCGACGCCAAAGAGGCGTCGGCTTACGCTCATCCGGGCTACGGGGGCCGGCTCCGAGGCGACGCAGCAAACGAGCTGTCGCCCTGTGCAGACTGCAAACCCTCACCCTGAAGAGCCCGCCGGAGGCGGGCGTCTCGAAGGGCGAGGCCACCGGCGGGGCCTCATGGTTCGAGACGCGCCGCGGACAGCGATCTGCCCTCTCATGATCAGACCGGCGCGGCGCTCATCACCATGAGGGGTCACGCCGGGCGCGGCGCTGCACATTGGAGATGAGCAGCGTGCTCACGGAGAGCTGCGCGCCCTCACCACGAATACCGCACCACGCCCTTGCCGGCATAGCTGCGGCTGATGCTGGCGAACTCGCCGTCGAAGGTCAGCGCCGCCGACCAGTTGTTCATCCACTTTATCTCCGCCGTTGCGCTCACCAGCGCGCGGTCGGCGGCCTGCTGCGCGCCGTTCACGACGAAGCTCGCGCCGGGCAGGGTCTGGAAGGTCGGCGTCAGCGTGCGGCCGGTGGTGTAGTCGTGCGCCCAGGCGAAGCGGCCGCGCAGGGTGAGGATGCCGTCCGGCATCGCGTACGCCTTGTCGCTGCGCAGGCCGAGCTCCGTGCGCGGCGACGTCACGCTGCGCGCGCCATAGGCCAGCGCAAAGGTGTTGGCGCCGGCCACCGCCTGCTCGGCATAGGCCGGCAGATCGAAGGTCGTGAACTGCCCGGCCGCATAGGGCGTCAGGCCGATGCCGAAGGCGGGCCACAGCATGCGATAGCCGCCTTCGAGCCGGCCGGACCAGGCATTGGCCTTGAACTGCGCGCGCAACTGATCGACGCCGGCCACCGTCACGGTGCGGTTGGTGGTGACGTCCTGCCAGCCATAGGCGAGCGCGGCGGTGATGTAGGACGGACCCATCACGTGGCGGACGAAGCCGCCGGCCTGGAACAGGTCGGAGCGTCCGGAGCCGAGCGCGTTGGCCACGCTGAAGCTGGTGCCGCCGCCGGCGAGCGCGAAGCCGGCCACCGTGCTCGGCGAGATCCTGTAGTCGAAGCCGACGGCGGTGCCGTAGAGGTTGGACGTCGTGGTGTTGGAGCCGAGCGCGGCATTGCCGTCGGTGGTCTGCGAACCGCCGAAGCCGGCCGCCCACACGCTCCAGCGCCGCGCGAACGGATCGGCCGAGGGCGCCTTGGTCAGCAGCGCATAGGCGTCGCGCTCGGCGCCCTTGCGGCCGTGGCCCGTCGCGGCATAGGCGTTCGCCGCATCGCCGTCGTCGGCGAAGGCCGGCACGCCTGCTCCCGGCGCGCCGCCGCCGCGCCCGTCGCCGAACGGATCGGTCATCACGCCCATGAACTGCGTCATCGCGTTGAACGTGGTCTGCTGCGAGCCGGTCGCCGCCTCGCCCGAGAGTTGGGTGAGGCCCGCCGGGGTCAGCCCGCCGAACACCAGGGGGATGCTGCCGTTGCGGTTGAAGTAGTTGGTGAGCGTGTTGGCGACATTGGCCTGGTTGGTGTTGTAGCTCCCCGCCGTGAACAGAGCGAGGTTGAGATAGACGTTGTTGGCGTCGTAGGAGAGGCTTGTCGAGAAGCCCGACGGCAGGTTGGTGTTCACCACGCCGCCGAATGTCCCGGAGACGCCGCCGCTCGTCTGCAGGATGACGTATTGCTTGGCCGCGTAGCTGCCCGCCGCGAAGCTCGCATTGACGGTGGCGCCGCCGAGCGTGGCGCTGACCGCGTTGGTGCGCGACGCCGTCGTCGGATCGACCTGGACCAGATAGATCGCGCCGCTGGCAAAGGCGAGGCTGCCCTGCACCGTCAGCGTGGTGCCGGCTGTGCCGGAGCCCGGCGCCAACGTGCCGCCACTGGCCACCGTCACGCTGTTGGTGGTGCCGGTGCCGCCGAGCGTGCCGCCAGTGTTGACGGTGGTCGCGGAGTTCACCAGCGTGCCGTTGACCAGCAGGGTGCCGGCATTCACGCTGGTCGCGCCGCTGTAGCTGTTGGTGCCGCCGAGCGCGAGCGTGCCGGCGCCGTTCTTGGCGATGCCGCCTTCGCCGGCGATGTTGCCCTGCGTGGTCTGCGTGCTGCCGCCGAATGTGGCGCTGCCGCTATCGATCTGGAACGTCACCACCTGCGTGGCGCCATTGATGTAGAGATCCTGGCCCTTGGGCGCCACCGGCGTTCCGCCGGTGCCGGCCTGGGTGGAGTTGCCGCTGAAGCTGGTCGAGGTCTTCACGGTCAGGGTCGCGCCGTCCATCACGAAAACCGCGCCGCCATAGCCCGCGCCGCCGCTGCCCGGGCCGTTGTTGCCGTCGCCGCCATTGCCCGCGCCATATCCGCCGACACCGCTGGCGCCGGCCTGGGGAGACGTGCCGCCGATGCCGCCGCCGCCGCCACCACCGCCGAAGCCGCCGGTGCCGCCAGCACCGCCGCTGAACGTGTTGGTGGCCGCGCCGCCGCCGCCGCCGCCGCCGCCGATGCCGCCATTGCCGCCGTTGCCGCCGTTGC
>NZ_CAFJ01000384.1 GCF_000239795.1 Bradyrhizobium sp. STM 3809 | reverse complement strand
ACGTTCAGCGCTTCGAGGCCGAAGCCAAGGCGAACTTCGACCGCTGGTCGGTTGCCCTGACCTACGGCAACTATGCCGCCGATCCGGCGATCGGCTACCTCAACCGCCGCGAGGGCATCCTGGGCAGCGGTTCAGTGAAGGTCGCGCCGAACTGGGTCGTGACCGGCGCGGCGCGCTGGGATCTTGCCGCCAACAAGATCAACCAGTATGTGATCGGCGCAGGCTACGTGGACGATTGTTTCGTGCTGGCCGCCAACTATGTAACGTCGTATAACTACACGACAGGCACCACCACGCCCGTTCTGAGCCATGCCTACATGCTGCAGATCGGACTCCGGACGCTCGCCAATTCGTCGTCGACCGGAACCGGGGCTGGAGGCCTTCAGTAGCACGCGCCAGTCTCGGACCGGTGCTCCCATGGGCCGAATTGCCCGCGTCGAGAGTCATGCGTTCCGTGCCCATGGGTGTCAGCCGTCGGTTCGTTACTGGGTGCGGAACCGGATTCGGGACAGTGAGTATCCGAGGCGTGCATTGAGAGCCATGGCGCCGCTCCCGATTGGATCCATTGCGAACAGCGAAGCTTAGTCATGACGACTGCGTTCCTCCCTCGCCTTCGAAGCCTGACCATCTGCGCGGTCGCCGCGCTGGCCTGGGGCTCTGGCATGACATTGGCTCACGCCCAGAGCATCGTCGTGATGGTCAACGGTGACCCCATCACCGACTACGATATCGAGCAGCGCACCAAGCTGAATTTCCTGAGCACCCGCAAGCAGCAGAGCCGCCAGGAGATCATCAACGAGCTGATCGACGACAAAGTGAAGATCAAGGAGGGCAAGAAGTTCGGCGTCGAGCCGTCCGCCTCCGACATCGACCAGTCCTACGCCGGCATGGGCTCGCGCATGCGCCTCAACGCCGATCAGCTGACCAAATCGCTCGAGAGCCAGGGCGTCCGGCCGGAGACGCTCAAGTCCCGCATCAAGGCGGAGATCGTCTGGACCAGCCTCGTGCGCGGCCGCTACAAGGAACGCCTGATCGTCTCCGACAAGGACGTCGCTGCAGCTGTCGCCGCCGCCGGTGGCGACACCGATCAGCAGGGACAGGCGTTCGAATACAAGATGCAGCCGGTGGTTCTCATCGTGGCGAACTCGTCGAACCAGGGCGCCATGGAGATCCGCCAGAAGGAGGCGGAGGCGCTGCGCGCGCGGGTGCAGAGTTGTGCCGACGCCAGCAACATCTTCAGGACCACGGCCAACGCCGTGATCAAGGAGATCGTGGTCAAGACCTCTGCGGACATCCCGCCCAACCTGCGCAAGCTGCTCGACGACACCCCGATCGGTCACCTGACGCCGCCGGAAGCCACCAAGCAGGGCATCCAGATGGTCGCGCTGTGCGCGCGCACGCCGACCACGATCGACACGCCGAAGAAGCGCGAGATCAAGGAACAGATGTACGCCAAGAAGTATGAGGCGACGTCGAAGGCCTATCTGCAGGAAGTCCGCAAGGCGGCGATGATCGAATACCGCTGATGACCGCCCCCCTCGCGCTGACGCTGGGCGAGCCGGCCGGCATCGGTCCCGACATCACCCTGCAAGCCTGGCTGCGGCGCGATGCGCTCGGTCTTCCGGCCTTCTACGTGCTCGGCGATCCCGCATTCCTGGCGCAGCGGGCCAAGCTCCTCGACCTGCCGATCCCGATCGCCGAGGTACGCCCCGAACAAGCCTCGCAGGCGTTTGCGAGCGCCCTTCCCGTCGCATCCACGGGACATCGCGTCACCGCCCTGCCCGGCCGTCCCGACGCGACCAGCGCCGAGGCCGCCATCGGCTCGATCCGCCAGGCTGTTGCCGATGTGAAGGCAGGACGGGCCGCGGCCGTGGTGACCAACCCGATCGCCAAGGCCGTGCTGTACCGCGCCGGCTTCTCGCATCCCGGACATACCGAGTTTCTCGCCGAACTCGCCGCCGACGGCGGCGCGGTGCCGCAGCCCGTGATGATGCTGTGGTCGCCGACGCTGGCCGTGGTGCCCGTGACCATCCACGTCGCCCTGCGCGATGCGATCGAGCAGCTCACGAGCCCGCTGATCACTTCGACGACGCGGATCGTGGCCGCCAGCCTGCGGCGCTATTTCGGCGTGTCGCGGCCGCGCATCGCGATGTCCGGCCTCAATCCGCATGCCGGCGAGGACGGCACGCTGGGCAGCGAGGAAGACACGATCATCGCGCCCGCGATCGCCAATCTGCGCAACGCCGGCCTCGACGTGCAGGGGCCGCTGCCGGCCGACACCATGTTTCATGAAGCCGCACGCAAGAGCTACGATTGCGCCGTCTGCATGTATCACGACCAGGCGCTGATCCCGATCAAGACGCTGGCATTCGACGAGGGCGTCAACGTCACGCTCGGCCTGCCCTTCATCCGGACGTCGCCGGACCACGGCACGGCGTTCGCGATCGCCGGCAAGGGCACCGCGAATCCGGCAAGCCTGATCGCGGCGGTGCAGCTCGCGGCGCGCATGGCCAGCCAATCGTCATGAGCGCCATCGACGACCTCCCGCCGCTGCGCGAGGTCATCCGCGAGCACCAGCTGTCGGCGCGCAAGGCGCTCGGCCAGAACTTCCTGCTCGATCTCAATCTCACCGCGCGGATCGCGCGCGCCGCCGGCCCGCTCGAAGACGCCACCGTGGTCGAGATCGGTCCGGGACCGGGCGGCCTGACGCGGGCCCTGCTCGCGCTCGGCGCCCGTCACGTCATCGCCGTCGAGCACGACGAGCGCGCCATTCCCGCACTGCGGACAATCGCCGATCGCTATCCCGGCCGTCTCGAGATCGTCTGCACCGACGCCCGCACCTTCGATGTCAGGCCCTATCTCGGCAGCACCAAAGCCAAGATCGTCGCCAACCTGCCCTACAACATCGCCACGCATCTGTTGATCGGCTGGCTCTCCGCCGAGCCGTGGCCGCCCTGGTACGACATGATGGTGCTGATGTTCCAGCGCGAAGTCGCCGAGCGCATCGTCGCGACCGAGAACGAGGAGGCCTACGGCCGGCTCGGGGTGCTCGCCAACTGGCGCTGCGAGACCAGGATCCTGTTCGACATCTCGCCGTCAGCCTTCGTGCCGCCACCGAAAGTCACCTCGTCCGTGGTGCGGCTCGTGCCGCGTCCCACGCCGGAGCCGTGCGACCGCCGCGCGCTGGAGCAGGTCGCCGCCGCGGCCTTCGGCCAGCGCCGCAAGATGCTGCGGCAGAGTCTCAAATCGCTGCCAGCCGATCCCGCGCGCTTGGCCGCTGCCGCCGGGATCGATCCGACCCGGCGCGCCGAGACCGTCCCGGTCTCGGGCTTTGTTGCCATGGCGCGCGAATTGACCAATAGTCGCAACGACAACAAGACCTAACAACAAGCCTTTCAGGGAGCTTCATCATGGCGTTGATGCGTCGTCAGTCGCTGGTCAAATTCGATGCGCCGCTGTGCGAGACGATCGTCGAGACACCGAAGCCGCAGGGACGCGAGGTCCTGGTGCGGATCGAGCGCTGCGGCCTGTGCCACTCCGACCTGCACATCCAGGACGGCTATGCCGACCTCGGCGGCGGCAAGAAGCTCGACACCACGCGTGGCATGACGCTGCCCTTCACGCTCGGGCACGAGATCGCCGGCGTCGTCGACGAGGTCGGGCCCGACGTGCCGAAGGAGCTGATCGGCAAGAGGCGCGCGGTGTTTCCGTGGATCGGCTGCGGTCAGTGCCGCGACTGCGCCAATGGCGACGAGAATCTGTGCGCGAAGCAGCGCTTCCTCGGCGTGTCGATCGACGGCGGCTTCGCCACGCATGTGCTGGTGCCCGATGCGAAATATCTGCTCGAATATGATCCGCTGCCGGTGAACCAGGCCGCCACGCTGATGTGCTCCGGCGTGACCGCCTATGGCGCCTTGAAGCGGCTGGTCGACCGGCCGCGCCAGCGCAACCTGCTGCTGATCGGGCTCGGTGGCGTCGGCATGATGGGCCTGTCGTTCGCGCAGGCGATGTTCAAGCAGCCGATCTCGGTCGCCGACCTCTCCGCCGCCGCCCGCGACACGGCGCTGCAGAACGGCGCCACCACCGCCTACGATCCCGCCGAGCCCGACGTGATCAAGCGCATCCTCAGGGAGACCGAAGGCGGCTTCGACGAGGTCGTCGATTTCGCCGGCAACGAGAAGTCGATGGCTTTCGCGGTCGCCGTCGTCGCCCGCGGCGGCAAGGTCGTGGTATCCGGACTGATGGGCGGCCAGTTCACCCTGCCGATGGTTCAATGGGTGTACAAGCGCATGACCATCGAGGGATTCATGGTCGGCACCCTGGCCGAAGCTCACGAACTGATGGCGCTGGCGCGCGCCGGCAAGATCAAGCCGCCGCCGATGCGCGAAGAGCCGATGGGCGACGTGCAGAAGTGGATCGACGCGCTGCGTGCCGGCAAGGTCGTCGGACGGGTCGTGCTGACGAACTGATTAGTCCACCGACCGGACAACCCCGGGCGGCCGCGGTGCTTGCGCCATGGCCGCCTGCTGCTACTCTGCCCCATCGCTCGAAAGGACGTGGCGACGGGGCCGACAGTGATGCAACGATGCGCGTATGAAGGTAGCCGCCTGCTGCTCGCTGCCTGTCTGGTATTATGTTGCATCTTGCCTGCACGCGCCGAGAAGCGCATTGCGCTCGTGATCGGCAACTCCGCCTACCGCAACATCGCGAGCCTCGACAATCCCGCCAAGGACGCCGCGCTGATGGCGGAGACCCTGAGGCGGCTCGGCTTCGCGCTGACCGGCGGCCGCGCCCAGCTCGATCTCGACAAGCCGGCGATCGACAGCGCCGTCCAGAGCTTCGGCCGCGAGGTCCAGGGCGCCGATGTCGCGCTGTTCTACTACGCCGGCCACGGCGTACAGGTCGCGGGTGCCAACTACCTGGTGCCGGTCGGAGCCAATCCGACGCGCGAGGCCGATGTCGATTTCCAGATGATGGACGTCAATCTGGTGCTGCGCCAGATGCAGGGCTCGGGCACGCGCCTCAACGTCGTCATCCTCGACGCCTGCCGCAACAATCCGTTCGGAACGCGCAGCCTGCGTGCGGCAGACGGCGGGCTCGCGCAGATGCGCGCGCCCGACGGCACGCTGATCTCCTACGCGACGCAGCCCGGCAACGTCGCACAGGACGGCGACGACGGACACAGCCCATACACGAAGGCCCTGGCGACGACCCTCACACAGCCCGGCCTCGACATCTTCCAGACCTTCAATCAGGTCGGCCTTGCGGTGAAGCGCGCCACCAGCGGCGCGCAGCAGCCCTGGGTGTCGTCATCGCCGATCGACGGTGCATTCTATTTCGTGCCGCCCTTGCCGCAGAGCGCACCACAGGTCGCTGCCATGCCATCTCAGGACGCACCGGCCACGGCGCTGCGGCCCGATCCCGATCGCATTCCGCTCAGGGACGCCGCACTGATCGGCGAAGTGCGCGATCGCTTGTACGAGCGCAATTTCGATCCGCAATCCGACGACGGCCGCGATACGCTCGCCCGCGCGATCAGCCGGTTTCAGGAGAAGAGCAACATCACGCCGACCGGCGAAGCCACCGAGGGCTTGCTGAGCCGGCTGCGCAAGCTCGACGATCTCAAGCCATGGGGCTCGATCGTCTACGGCATCGACAACAACAAATGGGGCATGTCGTGGAATCATGCCTCGCGCCGCGCGGCCGTGACCGATGCGCGCTCGAATTGCGGATCGGCGAAATGTCCGGTCGAGTTGAGCTTCTACGGCTCGCATTGCGGCGCCTTCGCGATCTCCGACAAATCATGGTCGCTCGTGCAGCGGGATACCGTCAAGGCCGCGCGCGACGCCGCGCTTGACGAATGCGGGAAAGCTGGAAAATCCTGCCGCATCGTCGGTGCCGTCTGCGCCGACGGCTCGGGACGTTGAACCGGCGACGGCGGATCGACGAACTAACAGGCTCGAGATCGAACGAGGTGGGGAATGTCGACGCTTCGAGGCCGCCGGGCCATTGCCGGTGCCATGACTGCCACGCTGCTCATCATGCTGGCGCCGGCGGCGACGCTGGCGCAATCCGGCAGCGCCGGCGGGAGCATCGGCAATGACGACAAGTCGCTGTCCGGCGCGCGCTCCGAGCCGCGCTCGGTCGAGCGCGAGCGGCCTTCGCCGCGCCGGAGCGAGCCGTCTCGCGCGCGCTCATCGGGCGGCGGCGCCAGCTTCGACGGCGCCTGGGTGGTGACGAGCACCGGCGGCCCCGCCTGCCCCGGCAGCGTCACCTCGGCCGCAGTGGTGACCAGCGGCAAGGTCATCGGCCAGGGCTTCTCCGGAAGCATCAGCTCGAACGGCGTCGTCAACACGGTCGGCAACGACAATGGGGTGCGCGTCGTCAGCACGGGCCGAGTGAGCGGCCGCAGCGGGTCCGGCAGCTTCCAGCGCAGCGACGGTTGCTCGGGACGCTGGACCAGCGTCAAGCAATAGCGCGCAAGCGGGCCGCCGCCCCGACGCTGCGCGCTCGCCGGTCATTTGTCCACGAACGCAGCGTGCGTGGGCGCCGAAGCCCCGGTCGCCAGCAAAGAGGGGGCGACGGTCATCACGGATGTGGCGGATTTGGCGCGAGATCGCGGCCAAGCCGGCGAGGCGTGGCGGATCTGCTTGTGGGAAAAAAGCCGCACTCGGCGACGAAAAGAGCGGGCCAGAATTAATCCGGAATTGCGGCTCATTGCGACCCAACTTGTTTCCGAGAACGCGCCGTTGCGTAAGCGTATCCGGAGTCGTCAATGGCAAGCCGAATGGCAGGAGTTGCATTTGCCATTGCCGTCGCTATCGCAGCGAGCGTTCTGATCGCGCCGCCGCGCGCCGCCATGGCGGCGGAGGACTGCCTGACCGAACCGACCGGCGACAAGTCGGACGCCCAGCACTGGTACTATCGTTTCGACCGCGGCACCAATCGACGCTGCTGGTATCTCAAGGATGCCAACGGCCGTGAGATCGCGCCGACCGCCCGCACCGCGCAGCAGCCGGCCGCCTGGGATTTCGCCCAGCCTGCGCCGCCCAAGCTGACGCCGCGACGCACGGACGGCCCGGCGCAGCGCTCCAGCGCGGACGCGATGGCGGAGCTGCCGCAATCCCGGCTGCGGACAAGCGTCGACCCAGTGGGGACGCCGAAGCCGCAAAATCTGGCGATCACGCCGACGACCTTGACGGCGTCCGATGCCAACCTGCCGCGCAGCCTCGATACCTCGCCGTGGCCCTCGGCACCGCCGCAGCCCGCGGACGCAACCACGGCCGACACGACGCCCGCGGCCATGGCCGATGACGGCAACGTCGACGCGGGCTCCAACGCAGCCGGTGCCACCGACAACCAGGCTGCCACAGCCGCCAAGGCGGCCAAGCCCGAAGCGCCGATCCACATCCTGATGCTCGTCGTGATCGGTGCGCTGGCCATCTCCGGCTTGCTGGCCAGTGCGCTTTACCGGCTCAGCCGGATGGGACGGCGGCGCCGGCGCAACGGCAGCTGGCACGAGGATGCGCAGGCGCGCCGCGGGCGGATCAAGGCGCGCGGCAAGTCGCCGCAACCGGGGATGCGTACGGGCCGCGGCGGCATGCCGGGCTCTTCCTACGCCGATCACGGTCGGGGCGCCCAGCCGGTGTCGGCGCTCGACCTCGCAAGCGCCCGGCTGCCAACGCCGCAGCCGGAGGCTTCGGACGCGCGCGCATATCGGCCCTCTCCCGCGCTTCAGCACGGCGATCATCAGCCGGTTTCGGCGCGCCGGCGCGAGCTCGACGCCGCCTCGGACATGCAGCGGCCGCAGAACACCGACGCCGTGTGGCAGGCCGCCGATCAGCTCGCGGACCGCGTCTCGCCGCAACGGGCGCCGGTGGCCAATGCGCCGATGGCTGCGCCCGCCGGACAGCCGCCCGTCACGTCCATGATGCCGCCTGCACCGCCGCCGCCAG
>NZ_CAFJ01000385.1 GCF_000239795.1 Bradyrhizobium sp. STM 3809 | reverse complement strand
GTAGGGTGGGCAAAGCGGCCGCCGAAGGCGGCAGCGTGCCCACCGTCCGTCGGCGCGTTCGGTGTGAGATGGTGGGCACGGCGCCACCACGAGCGTTCGTCACGACACAGCGCGGCCGCGCCTTTGCCACCCTCCGAGGAGCTCTTGAAAACAAAAACGGCGCCCGAAGGCGCCGTTCCAATCCATCCGTCAGAAGTGCGGCTTACGCGGCTTCCGAGGTCTCCTGCACCGGGCCGGAATCCTGGCCCTTGGCGTCGACGTCGCGATCGACGAACTCGATCACGGCCATCGCGGCATTGTCGCCGTAGCGGAAGCCGGCCTTGATGATGCGGGTGTAGCCGCCGTTGCGGTCCTTGTAGCGGGGCGCCAGCACGTCGAACAGCTTCTTGACCTGGTCGACGTCGCGCATCTCGGCGATCGCCTGGCGGCGGAGCGCAAGGCCGCCCTTCTTGCCGAGGGTGACGAGCTTCTCGACGATCGGCCGGAGCTCCTTGGCCTTCGGCAGCGTGGTGACGATCTGCTCGTGCTTGATCAGCGCAGCGCACATGTTGGCGAACATCGCCTTGCGATGCTCGGCCGTGCGGTTGAGCTTCCGATGAACCTTGCCGTGACGCATTGTCTTAGTCCTTCATTTCAATCTGCCGCGACGGTTCGTCGGACATGTTGCTCAGGTGGGCTGCCTGCGTTCGCCCGGTGGAGGTGGTCATTCCGGGGCGCCTCGAAGAGGCGAACCCGGAATGACAGTTTCTCAGTAGTGATCCTCGAAGCGCTTGGCCAGCTCGTCGATGTTCTCCGGCGGCCAGCCCGGCACTTCCATGCCGAGATGCAGACCCATCTGGGCCAGCACTTCCTTGATCTCGTTCAGCGACTTGCGGCCGAAGTTCGGGGTGCGCAGCATCTCCGCTTCCGACTTCTGCACGAGGTCGCCGATGTAGACGATGTTGTCGTTCTTCAGGCAGTTCGCCGAACGCACCGACAGCTCGAGCTCGTCCACCTTCTTGAGGAAGGCCGGGTTGAAGGCGAGGTCCGGGATGATCTCCTGGGCGACTTCCTTGCGCGGCTCTTCGAAGTTGACGAACACGTTGAGCTGATCCTGCAGGATGCGGGCGGCATAGGCCACCGCGTCCTCCGGCGAGATCGCGCCGTTGGTCTCGATCGTCATGGTCAGCTTGTCGTAGTCGAGGATCTGGCCCTCGCGGGTGTTCTCGACCTTGTAGGAGACCTTGCGGACCGGCGAGAACAGGCTGTCGATCGGGATCAGGCCGATCGGCGCATCCTCGGGACGGTTGCGCTCGGCCGGCACGTAGCCCTTGCCGGTGGCGACCGTGAACTCCATGCGGATCTCGGCGCCCTCGTCCAGGGTGCAGAGCTGCAGGTCGGGATTGAGCACGACGATGTCGCCGACGGTCTGGATGTCGCCGGCGGTGACCACGCCCGGACCCTGCTTCTTCACGACCATCCGCTTCGGGCCTTCGCCCTGCATCTTGATCGAGATGTCCTTGATGTTCAGCACGATGTCGGTGACGTCCTCGCGGACGCCAGCGATCGAGGAGAACTCGTGCAGCACGCCGTCGATGTGCACCGACTGCACGGCGGCGCCCTGCAGCGACGACAGCAGGATGCGGCGCAGCGCATTGCCCAGCGTCTGGCCGAAACCGCGCTCCAGCGGCTCGGCGACCACGGTGGCGAAACGGGTCGCGTCGGAGCCCGGCGTGACCTGGAGCTTGTTCGGCCGAATCAATTCTTGCCAATTCTTCTGGATCGTCACTGTTTCACCCATGGGCCAGTCCATCCCGGGGGGCGAATGACTGGCGTTGGAGAACCGCGCATCGGATCGCGGTTATCGAAAAGGTTCAAAAGCAAGACGAGGCGGACATGCTGCCCGCCTCCTTCAGATCAGACGCGACGACGCTTGCGCGGACGGCAACCATTGTGCGGGATCGTCGTCACATCGCGGATCGAGGTGACGGTGAAGCCCGCAGCCTGCAGCGCGCGCAGGGCCGACTCACGTCCGGAGCCCGGACCGGCCACCTCGACCTCGAGGGTGCGCATGCCGTGCTCCTGAGCCTTCTTGGACACGTCCTCCGCCGCGACCTGGGCGGCATACGGGGTCGACTTGCGCGATCCCTTGAACCCCATCGTGCCGGCGGACGACCAGGCAATGGTGTTGCCCTGCGCGTCGGTGATGGTGATCGTGGTGTTGTTGAACGACGAATTCACATGGGCGACGCCGGAGGCGATGTTCTTGCGCTCACGACGGCGGACACGTGCGGCTTCCTTGGCCATATAAGTACCTTTCTCGAGATCTCAACGCCGCCGTAATGCCAGCGGCTACACCAAACGAGCGAATGGTAAATGGCGAATAGCGAGAAGGGGCTCCCCCTACCCGCTACCCGCTCATTCGCAATTCGCCGATTACTTCTTCTTGCCGGCGATCGCCTTGGCCGGCCCCTTGCGCGTGCGCGCATTGGTGTGGGTGCGCTGGCCGCGCACCGGCAGGCCGCGGCGATGACGCAGGCCGCGATAGCAGCCGAGGTCCATCAGCCGCTTGATGTTGATGCCCGTCTCACGGCGAAGGTCACCCTCGACGACGTAGTCGCGGTCGATGATTTCGCGGATCTGCAGGACTTCCTGGTCGCTCAGCTGGTTGACGCGACGATCCTCGGCGATCTTCACCTTCTCGATGATCTCGCCCGCGATCTTCGGGCCAATGCCATGGATATACTGGAGCGCGATCAGGACGCGCTTGTTGGTCGGGATGTTGACACCGGCAATACGGGCCACGG
>NZ_CAFJ01000386.1 GCF_000239795.1 Bradyrhizobium sp. STM 3809 | reverse complement strand
AGATAATGTTGCGCGAGACGCGCGACGCCGGGCGCCTGTCCGAGCGCGAGCAGGATGGCCTCGCCATTCAGCGCGATCAGCATGATCGGCAGCGCGATGAACAGGCCGGCCCACAGTCCGACGCGCAGCGCGCGCCGCACCAGCCCGGCATCGTCGGCGCCGAACGCCTGCGCCGCCAGCGGCGCGACCGCCGACATCAGGCCCATGCCGAAGGTCGAGCCCACGAAAAACACCGTACCGGCCAGCGCGGCCGCCGCGACCGCGTCGCCGCCGAGCCGGCCGATGAAGGCGAGGTCGGTCGACATCATCGCGATCTGCGACAGCTGCGTCAGCGCCATCGGCGCAGCCAGGCGAATCGTCTCCCAGAGTTCGAGAGCAAGCGAGGGTGCCGGCGCCGGCGGCGCGTGATCAGCTTCAACGGGCGGGGTCATGGCGGCGGCTATAGCAGCCTTGGCGGCCGCATGCATATCACGGAGGCAAGTTCCATCGCGCGGGTGTGCGGCGTGTGAGCGCAGGTCTGAAGGGTTGTTTGCGATCATCGCTCCACACGATCGTCCTGCGAGCCGCGCGGTGCCGCGATCTCGCGGCGCGTGTCGCGCCCGAGCTTTGCTCGATCTTTGGCCCTCGGAGTTGAGAGGGCGCAGGGAAGGCCGGGTGCTTGACCACACCCATGGCCCGCCTGCAAAAGAAGTAGCAGGCGGCAGTCACCACAGGTGGGCCGCACAACCGGCCTTCCCTGCGCAACGGTTGGAACGGCTTATACGTACTCTCCTCGGTGCGCCGGGCTTGTTGGCCACCGTCGCCAGCGGATCGCCCGCCGGCTTGACCTCAGCATCGGGAGGCCAGGACCATACGATTTCGCCGTATGCGACCGCTCCTTCGTCCACGCACCGGCCTCGAGTGAACACCCGAGCGCGCGCTGAGAGCCGCCGCATCCATCGCATCCCCCCTCAACGGTCCGTGACGATCGCGAAGCGTCCCTCTCATGAGGACGGGATGCGCGCATTGTTTCTGATTTGCGGAATAAAATCAACCATAAAATTCGGAAAACGATAAGCGCAAAATGACTGACCTGGTCGGAGCGGCCGGCGGCCCAGATGTGATCTACATGGTTGAGGGAGAGCCGTTCGAGATCGTTGCGGAAGGGGAGCAGCGTTCAGCAAGATCAGGCGGTCACTGCGACCTGCCGCAGCGTGGCTTTCACCACGAGGCGATGAAACGGCGTGATCACGGTGAGATAGATGCGGCCGAGCGCGTTGTGGGTCTGCACCAGGGTGGTCGCGGTCACCTGCGATGTCGCGCCGACCGTCGCGACATCGACCAGAACGCGGAAGTCCAGATGCTTGTCGTCGAAGCCGAGCACGAGTTGCCCGGGCGTTTCGTCGATGACCGGGAACATCCCGATCATGGGGCCCGGACGGCGTGCGTCCGCGCCGGAGGTCTTCAAACCGAGTGGCCGGATCAGCCCATTGCGGAGTTTCAGGAGAGCAGCCATCCACCAGGGCGAATGGCCGAGCATGCGTTCGGCCGCGGTGCGGGCATCGAGCACCGCGCCATCGATCGTGATGCGGAAGGCATCGGCGAAGTCAGCACCGGCGAGCCATCGGTCACGATCGACATTAGGGGTGATCTCGCGGATCGTCATGCGTGAGCCTCGAAGATTGATCATTCCTGTATGACTCGTGGCGCGTCTGTGCCTGCTTTTCCCATTACACCGAACTGTGCGAGAACTTGGCGCGCCTGCTGATCCAGCTCCTCGCGACGCTCGGCATCGCTTGGAGCATAGCAGAGGCGCTCCAGCTCCGGACGGAATTGCAGGGCGACGTCCGCTGGAAGCGACGGCATGAGCCAGCCGAGAACACGTCATCGTCCGACCGCTGGACATGCCAGATGCGGGGCACCATCGGTGCGCCAATCGAGGACAAGAAGGGCGCAAGAACATGGGCCACGGGCCAATTGCCGTCCTTCAGCCATGCCATCAACTCGGGCGGGATCGGCTCAACGGCTGGATAGCCGGCCCCGACGGCCGCGCTGGCACGATCCAGGTCGGCTTTCCCGCGGGGGATCAGTTGACGAGCCTCTGACATGATTCAATCGCAAGCTGGATCCGGCCGAGGACGATGACCTCATTGTCGGACCGTCGCGTAGGCCCTTGAGCGTGATGCTGTGCTAATATTGTCTGCCGACGACGGCAGGGGAGCGAACGTGCGCCGTTCGAAGAACGACGAGCTTGGAACAGCGAGGCCGGTGCAGGACGTATCGCCGGGGCCCGGCCTGCAGGCGTGGATCGAGGTGCTCGGCGCGGTGCCCGGCGGCGCGGTGACGGAGCAGCAGATTTTGGTCTGGGTCGAAGGGCCGCTGCGGCGGTTCTTTCCGTTCCAGCGCTTTCTCGGGGCCTATGGCCGGCTCACCGGCGGCCGCATCCGGATGCGCAACCTGGTGACGTCGGGCTATCCGGATGCGTTCGTAGCGGGGCTGGAGGAGAGCTTCGACCTCGGCGCGCGCGGCTGCTTTGCGTGGTGGGTGCAGAACCGCGCGGCGTTCATTCTCGATCCCGCCGATCCGCCGCCGTTTGCCACCGCGCGCGAGCTCGACGAGATCAGGCAGCTGTCGCTCGGCGTAGTCGCCGGCCACGGCGTCATCGATCCCTTCGCCAGCGCCGGCACCTATCTCAGCTTCGCCGGCGTCGCCGCCGATCAGCCGCAGCACGTCCGGATGTGCTTGAACCTGATCGCGCCGGTGCTGCACGCGCTGTTCCTCGCTACCGAGCAGGTGGCGTCGCCCAAGCTCGATCTCGGCAAGCTGACGGAGCGGCAGCGCGAGCTGGTCGATCTCGCATTGATGGGGCTGCCCGACAAGACGATCGCATCGCGCCTTGGCATCTCCGAGCACACGGTGGGCAATCATTTCCGGGTCATCTATGAGCGGCTCGGCATCAGCAAGCGCAGCCAGCTGATTGCAGCGTTGAAGTAGCCGGCAGGTTCGAAAGCGGAGTGCGCCATCGTCGTAGCACGTACGTGTCATCGACCTCGGCGTCATACAGTGGTGTCGTAGCGGCGAAACCCGCAGGCCCGGCGAGCGGGTCGGCAAGTCCGGGACTGCAAATCCAAAGTCTGCAAACCCAGGTCATCCGCCATGACATCGCTCATCGTTCCGCCGCTGCTGACCGTCGCCATTGCCGCCGTCTTCATGATCCTGGAGCGGATCGCTCCGGGCCGCGAACTGCCCAATTCGCCCGGCTGGTACGGGCGCGTCCTCGCCGTGATCCTGTTGCAGGTCGGTCTCACACTCGTGACCGGCCGGCTCTGGATGCGGCTGCTCGACGGCGCCTCGCTGATTCAGCTGCGCGCGCTGCATTCGCCGGCGCTGCAGGGGTTCCTCGCGTGGCTGGTCGGCACTTTCTTCTTCTACTGGTGGCATCGCATCCGCCATTTGAACGGCTGGTGGCTGCTGTTTCATCAGATCCACCATTCGCCGCGCCGCATCGAGACCGTCACGTCGTTCTACAAGCACCCGGTCGAGATGCTGGCGGACAGCGGGTTGTCCGCGCTGATCCTATTTCCGCTGCTCGGCTGCTCATCCGCCGGCGCGCTGTGGTTCAACCTGTGCGCGGCGACCAGCGAATTCTTCTATCACGCCAACTACAAATCACCGCGTTGGCTGAAATATCTCATTCAGACGCCCGAGCTGCATTCGCTGCATCATGAGCTCGACGTGCATTCCGGCAACTACGGCGACCTGCCGATCTGGGACTGGCTGTTCGGGACCTATCGCGACGCCGATGAGTTCGCCGCGTGCTGCGGCTTTCCCGGCGAGAGCGAGCGTCGGCTGGGACGCATGCTGATGTTCGGGGATGTGTATGGAGAGTAGGGTGTGTAAAGGCACGACACGATCTCTCCCTTTGATTCAGATGCCGCTCGCGTCGTGCCCACCATCGGCGCCCACGTTGTGGGCGACGGGCACGAGCCGCTTGATGGCGGCTCTTTGCCCACCTTACGATTTGCGGCAGCGAATGAGTTCGCGATGCCGAACGGTAAGCCGGCGCGGTTCAGATCGATCCGGGCGTGGCGACCGCGCGGCCCGCAGCCAACGCGAGCGCGCCCTTTCTGATGCCGACGGCAATGGCCTTCGATTGTGCCGGGTCGGAAACTGCGCGCGCCAGCGTGACGCCGCCGGAGAGCAGGGACAGCAGCGACCAAGCCTTGTCCAGACGGTCTTGCGACGTGCGGCCCTCGAGGCCGTCGGCGACCGCCCGTAGAACGCCATCCATATGCTCCATGAACACGGCTTTGGCGGAGGCTGAGCCCCGCGCGACGTCCGGCGAGAGCGCTTGCAGCGCGCAGGCGTCCCCGACGTCGCACGTGCGTCGTTCGTTGAGATAGAAGTCGACGAACCGCTCGAGCCACCTTGCGCCGTGCTCGGCCTGAAGCGCGCGGACGCCTGCGGCGAGATCGTCCAGACCGGTTGCAACGGCGGCCTCAAACGCCGCCTCCTTGGAGGCGAAGTGCCCGTAGAACGCGCCGGAGGTGACCTCGGCCTCCTTGGCGAGCCCATCGACACCGATGCCGCCAAATCCCTTGCGCCTGAAGCCGCGGCCGGCGGCGGCGATCATGCGGCCGCGGGCCTCCTCCTTGTGTCCGGTCTTGTAGCGCATCAATTGGTCTCCAAAGAATAGCGATCGTTATTTTATATTTGACGGCATAACGGTCACTATTTTATAGCCATCACGGTCGTTATATAACGACCGTGATGTAGTCGCAAGGCCGGCCTTCAGCCCATCGTGGGAATGGCCCATCGCCGCGCGCACGTCATGCGTCACTCTCACCCCCTGGAGACGGTCATGGCCAAGGCTTTCGTCTACACTGAGCTTCAAGTCTCGATCCCGTTCGATCGCTATGATTGGCGGACAGCCAATCCCGTGCTGCAGCAGCAGCCGGGGCTGGTGAACAAGACCTGGCTTGCGGGCATCGCGACGAACTCGATCGGCGGCTTCTACGAGTTCGATTCCGTTCAGAACGCCAAGGCGTTCGTCACCGACGAGTTTCCCGCCCGCGCAAAGGCTCGCGGAGTCGCCCAGACGACACGTGTCTTCGACGGCAGCTCCGTCGAGGAGGCCAGCCGCTATCTGAACTCGATGCATTTCGACGGCAAGCTCGGCCCACAGCCCGGCGCGTTCGTCTACACCGAGGCGCAGATATCGGCGCCGTTCGCGCAGGCGCCCTGGCGCGACATGAACCCGATCCTGAAGCGACAGCCGGGCTTGCTGCACAAGACCTGGCTCAGTGGCGTCCACACCCAATCCGTGGGCGGGTTCTACGCTTTCGATACGATCGAGAACGCGACGCGCTTCGTCACGGACTACTTCCCCACCGAGACGAAGTCGCTCGACGTCGCCTACACCACGCGGCTGTTCGACGCTGGCGTCGTCGCGGAGGCCAGCAGGCCGATGCGATCGCCGTTCTTCGGCTGAGCCGACCGGCGTTCGACGAAACACTGCCTCACGCAGCAAAAACACAGGTCGCGGTGTCACGAAGCTGCGAACTGTCGACTACGTCGGCGATGATCGCTGATGCCGCAGCCGCGGGCCGCCTGAGCCGATCCATGGCTCAGGCGGCCCGCATTCCGCGACGGACCAGATCGCTAGGGAGCGCCACCATGAGCAAGCCGCGAAACGCGCATCGCGCCGCGCATGTCCTGAAGCAGAAGCTGGTCCGGATGGCGCGCAGGCTTGCAGTGTCCGCGGCAATCGCTGCCAGCTTCGGCGCGCCTGCGGCGGCAAGTCTGGATGGACATGACCGGAATGTTGCGACCTTGCCCGTCGACCATGGGCCGCCAAGCTCTACCGCCCGCGCTCCGGCACGCGGGTGATCTTCGCGCCGAGCGCATTCAGCCGCTCGTCGATGCGCTCGTAGCCGCGTTCGATCTGGTCGGCGTTGTCGATGCGGGAGGTGCCCTCGGCGCACAGCGCGGCGAGCAGCATGGCCATGCCGGCGCGGATGTCGGGGGAGACCACGCGGGCGCCGCGCAGGCGGTTCGGGCCGGAGACGATGGCGCGGTGCGGATCGCACAAGACGATGCGGGCGCCCATCGAGATCAGCTTGTCGGTGAAGAACATCCGCGACTCGAACATCTTCTCGAACATCAGGATCACGCCCTCGCATTGCGTGGCGGTGACGATCGCAATCGACATCAGGTCGGCGGGGAAGGCCGGCCAGGGCTGGTCCTCCAGCTTCGGCACGTGGCCGCCGAAATCGTCCCTGATCTTCATCGTCTGGTCGGACGGCACGATGAGGTCGTCTCCGGCGACTTCGCAGACGATGCCGAGCCGCTCGAACCCCATGCGGATCGAACGCAGATGCTCGGTGCCGGCGCGCACAATGCGCAGCGGCGAGCGCGTCACCGCGGCCAAGCCGATCAGCGAACCGACCTCGATGTGATCGGGCTGGATGGCGTAGGAGGCCTGGCCGAGCGTACTGGCGCCGTGGATCACCATCGTGTTGGTGCCGATGCCTTCGATGTTGGCGCCGAGAGCGACCAGAAAATGCGCGAGGTCCTGGACGTGCGGCTCGGAGGCGGCGTTGCGCAGGTATGTCGTGCCATGCGCGGCGACGGCGGCGACCAGCGCGTTCTCGGTCGCGGTCACGCTGGGCTCGTCGAGGAACACGTCGGCGCCCTTCAGGACGGAGGCGCGCAGCTCGATCTTGTCGGTGGCCGTGACGGTGGCGCCGAGCTGCTCGAAGGCCAGGAAATGGGTGTCGAGGCGGCGGCGGCCGATCACGTCGCCGCCCGGCGGCGGCAGCGCCACTTCGCCGCAGCGGGCGAGCAGCGGACCGGCGAGCAGGATCGAGGCACGGATGCGCGCGCACAGATCCGGATCGAGATCGGCAGCGCGGATCTCCTTGGCATGGATCGCGAGCCGGTTGCGGCCGCGCCATTCCGCCGAGGCGCCGACCGAGCGCACCAGCTCCACCAGGGTCTCGGTATCGCGGATGCGCGGCACGTTGTCGAGCGTGACGGGATGGTCGGTCAGCAGCGCCGCCGCGATGATCGGCAGCGCCGCATTCTTGTTGCCCGACGGCTCGATCGCGCCCTTGAGCCGGTGACCACCCTCGACGATGTATTGAATGGGCGCCATGCGCGAAGAATCCGTGCTGAGAGGGTTTTCAGGGACCGGCAAAAGCGGAACATCGGTCCGGCACCGAGTTATCACGGACGGCGCGCGCAGGCCACCTTCCACGGTTAGGACGCGGCAGTCCAGGGATCTATGACAGTAAGACCGGCGGCCGAAAAGGCGCTCGTGTCGCGGGTTGCGACAGAAAAATCACGGTCGGCCGCAATGGCGGCGATGTAGCCGTCCGGCGTTGGAAACCCCTTCCCAGCGGCGCGGGCCTTCACTGCGATTTCGGCGTAACGGCAGGCCGCGCTGGTGTCGAATGGCAGGATCCTTGCTCCGAACAGCTCCATCAGGCTTTCGAGCGCCGTCGTCAGCCGCTCCCTCCGTCGTCCTTTCGGAAGCGCGCCGATGCCGAACATCAACTCAGCAATCGTTACACTGGAGATGAACAATGTTTCGGCGATCTGCCGGTCCAGCCACGCCATCACCTGCGGCGAAGGCTCGGGCTTCATGGCTTCCGAGACGACGTTGGTATCGAGCACAATCATTTCAAGCGCAGCGGCTCGGCGGGCTTGATTGCGCGATGCTGTTCCTCCAGCGCTTCGACGTCGGCATTCGTCAATCCGACATTTCGGCTCATTTCAGCCAACGCCGTGCCGAGACGTAGTCGTCCCTCCGGCTGAACGGCGGCTTCGAGGATCGCCCGAATTTCAGCTTCCGTGCTGCGATTATGCTGAGCGGCCCGCGCTTTAAGCGCGCGATGCGTCTCCTCGGAAAGGTTGCGAATGGTCACGGCCGGCATGATTGCTGACCTCCACAAGTTGAGGAATGATATCATTATCAGAAAATGCTATCACTGTCCACATGCCGTCCGTCAGGGCGCTCGTCTGTCCGGCATGGCCTTGACGGCCGTTTCCGAAGTCCTCGCACATTGATCATGTCACCCCGGCTGTCGTCGTCCGCGAAAGCGAACGATCCCGTACGCCGCGACGTCTCGGTGAATCTCTTCTGCCGCAGAGTCATGGATGACCCGCTTTCGCGGAGCATGACAGCGGTGGGGACGGTCAGAGCTCGACCCGCAAGCAACCGGTTCCAAGGAAACGTTCATCCAGATGATCGCCCATGGGACTAAACGTCCACGTTCGCCGACAGCGAGTTGTCCTGGATGAATTCGCGGCGCGGCTCAACGACGTCGCCCATCAGCTTGGTGAAGATGTCGTCGGCCTCGTCGACCTCCTTGACCTTCACCTGGAGCAGCGTGCGGGCCTCGGTGTCGAGCGTGGTTTCCCAGAGCTGCTGCGGGTTCATCTCGCCCAGCCCTTTGTAGCGCTGCATCGCGATGCCCTTGCGGCCGGAATCGGTGACGGCCTCGAACAGGTCGACCGGGCCGTGGATCACCGTCTGGGTGTCGCCGCGGCGCAAGGCACCGGGTTTGGCGTAGGCGTCCTGCAGCCGCGCCGCGTAGTCGTCGAGCTTGCGGGCGTCGGCAGACGCCAGCAGCGCGTCGTCGATGACGGCGACGTCCTTCACGCCGCGCACGGTACGCTCAAATGTGAAGCCTTGGCCCTCGACGAAGTGGCCGATCCAGCCGCGCTCGACCTCCTCGGCCAGCACGTCGAGCCGCTTGGCGATGTATTCGGCGGCGGCGTCGGCGGTGGCGATGTCGCGGGTGATGTCGGCGCGCAGCACACCGGCGATCGCGGCCTGCTCGACCACCTTGCGGTCGTAGCGGCTGTGCAGGTTGCGCAGGATGTTGCGCACGATGCGCGCTTCCTCGACCAGCGCCAGCAGGTCGCGGCCCTTGCGCTCCTCGCCGTCGGCGGTCCGGAACACGCAATCGTCGAGGCCGGTGCCGATCAGATAGTCCTCGAGCGCGCGCTCGTCCTTCAGATACTGCTCGGACTTGCCGCGCGTGACTTTGTAGAGCGGCGGCTGCGCGATGTAGAGATGGCCGCGATCGATGATCTGGCGCATCTGGCGGTAGAAGAAGGTCAGCAGCAGGGTGCGGATGTGGGCGCCGTCGACGTCGGCGTCGGTCATCACGATGATCTTGTGATAGCGCAGCTTGTCGATCGAGAAGTCGTCGCTGATCCCGGTGCCGAGCGCGGTGATCAAGGTGCCGATCTGCTCGCTCGACAGCATCTTGTCCGGGCGCACGCGCTCGACATTGAGGATCTTGCCGCGCAGCGGCAGCACCGCCTGGAACTCGCGGTTGCGGCCCTGCTTGGCGCTGCCGCCGGCGGAGTCACCCTCGACGATGAACAGCTCGGACTTGGCCGGATCCTTCTCCTGGCAGTCGGCGAGCTTGCCCGGGAGCGAAGCGATGTTGTTGAGCGGATTCTTGCGCGTCAGCTCGCGCGCCTTTCGCGCGGCTTCGCGCGCCGCCGCGGCCTGGATCACCTTGCCGACGACGGTCCTGGCCTCCGACGGATGCTCCTCGAACCACGCCGACAGCGCCTCGTTGATGACGTTCTCGACGACGGGGCGCACCTCCGAGGACACCAGCTTGTCCTTGGTCTGCGACGAGAACTTCGGATCGGGCGCCTTCACCGAGAGCACCGCGGTGAGGCCCTCGCGGCAGTCGTCGCCGGTCAGCGCGATCTTTTCCTTCTTCGCATTGGCCTCGGCATAGCCGTTGACCTGACGCGTCAACGCGCCACGGAAGCCGGCAAGATGGGTGCCGCCGTCACGCTGAGGGATGTTGTTGGTGAAGCACAGCACGTTCTCATGGTAGCTGTCGTTCCACCACAGCGCGGCCTCGACGGTGATTCCGTTGGCCTCCGAGCGGACCATGATCGGATTGGGAACGATCGCCTTCTTGTTGCGGTCGAGATATTTGACGAACTCCTCGACGCCGCCGGAATAGAACATCTCCTCGCGCTTCTCGACCGCGTGGCGCATGTCGGACAGGATGATGTGGACGCCGGAGTTGAGGAAGGCGAGCTCGCGCAGGCGGTGCTCGAGCGTGGCGTAGTCGTATTCGACGATCTTGAATGTGTCGGTCGAGGCGAGGAACGTCACCTCGGTGCCGCGCTTGCCCTGCGCTTCGCCGACCACCCGCAGCGGCGCCACCGCGTCGCCATGGGCGAACTCGATCAGATGCTCCTTGTCCTCGCGCCAGATGCGCAGCTCGAGCTTGCTCGACAGCGCGTTGACGACGGAGACGCCGACGCCGTGCAGGCCGCCGGAGACCTTGTAGGAGTTCTGGTCGAACTTTCCGCCGGCGTGCAGCTGGGTCATGATGACCTCGGCGGCGGAGACGCCTTCGTCCTTGTGGATGCCGACGGGAATGCCGCGGCCGTCGTCGCGCACGGTGACGGAATTGTCGGCGTTGAGCACGACCTCGACGCGGGTCGCGTAGCCGGCCAGCGCCTCGTCGATCGCGTTGTCGACGACTTCGTAGACCATGTGATGCAGACCGGAGCCGTCATCGGTGTCGCCGATATACATGCCCGGGCGCTTGCGCACGGCATCCAGGCCCTTCAACACCCGGATCGATTCTGCGCCGTATTCGTTCGCGGTGGCAGGCTCGTTGTCGGCGATGGTTTGCCGGGCGGGTTCGGTCATGTGAGGCCTTTGAAGGGGTCCCGATGGGCGATGTCGCGCAAGGGTGCTGAGAGCACTCTTTGTGCCATGAAAGACGGGGCGCGGCCAGCGCAAAAAGGGGTGTGTTAAGATATTGAAGAGATGGGTTTTTTTAACGGTTTTTCAAGCCGTTCGAGGGCTCACTTCGGGGCTCTCGAAAGGCCGATTCGGGAGGCCTTTTCCGGCCCCTCGCCAGCGGCCCGGCACACCCTGGCCCGGGGCGCGTTCCAACGGCATCAGGCCGCCCGTCGGGCGGCCTGCGATCAGGGGTCGATTGGACGGTTGGCTGGCGTCGTGAGGCGCCTGCATCGGCTCAATACAGCGGCAGCGGCAGCGCCTGGCCGGTCGGGCCGACCATCAAGCCCCAGGCGTCGCCGGCACCGAGCTCGATCGTGTCGCGGACCGGCGCGCGGCTGGCGATCTTGATCTCGTAGCGGTACTTGCCCGGCGGCAGATCGAGCAGCGGGCCCTTGGGTGTCCTGGGGCTGCCGGTGCCGGCCGCGATCCTGATCGCCTGCCTGTTGATGGTCAGCACGGCATCGGCCTCGCCGATATTGCCGAGCATCAGCTTGGCCTGGCCGGGCTTCGGCAGGATCTCGGCCTTCGCCGCAGCCTCCGCATTCTTCTGCACCAGGTTGATCGACGTCTCGCCGCTGGCGCGGCCGAGCGTCAGCTGGGCGGGGCCTTGCGGCGAGGTGAACGCGAGACGGGCCTTGTCGGCGCTGACCTGTGCCGCCTCGGCCTTTTCCTGCCAGCCGCGTTTGGCGAGCTCGGCGCGGTAGAACGCCAGCACGGCGCCGAGCTCGGCCGGCACGCTGGCCTCGAGCTGGAGGCGCACCGGTGTATCGAAGCCCGGCGGCTTGGAGGTCGACAGCGAGGTCGCGCTGCGCTCCTTCGGCACCGGCAGCGCCGAGGACGGATCGGCTTCGAGCGGCGCGGCGTCCTTGATCTGCTCCTGGATCTGCTCCTTGATTTGCTCTTTGGTCGGCTGCGCCGCCGCTTGCGCCGCCGGCTTGGCGGCCGCGATCAGGCCGGTGCCGTCGGCGGTCACGTTCACCTTCGGGCCCATCTGCATGATCGTGAAGCTCACCGACTTGCCCTTCGCCGAGAACTCCAGATGCGCCATCGTCGGATTGTCGATCACGGTCGGCGCCTCCCGGTAGCCGGCAGCCTTCAGGGTCGAGCGGAAGAAGCCGGCGAGCGCCTTCACCGATGAGCCGGAGTTGAATTCGAGCCGGCCCTGGCTGCCGTCGAACTCGACCGCCTCCGCGGTCTCCGGCAGCGCGATCGGCGCGGGATTGTCGGGCAGCGCCCTGACGGGCGCGTCCGACATCGCGCCGGACTGGGCGGCGCGGCGCGCCTCGTCGGCAGCGATCACCTGCTTGGCCATGGCGGCGGCGTCGGCCATGAACCTGTCGTCGGCGTCCTTCTTGGCCTTGGCACGGGCGGCGAGCGCCGCCTCGGAGGCGCGCATCGACAGCTCGACCATGGTGAGATCGTAGCTGCGCGACAGCTTCAGCGTGCCGGTCTCCTCGGCGGAGGCAACCTTGAGCGTCACCTCGTCCGGCGTGCCCGGCGCGGCCGCGTCGATCCGGAAGCCGCGCGCCGGCAGCTCGCTGGTGTAGAAGGCGAGCACCGCCGGCAGCTCGGCGATCACGGCGCCCTTGGCCTGGCGGCTCGGCGAGGTCGCGCTGCCGAGGCTCTGCGACGATTTGGCCGGCTTGGGCATCGGCAGGCCGGCGCGGTCGTCGCCGGCTTCGAGCTGGGCCGGCAGCGCGAAGGGCGCGACGCGGATCTCGACATTGGTCTTGCCGTCGCCGTGACGGGTGAGGGTCAGCATGACCGGATTCTGGCGGCGCGGACCGTCGTTGGCGACGCGGTCATAGAAGGCGCGCACGCCGTTCGGCGTGGTCTCGCTGAGATCGGCATTGGGCCAGCGGGCTGCGGCGTCCGCCGTCAGCGGCTGCCAGCCGATCGCGGTCATCTCCTTGCGGAAAAGCGCCTGCGCGGCGTCGAGCGACGACGGCACGATGCAGGACAGATAGGGCCGGGTCTCGTCGAATACGATGTCGGCGGCGCCGTCGGGGAACGGCAGATCGGCGTAGATCCGCAGCGGCGAATAGCTGACCTCAGAGATATCCATGCGGCCGCCGCTGCCGCTGAACGAAACGGACAGTCCCTGCTTGCCCTTCTTGTAGTTGAGCGTCGTATTGCGTTCCTCGAGCGGGCGGACATAGCGCACCCAGCCATCGGCGCTCAGCAGCTGCTGCGTGGCGACAGTCGTCGCCGCGGGCGGCGTGGGCAGGCGGTAGATGGCGCGGTAGCGATCGGAGCGCGAAGTATCATCGACAGCGCCCTCCAGGCGCGGCAGCGCATGTACGTCAACGATGGCGTCGTCGGCCCGTGCCGTCGCGGCGCAGCTCGCCAGCAGCAACAGCCCGCATGCGAACAGCCGCAGTCGCGCCGCGGCGGTGGCCGGCTGCCTGAGCTTCGACATCACAGATCTCCAGGAGTTCGATGTGAGGTGTCCGGCCTCACGGGACGGTGTCGGACGCCGGGCGACGTCGTCATGCCGTCCAGCCACAGCTAGTCGGGCTTGGGAACTGACAGGTTCAAAGCGGAATGAGCTACCGCCGCGCGGTGATGCGGCCGCCGTCGACGTCGAAGATCTCGCCGAGCTCGCGCAACTCGGCGAACGCCGCGGGATCGGCGCCGGTCAGCCACACCTGGGCACCGAGCGTGCCGAGCTCGGCGAACAGGGCGGTGCGGCGGCCGGGATCGAGATGGGCGACGATCTCGTCGAGCAGCAGCATCGGCACGATGCCCGTGGTCTCGGCGACCAGGGTCGCATGCGCCAGGATCAGGCCGATCAGCAGCGCCTTCTGCTCGCCGGTCGAGGCATCGCGCGCCGGCATGTTCTTCGGCGCGTAGACGACATGCAGGTCGGTGAGATGCGGACCGTCCAGCGTACGGCCCGCGGCGGCGTCGCGCGCGCGGTTGTCGCGCAGGACAGCGCGGTAGCGGTCCTCGACGGCGAGCGCGGGCTCGGTCAGCAGCGCGTTCTCCATCCAGCCGTCGAGCGCGATCTCGGCGGAGGGAAACGCCGACGCCGCGCCGCGCTGGCGCAGCATCGCCGCGAGCTTCACCGCGGTCTGGCCGCGGCTGGCGGCGACGGCGACCGCGAGCTCGGCGGTCTCGCGCTCGATCGCGTCACACCAATGGTCGTCGAAATTGCGCACCTCGAGCAGCCGGTTGCGCGAGCGCAAGGAGCGCTCCAGCGCCGAGACGCGGCTGGAATGCTCGC
>NZ_CAFJ01000387.1 GCF_000239795.1 Bradyrhizobium sp. STM 3809 | reverse complement strand
CCGGCATGGAGATGGACGTGGCGGTCGAGCATCGCGGCGAGCCGCGCGCTGTGCGTCACCATCAGGAAGCCGCAGCCGGTGCGCGCGACGAGATCGCGCGTCAGCGCCATCACCTCGTCGGCGGTGTCCTCGTCGAGATTGCCGGTCGGCTCGTCGGCCAGGAGCAGCGCCGGCTTGATCGCCAGCGCGCGGCCGATCGCGACGCGCTGCTGCTGGCCGCCGGACAATTGCTCGGGATAGCGTTTGAGCATCGTCTTGAGACCGAGCCGCTCCACCAGCTCGGTGTGCCACGCCGGATCGTGCCGCCCGGCCAGCCGTGCCTGGAAGCTGAGATTGTCCTGCACCGAGAGGCTCGGCACGAGGTTGAACTGCTGGAACACGAGGCCGAGCCGCTCGCGCCGGATCGCGGCGCGGCCGGCATCGTCGAGCGCGCCGACCGAGGCGCCGTCGAGCAGGATGTCGCCGCCATCGGCCGCGTCGAGCCCGGCGATCAGATGCAACAGCGTGCTCTTGCCGGAGCCGGATTCGCCGGTCAGCGCCACGCGCTCGCCGGAGGCCACGTCGAGGTCGACACCGCGGAGGACTTTGATCGGCTCGCCGCCGGATCGATAGGACTTGGTGAGATGACGAACGCTGAGCACGAGCATGTCTTGAAGTTGTTGCATCACAACATATCAAGCGCCAACGCGAACATCACGTGCTCGTTCTCGCGAAACCTCATGATGTGATGACCGCTCGCTCGTGGTCAGGTTGCGCGGATCTCTCCGCACAGCCCGAGAGGGAAAATTCTCGCGACGCAACAACAACTTAGCGCGTTGCCTGGGGGGCCGCTTCGTGGCTAGCATGGTGCAAACGCCCGAACCGAAGGGGCGGATCAGAACAATCTCGGGGAAGGACCATGGCCGCGCCAACGACGCTCAAAGTCACCTCCCGCGCAAGCGCGACGCCGACGCCGAAAGGCGCATGGAGGATCACCCTCCTGCTGTTCCTGTTCATGCTGGTGAACTTCGCCGACAAGATCGTGGTCGGGCTCGCCGGCGTGCCGATCATGACCGAGCTCAATCTGACCGCCGAGCAGTTCGGCCTGCTCGGCTCCTCCTTCTTCCTGCTGTTCTCGACCGCC
Source organism: Bradyrhizobium sp. STM 3809 (assembly GCF_000239795.1). Taxonomy (GTDB): domain Bacteria; phylum Pseudomonadota; class Alphaproteobacteria; order Rhizobiales; family Xanthobacteraceae; genus Bradyrhizobium. The sequence continues at coordinate 6,408 of NZ_CAFJ01000387.1, read as the reverse complement.
GCCATCATCGTCGGCTTCGTCATCAACAAGGTGCCGACGCGCTGGGTTCTGCTGGTGCTGGCGCTGATCTGGGCGGTGGCGCAATTCCCGATGGTCGGCACGGTCGGCTTCGCCACCCTGCTGATCTGCCGAATCATCCTCGGCGCCGGCGAAGGGCCGGCCGCGTCGGTCGCCATCCACGCCATCTACAAATGGTTTCCCGACGAGAAGCGGGCGCTGCCGACGGCGATCCTGTCGCAGGGGTCTGCCTTCGGCGTGATCCTGGCGGTGCCCGCGTTGAACTGGGTGATCGTGACCTACGGCTGGCACTACGCCTTCGGCGCGCTCGGCGTGGTCGGCCTGATGTGGAGCCTCGCCTGGCTGTGGCTCGGCCAGGAGGGACCTCTGGCGGAGGTCGAGACGGCCAGCTCGGGCGGGCAGCGCGTGCCCTATCTGCAGCTCCTGACCAGCAGGACCTTCGTCGGCTGCGCCGCCGCCACCTTCGGCGCCTATTGGGCGCTGTCGCTCGGGCTGACCTGGTTCACGCCGTTCCTGGTCAAGGGGCTGGGCTTTTCGCAGCAGCAGGCCGGCTTCATCTCGATCCTGCCATGGATCTTCGGCGCCTGCGTGGTGCTGGCCACGGGGTTCGCATCGCAGATGCTGATGGCGCGCGGCGTCTCCACGCGGATGGCGCGCGGGGTGCTCGGCGCGACGCCGCTGGTGATCGGCGGCTTGCTGATGGCGGCGATGCCGCATGTGGACGCAGCGTCGGCCAAGATCGCGCTGCTCGTGGTCGGATCGGGATTGTGCGGCTCGATCTACGTCGTATGTCCGCCGATGATCGGCGAGTTCACGCCGGTGGCGCAGCGCGGCGCCGTCATCTCGATCTACGGCGCGCTCTATACGCTCGCCGGCATCGTGGCGCCGGCGGTGATGGGCAAGATGATCCAGGCTTCCGGCAGCCTGATCGAAGGCTACATGTCCGGCTTCACCATCAACGCGACCATCATGGTGATCTCCGGCCTGCTCGGACTCGCGCTGCTCTGGCCCAACACGGAACGCGCCCGCCTGCAGGCGGATCGGGATGTCGCGGCGGAATTTGCGTGAGAGGTGCGCGCCATCTATTCGGCGTCGTCCCGGCCTTGCGCCGGGACCATAGCCACCGTCGATCGTGGCTGGGCGGACTCGATCGACCAAGGTGCCCCAAACAGCTCCCTGTGGTTATGGGTCCCGGATCGGCGCGCGCGTTGCGCGCTTGTCCGGGACGACACCGAGGATGAGTGGACGGCGCGGGAACACTCGCGCAGAGGTTATTGAATCCCAGCCCGCGCACCTCGGACCAGTCGTCCCGGCCGTGCGCCCGTGGCCTCGCCGTGCCGGCGCGTGACGATGCCGGACACGATCGTCGCCTCGTAGCCGTCGACGTCCTGCATCAGCCTGCGGCCGCCGACCGGCAGGTCGTAATGCACCTTGGGCGGATGCAGATGCAGCCGGTCGTAGTCGATGACGTTGACATCCGCCTTGTAGCTGGGCGCGAGCAGGCCGCGATCGTCGAGCCCGACGGAGAGCGCGGTCTTGCGCGACTGCGCCGCGACGACGAAGGGGATCGACAGCCTGTCGCCGCGCTTGCGGTCGCGGGTCCAGTGCGTCAGCAGGTAGGTCGGGAAGCTGGCGTCGCAGATGATGCCGCAATGCGCGCCGCCGTCGCTCAAGCCCGGCACGCTTCTGGGATCGCGCAGCATCTCATAGGTGGCGTCGAGATTGCCGTCGGAATAGTTGAGGAACGGCACGTAGAGCATGCCGCGTCCGCCATCCGTCAGCATCGCGTCATAGGCCAGCTCCTCCGGCCGACAGCCGCGCGCGCGGGCCTGGGCGCCGAGCGACCGCTCTGGCGGCTGCTCGTAGTCCGGCGGATCGCCGAGCAGGTACATCTTGTCGTAGTTCGGCTTGAAGAACAGCGGATCGTCGGTGGCGCTGGCCTGCTCGCTCAGGATCGCCGCGCGCAGTTGCGGGTCGCGCATCCGCGCAGCGCGCTCGGCGAGCGGCAGATGCGCGATCGCCTGGTAGCTTGGATGCGTCTGCAGCGGGTTGCGGGACAGCTCCAGCCCGAGCAGCAGGCCGACCGGCCGCGCCGCGATCTGCGCCGTCACCGACAGGCCGCGCGCGGCCGCGGCGTTGATCTCGGCCAGGGTCTGCCGCCAGCGCTGCGGCGCGCGATCGTTCTGCGTCACCGAGAACGAGATCGGGCATTTCGTCTGCTCGGCGATGCGCAGCATCATCGGCAGGTCTTCATGGATGGTCGAGATGTCGAGCACGAATTGCAGCACGCTGCGGCCGGCGCCGTGCATGGCCTGCGCGATGGTCGTCAACTCGTCCTCGCCGGCCTTGAGCGTCGGCGTGTAGTCGCCGGTCGAGGTGCGGTGGTTGAGCGTGCGCGAGGTGGAGAAGCCGAGCGCGCCGGCCTTGACGGCATCGCGCGCCAGCGCGGCCATGGCGCGGTTATCGTCGGCCGTGGCCGGATCGCGTCGCGCGCCGCGCTCGCCCATCACATAGACGCGCAAGGCCGCATGCGGCAGCTGCGCGCCGATGTCGAGGTCGAACTGCCGCCTCGCGAGCCATTCCATGTAGTCGGGAAAGCTCTCCCATTCCCAGGGAATGCCGGCTTCCAGCACCGGCTCGGGAATGTCCTCGACGCCTTCCATCAACTGGATCAGCCGCCGGTGATCGGCCGGCCGGCACGGCGCGAAGCCGACGCCGCAATTGCCCATGATCGCGGTCGTGACGCCGTTCTGCGACGACGGCGAGATGTCGTGGCTCCAGGTGACCTGGCCGTCATAGTGCGTGTGGACGTCGACGAACCCCGGCGTGACGAGCTTGCCGCGCGCATCGATCTCCTCGCGGCCGGAGGCCGCGATCTTGCCGACCTCGACGATGCGGCCGTCCGTGATCGCGACATCGGCCTCATACAGCTCGCCGCCGGAGCCATCGGCAATCGTTCCGCCGCGGATCACGAGATCAGGCTGCGTCATGGCGTGTCTTCCCCGGATGTTGTTGTTGGCCGCATCATCGGCGGACGGGCGGTGATGTCAACATGCAGGAGGTGAGGGCTGGATTGCAGAGAAAGGCAGACCCAAGCCGCAGCCGTCGCAGTGCCAGTTGCTGCGCCCTCTCCCCTTGTGGGAGAGGACTACACCGGCCTGTCCATTCGCTTGGTCGGGTGAGGGGTTTCTCTCGGCGAGTTGCGCGCGTCGAGAGAGGCCCCTCACCCAACCGCATATGCCGAACGGTCCTACATGCCCTCTCCCACAAGGGGAGAGGGCGCAGTCATAGGCGCTGCGCTGATCTCACATATCGATGTGAGCGTAGGGTGGGCAAAGCGAAGCGTGCCCACCGTTCACAGCGGCGGTCTTCGTGACGATGGTGGGCACGCTGCGCTTTGCCCATCCTACCACGACAGCTACGCCATCTTCTTCTTCGGCTCGGTGAAGAATGCCAGCACGATGGTCAGCAGCATGAACACCACTGACGTGCCGAACACCCAGCGCGGGGCGTTCATGTCCATGATCCAGCCGAACAGCAGCGGGCTGACGACGCCGGCGAAGTTGAAGCCGGTGGAAACGATGCCGAAGGCGCGGCCGGCGGCGCCTGCGGGAGCGGCGTTGCGCACCAGCATGTCGCGCGACGGCGCGATCACGCCGCTCATGAAGCCGGCGGTGAGCATGATCGCGACCAGCAGCACCGGATGCAGGCTGATGAAGGTGATGATCAGCACCAGCACGGCGTTGACTGCATAGGCCACGGCGGCGACGAGGTTGTGGTGGCGGATGCGGTCGGCGAGCTGGCCGCCGGCGAGCACGCCGACCGCGCTGGCGCCGAGGAAGGCGGTCAGCGCGATGTTCGCGGTCGAGAACGAGATGCCGTAGCCGTTCATGAAGGCGACGACGCCGAAGCTGGAGATGCCGGCGTTGCTCAGGCTGAGCAGCATGAAGAACACGGTCAGCAGCATCAGCATCGGCGTCAGCAGGCTCGGCTGCTTGACCTTGGTGCCGTCGGCCCTGGTCTGGTGCGGATGCGGCGGCACCTCCGGCACGTTGCCGGCGAGCAGCAGCAGCGCCGCGAGCGGACCGACCAAACCGGCGGCGATCAACGCGCCGGAGCCGCCCACGGTGGTGACCAGCGCCGCCATCACCGCCGGCGCGACGGCGCCGCCGAGATAGCCTGCGAAGGTGTGCACGCCGAAGGCGCGGCCCATCCGGCTCTCCTCCATATGCGCCGACAGCAGCGCGTAGTCGGAGGGGTGGTAGACCGCATTGGCGAGGCCGAGCAGCACGGCCGAGACGACGAGGCTGGCATAGGTCAGGTAGACGCCGAGCATCGCCAGCGACAGGCCGCCGAGCGTCAACCCGAGCAGCAGGATGCGGCGGGCCCCGGCGCGGTCCACGAGATAGCCGACCGGCGCCTGGGTCAGCGCCGAGACCACCGCGAAAACCGTGAGCGGAAAGCCGAGCTCGACATAGCCGACGCCGAGCTTCTCCTTCAGGTAGGGGAACAGCATCGGCAGTACCAGCATGTGCAGGTGGCTGACCCAATGCGCCAGCGAGACCAGCGCCAGGGTGCGCAGCGAGGAGGCGGCCCGGACCGGAGCACCGGTGTGTTGCGATGCGGCGAGAACGTCAGCCATGGTCGTCCATTGGTCCCGGGGTGTCTGGAAATCGGTCTGGAGCGCCGCCGATGGTCACGCGCGCTCGCGGCTCGGTCTCGCGACGCGGCGCGACCTCGCGTCACACTATCGACGATTGTGGTTCACTGTCCATGAACGCGACTGCATGGCACGTGCGCGCATGATGCGCCGATTGCGCAACAGCCTGGCCGCCGTCAACCCATCCGGTCCCGCGAGCTGGCCGCCGGCCGCGCGCGAGCCGCAGGCCACGGCCGTCCGGCCGGCGTCGGCGTCGGCAAGATCAACCGGGACGAGAGTTGAAGCGGCTTCGCCATCTGTGTGCCACGCATAGCGGTCACCGTGCACGCTGGTTCCGATGCAACTTGTATGGTGATTCCCCTTGCCCTATGGTTCGAACTACGTCGGTCGAGCAGTGCGAGTAGATGTGACATGCGCGTACGCGGTCTGAGAACCTTCGTGCTGCGACTCGCGCCCTGGCTCTGCGTCCTCCTGCTGTGGTCAGCGGTGCGCGCGAGCGGCTTCGTCAACGACGCGCTGGTTCCCTCGCCGCAACAGGTCGGCGCGCGCTTCATCGATCTCCTGCTGCATCAGGGTCTGCTCTACGACATCTTCGCCTCGGCGCGTCGCGTGTTCGCCGGCGTCTTGCTCGGGATCGCGGCCGCGGTGCCGATCGGTTTCCTGATCGGATGGTACCGGCCGGCCCGCGCCTTCGCCGATCCGCTGATCAACTTCTTCCGCGCGCTGCCGCCGATTGCGCTGATCCCGCTGGTCATCGTCTATTTCGGCGTCGACGAGCTCGCCAAGCTGGTGATCCTGGTCTACGCCGCGTTCTTCTCCGGCGTGATCGTGATGTACGAAGGCGTGTCGCAGATCACGCCCCTGTATATCAGGGTCGCGCAGACGCTCGGGGCGAGCGAGTTCGAGACCTTCCTGAGGGTCATCATTCCGCTGACGCTGCCGCACATTCTCACGGCGCTGCGGGTGGCGCTCGGCGTCACCTGGGCGACGCTGGTCGCCTCCGAGCTGATCGCCGCGCAGCGTGGGCTCGGCGCGACGATCCAGAACGCCTCGACCTACTTCCTGCTCGACGTGATCTATGTCGGCATCATCTGCATCGGCTGCGTCGCGCTGATCATGGACACGCTGTTGCGCCGGCTCAGCGCCTGGCTGCTGGTATGGCAAGACCGGGCTGCGGCATGACGAGCAACCAAGAAGCGCGGCGGGCGCGGTTCGATCATGTGTCGCTCGGCTACGACACGCCGCGCGGCCGGCTGACGGTGATCGACGACGTCAGCTACGACATCGACGAAGGCGAATTCGTCGCCGTGATCGGCCCGTCCGGCTGCGGCAAGACCACGATGCTGAACATGCTCGCGGGGTTCCAGGCGCCGAGCTCCGGCGGCGTGCTGTTCGACGGCGTGCCCGTGACCGGCCCGGGTCCGGAGCGCGGAGTGATCTTCCAGGACTATGGCGTGTTTCCCTGGCTCACCGTCCGCGACAACATCGCCTTCGGATTGCGGCTCAAGGCGAACCGCGTGCCGGCCGCCGAGCGCGACGAGATCTGCGCGCATTATCTCGCGCTGATGGGCCTGAGCGAGTTCGCCGATGCCTATCCGAAGCATCTCTCGGGCGGCATGCGCCAGCGGCTTGCGATCGCCCGCGCCTACGCCGTCAGGCCGCGCTTCCTGCTGATGGACGAGCCGTTCGGCGCCCTCGATGCGCAAACCCGCATTCACATGCAGAGCCTG
>NZ_CAFJ01000388.1 GCF_000239795.1 Bradyrhizobium sp. STM 3809 | reverse complement strand
TATGGGCAGGCCGGGCGTCCCGGTCACATCGGCGGCAGACCCCCACCTGCCCCGCCCCGCCGCGGTTTTTCGTGCCGCGGCAGGCCATTTCCACACCACGGCAGGTTGTGCAGGTGCCGCGACGAAATGCCCGTGACGGGGCGGTTCCAGCCCTTGCCGCGCCTGCGACGGCCGCTCATGCTCGCGCGCACAAGAACAATCAGGAGGAAACCCATGACCTTTGCCACGGGCAAGGGACTGACGAGCCTTGCCGGCGTCGGTCTCGTTGCCGGCCTTGCTGCCCTCACCCTCGCCGCCGCCCCCGCGCGCGCTCAGGCGCCGCTCAAGATCGGCGTGCTCAGCGACTTCTCGTCGGTCTATTCGGACATCGGCGGCCAGGGCAATCTCGAGGCGACCAAGCTCGCGATCGAGGAGTTCGGCGGCACCATGTTCGGCAAGCCGATCGAGGTGGTCAGCGCCGACCCGCAGAACAAGGCCGACATCGCCGCCTCGATCGTGCGCAAATGGTACGAGAACGAGGCCGTCGACATGGTGATCGACATGCCGACCTCGGCCACCGCGCTCGCCGGCATGGAGATGTCGAAGCAGTTCGAGAAGCTGATGATCGTGACGGATGCGGCGAGCTCCGACATCACCGGCAAGTCCTGCTCGCCCTACACCGTGCACTGGACCTACGACACCTATGGCAACGCCCACACCGTGGGCCAGGCCATCGTCAAGACCGGCGGCGACACCTGGTTCTTCATCACCGCGGACTATCTGTTCGGCCATTCGATCGAGCGCGACACCGGCGACGTCGTGCGCGCGGCCGGCGGCAAGGTGGTCGGCAGCGCCAGGCATCCGCTCAACAACCAGGACTTCTCGTCCTTCCTGCTGCAGGCGCAGGCCTCCAAGGCCAAGATCATCGGCATGGCCAATGGCGGCGGCGACACCATCAACACCATCAAGCAGGCGGCCGAGTTCGGCATCGTCGCCGGCGGCCAGAACCTCGCCGGCATCGTGATGTTCATCTCCGACATCCACAGTCTCGGCCTGAAGCTGGCGCAGGGCCTGATCATCACCGAGGCCTATTACTGGGACCTCAACGACCGCACCCGCGCCTTCGGCAAGAAGTTCTTCGACCGCATGCAGCGGATGCCGACGATGAACCAGGCCGCGACCTACAGCGCCACC
>NZ_CAFJ01000389.1 GCF_000239795.1 Bradyrhizobium sp. STM 3809 | reverse complement strand
CGCAAGCGTCACGGGATCGTTAGCGGAATCATAATCGCGCCGCCTTTCCGCCCAGGGACCGCCCCCGATCTTAGGCATAAGATTCGCGTGCGTTGGCCCGGTCCTTTCGGTTCCGGATTCCTCAGCCCCCAGCCCCCCGGGGTCGTCAGGATCGGGTCTATTCACAAGTAATGGCAAAGGGCCAACGCGAGTTGGTCCTTTTGCTTTTTTGGCTACTGCAAACGGCGGTGATCGAGCCGTCAGTCATTGGGCAACGGCTTCCGTCGCCGGCACCGGCTGCGCGTCAGCAAGGCTGATCGAGTGGGGCCGGCCGAGGGCTAATGCAGCTCGGAAAATGCGGCGCCAAGCATCGGACCGGGGCGGTCGCGGCTCCCGTCCTGCACATAGACCACCGCGCCGTCCACGCCCTCGCGGGCGATCTTCTCCAGCGGAACGCTCCAGCTGGCTGGCGCGCCGTTCCAGTCGCCGAGTTTCAGAAGATTGCGAACCACGTTGTAGTAGGTCAGCTCCCGGCCGCTATTCTCGCCGCGCCCCACCTGGATCGGAACGGCACGCGCGATCGAACAGACCCAGACCTCGCCATGTTTGCGCACCGTATGCTCGGTCGCCGCAGCCACCGAGACCGTGAGCTCCTGCCCTTCGATCGACAGCCGCACCGGCACCGACATCGCGTTGCCGGCCTGCGCGGTCTCCTCGATGGCGCCTTCGATCGCCTCGCGGTCGCTGCCGATGACGTGGACCGAGCCGTTGACGATGGCCTGGGGAGTGTAGACATCGCGATCGCCACGCGCGCGCGAATAGGCCCGCTGCCGCGCCGTGAAGCGGGAATCGGCCAGGGTATCCTTCCAGCCGAGATAGTCCCAGTAGTCGATCGGAAGCGAGAGCGCGATGATGTTGGGATCGCGCGCGAGCTCGCCGAGCACCTTGTCCGCCGGTGGGCAGGACGAGCAGCCCTGGGAGGTGAACAGTTCAATCACCGCACGTGGATCGGAGGCGGCCGGCCGGACGAAAGCAATGACCGCACAGACACCCAGCGCCGCGCGCGACCACCACGACATCTGTCCACTCATCGCCACTGTCCCGTCTGGACCACCGTCCGCTGCGCTCTCGCGCGCCACCACCTACGCGATGCCGTCCTCGTAGTTAATAAACCGAAAATGCAAAGGAGGCGGCCCTTGTCATAGGCCGCCTCCTTCATCACCCGCTACTCACTTCAGAGTGAGCCAAACTGTCGCACCGTACTGTGGTTAAGCGGCAAGCTTCCGGAGCACGTAGTGCAGGATGCCGCCGTTCCGGTAGTAGTCCAGTTCGTCCAGCGTATCGATCCGGCAGAGCAGCGGCACCTGCTGCGCTGCACCGTCGGCCGAGACGATCTCGGCGGTCAGGGTCTGACGCGGCTTGAGGTCGCCCTGCAGGCCCTTGATGGTGACCTTCTCGTCGCCCTTGAGGCCGAGCGAGGACCACGAGGTGCCCTCCTGGAAGGTGAGCGGAAGCACACCCATGCCGACCAGGTTGGAGCGGTGGATGCGCTCGAAGCTCTGGCAGATCACGGCGCGGACGCCGAGCAGGCGGGTGCCCTTGGCCGCCCAGTCGCGCGACGAGCCGTTGCCGTATTCGGCGCCGGCGAACACCACCAGCGGCACGCCCTCTTCCTGGTACTTCATGGCGGCGTCGTAGATCGACATCTGCTCGCCGTCGGGCCAGTGCTTGGTCAGACCGCCCTCCGGGATGTTGCCGTCGGCGCCCTTGAGCATGAAGTTCTTGATGCGGATGTTGGCGAAGGTGCCGCGCATCATGATCTCGTGATTGCCGCGGCGGGTGCCGTACTGGTTGAAGTCGGCCGGGCGGACCTGGTGCTCGCTGAGGAATTTTCCGGCGGGCGAGGTCAGCTTGATCGAACCGGCCGGCGAGATGTGGTCGGTGGTGATCTTGTCGCCGAACAGCGCCAGAACGCGGGCCTCGACGATGTCCTTGATCGGCTCCGGCTCCTTCTTCATGCCCTCGAAATACGGCGGGTTCTGCACGTAGGTCGACGACATGTTCCAGCGATAGGTCTCGCTCTCGACGGTCTTGATCTTGCGCCAGTTGGTGTCGCCCTTGAACACGTCGGCGTAGCGCTTCTTGAAGATCGAGGCCTTGACGAACTTCTTGACGAAGTCGTTGACCTCCTTGGTCGTCGGCCAGATGTCCTTCAGGTAGACCGGCTTCTTGTCCTTGCCGATGCCGATCGGCTCGACCGCGAGGTCCTTGGTCACCGTGCCGGCCAGCGCGTAGGCGACGACCAGGGGCGGCGAGGCGAGGTAGTTGGCCTGCACGTCCGGCGAGACGCGGCCTTCGAAGTTGCGGTTGCCCGAGAGGACCGCCGCCGCGACGACGCCGTTGTCGTTGATCGACTTCGAGATCTCCTCCGGCAGCGGACCGGAATTGCCGATGCAGGTGGTGCAGCCGAAGCCGACGAGGTTGAAGCCGACCTTGTCGAGGTCCTTCTGCAGGCCGGAGTTTGAGAGGTATTCTGCAACCACCTGACTGCCCGGAGCGAGTGAGGTCTTCACCCACGGCTTGGCCTTGAGGCCCTTGGCGGCGGCGTTGCGGGCCAGCAGGCCGGCGCCGATCAGCACGCTCGGGTTCGAGGTGTTGGTGCAGGAAGTGATGGCGGCGATGACGACGTCGCCATGGCCGATGTCGAAATCCTTGCCCTCGACCGGGAAGCGCTGCTCGGCGGCATCCGGCTTCTTGTACTCACCGGCCAGCGCGGTCGCAAAACCCTCGGCCACGGCAGGGAGCGCGATGCGGCCCTCGGGGCGCTTCGGACCGGCCATCGACGGCACGACGTCGGCGAGGTCGAGATTCAGCGTCTCGGTGAACACCGGATCGGCCGACTTGGCGGTGCGGAACAGGCCCTGCGCCTTGGCATAGGCCTCGACCAGCGCGACGCGCGGGCCCTTGCGGCCCGAGGTCTTCAGATAGTCGATGGTGGCGGCGTCGACCGGGAAGAAGCCGCAGGTGGCGCCATATTCCGGGGCCATGTTGGCGATCGTCGACTTGTCGGCGACCGAGAGATGGTCGAGGCCGGGGCCGAAGAACTCGACGAACTTGCCGACCACGCCGAGCTTGCGCAGCATCTGGGTGACGGTGAGCACGAGGTCGGTGGCGGTGACACCTTCCTTCAGCGCGCCGGTCAGCTTGAAGCCGACGACGTCAGGCAGCAACATCGACAGCGGCTGGCCGAGCATGCAGGCCTCGGCCTCGATGCCGCCGACGCCCCAGCCGAGCACGGCGAGACCGTTGACCATGGTGGTGTGCGAATCGGTGCCGACCAGCGAATCCGGATAGGCGACCTCGAAGGTGCCCTTGGTGCGGCCGACGGTCATCTTCTCCTTCTTGGTCCAGACCGTCTGCGCCAGGTATTCGAGGTTGACCTGGTGGCAGATCCCGGTGCCCGGGGGCACGACGGAGAAGTTGGAGAACGCCTTCTGGCCCCACTTCAGGAACTCGTAGCGCTCCTGGTTCTGCTTGTACTCCTCGGCGACGTTCTTGCCGAACGCCTTGTTGTCACCGAAGTAGTTCACGATTACCGAGTGGTCGATGACGAGGTCGACCGGGACGAGCGGGTTGATCTTCTCGGCATCGCCGCCGAGCTTCTGCATCGCGTTGCGCATGGCCGCGAGGTCGACGACGGCCGGGACACCGGTGAAGTCCTGCATCAGCACGCGGGCCGGGCGGAAGGCGATCTCGTGCTCCAGCGACTTCTTGCGCAGCCATTTCGACACCGCGACGATGTCGTCCTTGGTGACGGTGCGGCCGTCCTCGTTGCGCAGGAGGTTCTCGAGCAGCACCTTCATCGAGTACGGCAGCTTCGAGATGTCCTTGAGACCGTTCTTCTCGGCTGTGGGCAAGCTGTAATAGATGTAGCTCTTCGTTCCGACCTTGAGGGTCTTGCGACACTTGAAGCTGTCGAGCGAGGTCATGCGTGGGAATCCCAATTGATCTGTATACCCCGTGGGGGTATTTAAGAACCGTCAGCGCGAGGCGCCGGATGGCTTGCAGCGGACGATTGTGTGCTGCATCAAGGTCGGGCTTATAGAAGCTTTCTAACTGCGTCGCTACAGAGACAATCAAGTCCCGGCGTGGCATCACCCACAAATTCTCGCACGCTAGCCATCAATTTCGTAAGGGCTGTCACGACGCGCCATGCAGCTGTCTCCAACACTGTCTCCGAGGCTGTTCGGACACGACGTCAGATGCGTGCGCGGCGGCCGCGAGGTGTTTGCCGGCCTCGCCTTCGAGGCGCGCGCGGGCGAGGCGCTGGCGGTGACCGGACACAATGGCGCGGGCAAGACCTCGCTGCTGCGGCTGATCGCCGGCCTGCTGCTCCCGGCCGGCGGCACCATCGCCATCGCGGACGGTGACAGCGAGCTGACGGTGCCGGAGCAGGCGCATTATCTCGGCCACCGAGACGCGCTGAAGCCGGCGCTCAGCGTGCGCGAGAACCTCACCTTCTGGGCCGACTTCCTCGGCGGCGGAATGATCAGGCCGATCCCGGATTGCCTGGAAGCCGTCGGCATCGCCCACGCGATCGACCTGCCCGCCGGCTACCTCTCCGCCGGCCAGCGCCGCCGGCTGTCCCTGGCCCGCCTGCTCGCGGTGCCGCGCCTGCTGTGGCTGCTGGACGAGCCGACCGCCGCGCTCGATGTCGCCGGTCAGGCCATGTTCGCAGGGCTGATGCGGGAGCATCTGGCGGGCGGCGGACTGATCGTCGCGGCCACGCACGGGCCGCTCGGCATCGACACCAGCGAGCTGCGGATCGGAAACTGAGCTGATGTTTATGGGACAGGCAATTTTTCACCGCGGCATCGGTGCGCCCCCCTCCCCCCGCGCGGAGCGGAGCTTCGCTAGGCGGGGAGGGGGGTTGGGGTGGGGTGGAGGTGGGGGGTCCACACGGGCAGTCTTTCCTGGGACCCCCACCCCCGACCCCTCCCCGTAGGGGGGAGGGGAGCGCAGCGAGCTCGGAGCAGCAGCGTCGCTCCCAAGCATTTCTCATCAGGGCTCTTTTCCAATGACCGCGCTGGGCGCCCTCATCCGCCGCGACATCCGGATCGCGCTGCGTATCGGCGGCGGCGCGCTGATCGGCGTGCTGTTCTTCCTCACCGTCGTGGTGCTGATGCCGTTCGCCGTCGGCCCGGACCTGGCGCTGCTCACCCGGCTCGGTCCGGCGATCCTCTGGCTCGGTGCCCTGCTCGCCAGCCTGCTCACGCTCGACCGGCTGTTTACCGCCGACCACGAGGACGGCTCGCTCGACCTCATCATCATGAGCCGGACGCCGCTGGAGCTCGCCTGTGCCGCCAAGGCACTGGCGCATTGGCTCGCCGCCGGGCTGCCGCTGGTGATCGCCACGCCCGTGCTCGGCCTGCTGCTGAACCTCGACGCCACCGCCACCGGCGCGGTCGCCCTGACCCTGCTCGCCGGCACGCCGGCGCTGACCTTCATCGGCATGATCGGCGCAGCGTTGGCGGTGACGATGTCCCGTGGCGGCCTGCTGCTGGCCGTCCTGGTCCTGCCGCTGTCGATCCCGGTGCTGATCTTCGGCGTCGCCGCGTCGCAGGCGGCCATCGTGGGACCGCTGCCGTTCGGCGCGCCGTTCTCGATCCTGTGCGCGCTGTCGCTGGTGAGCTTCGTGATCGGCCCGTTCGCAGCTGCAACCAGTCTGCGCAACGGCCTGGACTGACCGGCCGCTCTGCATTGCCCCCATCATTCCCGGGCAGCGGCGGATTAACCCGGAACGCACTGGGGTTTGACCATGATCAACTCTTAGCCAGCCGCACCGTGCTGATGGACTGCAACCGCTTCCGCCTTTAACAAGGGTCCCATGTCGCTGATCGACCTTGCCAATCCCACCCGGTTCCTTGCGCTCGCGGCGCGCCTGTCGCCGTGGCTGGCGCTGGTCACGGTCGTGCTGCTCGCCGCCGGCCTCTACCTGTCGGCGCTGGCGCCCGACGACTACCAGCAGGGCGCGACCGTCAAAATCATGTTCATTCACGTGCCCAACGCCTGGCTGTCGATGTTCGTCTGGGGCGTCATGAGCATCGCCTCGCTCGGCACCCTGGTGTGGCGGCATCCGCTCGCCGACGTCGCCGCCAAGGCGGCCGCGCCGATCGGCGCCAGCTTCACCTTCCTCGCGCTGCTGACCGGCTCGCTGTGGGGCCGGCCGATGTGGGGTACCTATTGGGAGTGGGACGCCCGGCTGACCTCGGTGCTGATCCTGTTCCTGATGTATCTCGGCCTGATGGCGCTGTGGCGGGCGGTCGAGGATCCCACCCGCGCGGCCCGCGCCGCCGCCGTGCTGACCTTGGTCGGCGCCCTCAACCTGCCGATCATCAAGTTCTCGGTCGACTGGTGGAACACGCTGCACCAGCCGGCCTCGGTGATGCGCATGGGCGGTCCGGCGCTGGACAAGGCCTTCCTGATCCCGCTGCTGGTGATGGCCGTCGGCTTCACCTTCCTGTTCGTGACGCTGCACGTCGCCGCCATGCGCAACGAGATCCTGCGCCGCCGCGTGCGCAGCCTGCAGATGATGCAGGCACGGGCCTATCAAGGCAGCGCGCCGTCCGGCGGCGCGACCAGCCAGGCCGTGGGAGCCGCCTGAGATGGACCTCGGCCCCTACGCCTCCTTCATCGCGACCTCCTATCTAGCCGCCGCGGTCGTCGTGGTGCTGCTGATCGCCTGGATCGCGATCGACTACCGCACCCAGAAGGCGCGGCTGCGCGCGCTCGAGGAGAGCGGCGTCAGCCGCCGCTCCGGCCGCGCGGCAACGGACATCCAATGACCGAGCAGTCCCCGAAAGATCCGGTGCCGCGGCGCCGCTCGTTCCTCATGCTGTTGCCGCTCGTGGTGTTTCTCGGGCTGGCCGCGCTGTTCTGGTCTCGCCTCGGCAATGGCGATCCCTCGCGCATTCCCTCGGCGCTGATCGGCCGCCCCGCACCAGCCACCCCGCTGCCGCCGCTGCCCGAACTCGCCAGGGACGGGGCCGCGGTTCCGGGACTCGATCCGGCCGCGCTGAAGGGCAAGGTCAGCATCGTCAATGTCTGGGCGTCCTGGTGCGTGCCCTGCCACGACGAGGCGCCGCTGCTGGTCGACCTCGGCCGCGACAAGCGCTTCCAGATCATCGGCATCAACTACAAGGACGCCGCCGACAACGCCCGCCGCTTCCTCGGCCGCTACGGCAATCCCTACGACGTCGTCGGCGTCGACGGCAACGGCCGCGCCGGCATCGAATGGGGCGTCTACGGCGTGCCGGAGACCTTCGTCGTCGGACGCGAGGGCACCATCGTCTACAAGCTGGTCGGCCCGATCACGGCGCAGAACATCGACGCGGTGCTGAAGCCGGAGATCGAGAAGGCGCTGAAGGCGGGGAGTTAGTTTGCTGACGGCAAGCCGCTAGTTCTCATCGCGAGCGAAGCTGTCCGTCCAACCCCGTCGTCATCGCCCGGCTTGACCGGGCGATCCAGTACGCCGTGACAGCAGAGAGACTCAGGACGGCCGCGGCGTACTGGATCATCCGCCTTCGCGGATGATGACAGTGAGTATTTCTCCTCGCCGTCATTCCGGGGCGCTCGCGTCAGCGAGCGAACCCGGAATCTCGAGGTTCCGGGTTCTATGCTTCGCATTGCCCCGGAACGACGACGTGCGCGTGGGGCCCGGCAGTCAAGCCTTATAGCTACCCCTTGCTCACATCCCCTTCCGCCGCATCGCTGGCGGCCAGCGAGGCCGGGTCCTGGTGGTAGCGCTTGATCAGTGGCATCTGGGCGATGGCGAAGATCATGGTCAGCGGCAGCACGCCGAAAGCCTTGAAGCCGACCCAGAAGTCCGTGCTCTGGGTGCGCCAGATGATCTCGTTCAGCAACGCCATTCCGGCAAAGAACAGCGCCCAGCGAAAGGTGAGGATGCGCCAGCCGGCTGGCGTCAGGTTGAACATCTGATCGAACATGATCGCGATGAACGAGCGGTTGAACAACAGCCCGCCGCCGAGCACGGCCGCGAACAGGCCGTAGATGATGGTCGGCTTGACCTTGATGAAGGTCTCGTCGTGCAGCACCAGCGTCAGCGTGCCGAACACGATCACGACGACGGCAGTGACCAGCGCCATCAGCGGAATGTGCCTGGTCACGACATAGGACGCGATCAGTGCCGCGATGATCGCGACCATGAAGGCGCCGGTCGCAGCGAACAGATTGAACTTGGCGTTGACGAAGAAGAACACGATCAGCGGACCGAGTTCGGTCGCGAGCTTGAACAGCGGATGCGGCTGGGTCTTGTCCATTCCATGTCCTGTTGGCTGTCGTCAGCGGCGACGCAGCTGGTCTCGTCGTCGATCAAACCGCGCCGGAGCAGCGCGGCAGCGTCAATCCTCGATGCCGGCGATCGCCCGCGCGAAATCCTTCGCCGCGAACGGCTGCAGATCCTCGACGCCCTCGCCGACGCCGATGAAGTGCACCGGCAGCTTGAACTTCTCCGACAGCGCCACCAGGATGCCGCCGCGCGCCGTGCCATCGAGCTTGGTCATCACCAGGCCGGTGACGCCAGCCGTACGATGGAACGCCTCGACCTGCGACAGCGCATTTTGTCCCACGGTGGCATCGAGCACCAGCAGCACCGCATGCGGCGCCGAGGCGTCGACCTTGCGAATGACACGCACGACCTTCTCGAGCTCGTTCATCAGCTCGGCCTTGTTCTGCAGCCGGCCGGCGGTGTCGATCAGCAGGATATCGCGGCCCTGCTCCTTGGCCGCGGTGATGGCGGTGAAGGCGAGGCTTGCGGAATCCGAGCCTTGCGCGCCGGCGATGACCGGCGCCCTGGTGCGCTCGCCCCAGACCTTGAGCTGCTCGATGGCGGCGGCGCGGAAGGTGTCGCCCGCGGCCAGCATCACCTGCTTGCCTTCGGAGGCGAATTTCTGGGCGAGCTTGCCGATCGTCGTGGTCTTGCCGGAGCCGTTGACGCCGACGACGAGGATCACGAACGGCTTGTGCCCGGCCTCGACGACGAGTGGCTTGGCCACCGGCGACAGCACCTTCTCGACCTCGGTCGCGACGACAGCCTTGACCTCGTCGGCGCTGATCGCCTTGTCATAGCGGCCGGCGCCGACGGCTTCGGCGATCCTTGCGGCGACCTGGGTGCCGAGATCGGCGCGCAGCAGCACGTCCTCGATGTCGTCGAGCATCGCGCGGTCGAGCTTGCGCTTGGTGACGAGGTCGGCCACGGCCGTGCCGAGCGCGCCGGAGGTGCGCTTCAGGCCGTCCGAGAGCCGCCGCCACCACGACCGCTTGGGTGTTTCGGAGGTGGTATCGTTCATGGCGTGGTGTTAGCCCTTTCCCTTCCCAAACGAAAGCTCACACCCGCGTTACGGTTTCCATGGACATTAACCAACCCACCGACGAGGAGATGCTCGCCCGCGTGCTCCACCGCGACGGGCTGATGCTGGTCATCGACAAGCCGGCCGGCATTCCCGTGCACAAGGGCCCGAAGGGCGGACCGAACCTGGAAGCCTCGTTCGACGCGCTGCGCTTCGGCCTGCCGCGCCCGCCGGTTCTGGCGCATCGGCTGGACAAGGAAACCTCGGGCTGCCTCGTGCTCGGCCGCCATCGCAAGGCAACCGCCTCGCTCGGGCTTTTGTTCAAGCACGGCAAGATTTCGAAGACCTATTGGGCGGTGGTCGAGGGCGGCCCCGACGCTGACGAAGGCGTGATCGAGCTGCCGCTGGGGAAGCTGAATGCCGAACGTGGGTGGTGGCAGAAGCCGGATCCACAGGGGCAGCCGGCGATGACGAAATGGCGGGTGCTGGGGCGGTCGTATTCCC
>NZ_CAFJ01000390.1 GCF_000239795.1 Bradyrhizobium sp. STM 3809 | reverse complement strand
TTCCCTGCGTCTGTCGCTTGACGGGCTCATCCCGCGCCGCCAGTTTCGCGTCGCTTCGCTACGAGCATTGGGAGGGGGCGCCAATCGATGTTGGGATGGTTTCAGCGGCTGCTCGATTCCTCGAGCTTGTCTCCGCACGGGATCTGTCTGTTGTGGGAACCCGAGTTGATCTGGCTCCATGTCGCCTCCGACGCCGTGATCGCGGCGGCCTATTTCTCGATTCCGGTCGTGCTCACATTGTTCGTCTCCAAGCGGCGGGATGTCGACTTCGGCTTCCTGTTCTGGGCCTTCGCCCTCTTCATCATGGCCTGCGGGGTCACGCATGTGCTGTCGATCGTGACGCTGTGGGTTCCGATCTACGGCATCGAGGGGCTGGTGAAGGCCGCTACCGCGCTCGCCTCGATCCTCACCGCCGGCGTCCTGTGGCCGCTGCTGCCGAAGATCCTGGCCATCCCGTCGCCGGCGCAATTGCGCGCGGCGGAGACCGCGCTGATGGTCGAGAGCCGGCAACGGCGCGAGGCCGAGGACATGCTGCGCCACGCCCAGAAGATGGAGGCGGTCGGCCAGCTGACCGGCGGCGTGGCGCATGACTTCAACAACCTGCTGACCATCATCAGCGGCAATCTCGAGATTGCCGAGCGCAGCCTGCGCGCGCAAGGCGAGGCCGCGCGCGACCGTCTCAGCCGGGCCATCGCGCAGGCCGCCAGTGGCGCCCAGCGCGCCGCGACCTTGACGCAGCGGCTGCTCGCCTTCGCCCGCCGCCAGCCGCTCGATCCTCGCCTGACCAACGTCAACAAGCTGCTCGCGGGCATGTCCGACTTCTTCCGCAGGACCCTCGGCGAGACGATCAGTATCGAGGTCGTCGAGGCGGCGGGCCTCTGGCAGGTCGAGGTCGATCCGAGCCAGATGGAGGCGGCGATCCTCAACCTCGTCGTCAACGCCAAGGATGCGATGCGCGGCCAGGGCAAGCTGACGATCGAGACCTCGAACAGCTTCATCGACGAAGCCTATGCGCGGCAGCACGGCGATCTCGCCGTCGGCCAGTACGTCCTGGTGGCGATCACCGACACCGGCGCCGGCATGCCGCGCGAGGTGCTGGACAAGGCGTTCGATCCGTTCTTCACGACCAAGGAGCCGGGGCAGGGAACCGGGCTCGGACTGAGCCAGGTCTATGGCTTCGTCAAGCAGTCCGGCGGCCACGTGACCATCTACAGCGAGGTCGGCGAGGGGACGACGGTGAAGATCTATCTGCCGCGCGCGAATCACACCGCCGCCGAGGTGCCGGAGACTCGGGCCGCCGTGATCGGCAGCCGCGGCAGCGAGACCGTGCTGATCGTCGAGGACGAGCCGGAGGTGCGCAACTATATCGTCGAGACCCTGGCCGAGCTCGGCTATGCCGTGCATGAGGCGCCCGACGGCCCGGCCGCGCTGGCGCTGCTCGCGCGCGAGCCGCTGGATGTCGATCTCCTGCTCACCGACATCGTCATGCCGGGCATGAACGGGCGCCAGCTGGCGGATGATCTGCGCGTCGCCCGCCCCGGGCTCAAGGTGCTGTTCATGACCGGCTACTCGCGCAACGCCATCGTCCATCAGGGGCGGCTGGACCCCGGCGTTGCGCTGCTGCAGAAGCCGATCAGCCGGACGCTGCTCGGCACCAAGATCCGCGAGGTGCTGGATACGCGGTGACGCCTACTTCGCCGCCGCGGTCTTGGTATCCATGTTGACGACCTGGACGCGCCGGTTCAGCGGATCGGCCGGGTTGGCCGCATCCTTCAGCTTGGTCTTGCCGTAGCCGACGGTGACGAGATCCTGGCCGACCAGGCCGAACTTCTCGACAAGGTAGCGCTTGATGGTGTCGGCGCGGCGCTCGGAGAGATCCTGATTGAAGCTGTCGCCGCCGATGCCGTCGGTGTGGCCGGCGACCACGAAAGTCGAGCCCTTCAGGTTCGGGTCGGACAGCGCCTTGCCGAGTTCCTCCACCCGCGGCAGCGAGCTCTTGCTGATCTCGGCCGAGTTGTAGTCGAACTGGATCTCGAGATCGATCTTCGGCTTGGTCGCGGCCAGTTCCGCGATCTGCTCGCGCTCGCCGAGCGACAGCGAGCGGGTCTTGCGGTTGCGCACGCTGTCGAGCAGCGCCGCCTGCTTGGCCTGCGCCGCGGCATCGACCTGCGGGGCCGCCTGCGGCCCGACAGTGAGGCCGCGCGTCACCGTTTTCGGCTTCAGC
Organism: Bradyrhizobium sp. STM 3809; assembly: GCF_000239795.1. GTDB lineage: Bacteria > Pseudomonadota > Alphaproteobacteria > Rhizobiales > Xanthobacteraceae > Bradyrhizobium. The sequence continues at coordinate 7,490 of NZ_CAFJ01000390.1, read as the reverse complement.
GCGTTGATGATCTGATCGGCCGATACGGCCTCGCCGGCGAGTGCGGTTCCCGCGCTCATGATCAGCACGGCGGACAACGCCGCCGCCCGGACTGCAAAACGTTCAAAGTATGGGGTCATCGTCGTGGTCCTCGGGTGGTCATGGCTCATGGCCATTGGATGCGTGGACGATAGAACCGGTTCAAAGCTTTCCAATGTGATTGATATCACTCAGCCTCGCACGGCCGCGGAGGCGGGATCGGTCGCTGCGAGGTTGTCGCAAAGCCTTCGACACCCGGCCGGTCCGCGAACAACAAATCGGCCAGATGCGGTTCTACCGGATATCCCTGGCCGGAAAAAAATCGCAAACCGGAGGAAGCGAGGCGGGCACCACACGATTTGAGTTCAAGAAACGCCAACAGAAAAGCACAGCCGTGTTCAACTCATCACCGAGGCGCGACTACCAGTCTCATCGGACCGATCCCTCGGGATCGACCGGTTCCATCTCGACCCTGATCGGGGCGGGAATCATCGCGGCGTCCATCCTGCTGTCGACGTTGATCGGTGCGGTGGGCAATCGCTATGTCGGCCTCGAAAGTCCGGCGGAGGATACGGCGTGGCTGATCGACCGCCTGACCGGCCGCGTCTACAAGTGCCGCGCGCCGGATGCCGGCCGGGCGAGCTGCAAGTCGGAGATCGCCACCGGCAGCATCCCGGACAAGCCGAAGCCATAGGTTCCCTGAACGGATCCGGCCTGCCGATTGTCATTGCCTGCGTGCGGGCGAATCTCGCACCATCCGGTTTCCATGTCTGTCACTCCCATTCCGCTCGGCAAGACCGCGGCGCGGCGTCTCTGGCTGCGCGCCCAGCGCCTCGACCAGGAGGCACCGTTCGGCGCCGGCCCCGAAGCGGTCGCCGCCGCGGTCGCGCATCTCGGCTACGTGCAGATCGACACCATCAACGTGATCGAGCGCTGCCATCACCACATCCTGTTCAGCCGCATCCCGGCCTATCGGCGCGACGACCTCCGGCAGGCGCAGAGCGCGGACAAGACGGTCTTCGAATATTGGACGCACGCGCTCGCTTATGTTCCGACGCAGGACTTCCGCTATTTCGTGCCGGCGATGCGGCGCTACCGCCGCGAGGGGCATCGCTGGCTGCAGACGGTGAAACCGGAAGATACGCGCAAGGTGATGCGGCTGATCCGGCAGGGCGGCGCGCTGACGATCCGCGACATCGACGATGACGAGCTGCGCGACAAGGACCACGCCTGGGCCAGCCGCAAGCCCTCGAAGCGCGCGCTGCAGCTCGGCTTCTACGAAGGCGTGCTCACGGTCGCCGGCCGCGACGGCATGCTCAAGACCTACGACCTCACCACCCGGCATTTCGGGTGGGACCGCTTACCGAAAGGCGCCACCGCGCGCGAGATCGCGGTCTATCTGCTCGACCGCGGCCTGCGCGCGCAGGGCGTCGTCAGCCTCGACTCGCTGTGCCATCTCAATGCGCCGCGCAAGGCGGACGTGCGGCGGGTGATCGAGGCCCGGGTCCGGCGCGGCGAACTGGTGCCTGTGGCGCTGGAGGGCGCCGGCAAACAGGAGCATTGGATGGCCCCGGCCGCGCTGGAGGAGGCGATCGCGATCGATCCCGCGCGCGTGCACATCCTGTCGCCGTTCGATCCGCTGATCATCCAGCGCAAGCGGACGCAGGCGATCTTCGACTATGACCACCGCTTCGAGGCCTATGTGCCGAAGGACAAGCGGCTGTTCGGCTATTTCGCGCTGCCGGTGCTGGTCGGCGAGGAGATCGTCGCGGCGCTGGATCTGAAGACCGACCGGCAGAACGGCAAGCTGCTGATGCAGAAATGGAGCTGGGTCGGCGAGGGCAAGTCGGCGCGCGGCGACCATCGCAAGGCGCTGAAGCGGATCATCGAGGACGAGCTGCACCGGTTTCAGCGGTTTCAGCTGGGGAACTGATCGTCGGACGAAAGGCATTTTCTGCTGTTGATTTGGAAACGAATGTTTCCTAAAAGGGGGAATGACGACGTCACACTCTGAATCATCCGGGCGTCGCGGACCGGGGCGTCCGCGCGAGTTCGATATGGACACTGCCTTGAGCAAGGCGCTGGTGGTGTTCAGCGAGCGCGGCTATCACGGCGCGTCGCTCGCTGAATTGCGAGCCGCCATGAAGCTCGCCACCGGCAGCCTTTACAAGGCTTTCGCGGACAAGCGCGCGATCTTCCTGGCAACGCTCGACCACTACATCGCGCGCCGCGACCGCCAGCTGCGTGAGCGCGTCGACGCGCAGCACAGCGGCCGCGACAAGCTGGAGGCCCTGCTGCAGTTCTACGCGGAATCCGCCAGCGACAGCGAGGGCCGGCGCGGCTGCCTCGTCGTCACCAGCGCCACCGAGCTCGCCACCTTGGATGCGGAAGCCGCCGCCAAGGTCCGCGCGGCGCTGCGCCGGGTCGAAACGCTGTTGCGCGATCTGATCCGGCTCGGTCAGGCCGACGGGTCGATCCGGGCGGAGCTCGATGCGGAGATCGTTGCCGGAGCGCTGTTCTGCGTGATCCAGGGTTTGCGGGTGGTCGGCAAGACGGGACGCGCGAAGCGGGAAATGACGAGCGTGGCGAAACAGGCTGCGGCCCTGTTCGCGTGATGTCGCGCCGAAATAGGAAACATTTGTTCTATAATTAGGAGAACGATCCGTGACAGAGTCGATGAACGAGATCCCTGACAACAGCCCCTCGCGCCCGGTCGCGACCTTGCCGTTCAGTCGTGCCGAGCCGTCGCTCCCCGGGTTCGCGCACCGTTTCGAGACCGTCGACGGGGTGAGGCTACACTATGTCAGCGGTGGCTCGCCGGATAACGAGACTGTCGTGCTGCTCGCCGGCTTCCCCCAGAGCTGGTTTGCGTGGCGCAGGATCATGCCGCTGCTCGCGTCGCGCTATCAAATCATCGCGCCGGACCTGCCCGGGCAGGGCGATTCGGACCGGCCCGCCGCCGGCTATGACACGCAGACGCTCGCCACGGCGGTGCATCGCCTGCTGCAGCAGCACGGCGTCGGCAGCTATCATCTCGCGGCGCACGATATCGGGGCGTGGGTCGCCTATCCCTATGCGGCGCTGTTCGGGGACGAGGTGAAAAGCCTGGCTCTGCTTGATGCCGGCATTCCCGGGGTCACCCTTCCTGAGGCACTGCCGTTCACTCCGGACCGCGCGTGGCGCACATGGCACTTCGCATTCCACGTCGTGGCCGATCTCCCGGAGATGCTGATCCAGGGTCGCGAACGCGATTATCTCGCCTGGTTTCTGCGCCGGAAGAGTGCCAATCCCGAAACGTTCGCGGAACGCGATCTGGACGAATATGCCCGCGTGCTGACCAGGACCGGTGGCTTGCGCGCCGGGCTCGCCTATTATCGGGCCGCTGCAGTGTCGGCGGATCAGAACCGCGAGCTGAGAGCCCGAGGCAGGTTGAAGCCGCCGGTGCTGGCGGTCGGCGCCGACCAGGGATCGATCGTGGACATGGCCGCGCCATTGAGAGAAGTCGCCGAGCAGGTCGAGGGCATCACCATCGGCGCGTGCGGCCACTACATTCCGGAGGAGCAGCCCGAGGCGCTGGCAGAGCAGCTGATGGCCTTCTTCGGCCGCGCCGGTGCGGAGGTGAACTGATTACTCAGCAGACACCGCATCTCGCCCAAGGCAACCCAATGTCGTGCAGGGCTATCGCGTCTGGATGAGAGTCTTGCGCCCGTCGATCTCCACCTTGTCATCGCCGGGCTTGTCCCGGCCATCCACGGCGTCCGGCAGACCAGGAACGACGTGGATGCCCGGGACAAGCCCGGGCATGACGGAATCACAAACGAGCAGCATCATTCGCCGCTGTGGCTCCACATCCGCCATGCGATCGTGCTGTTATCTCGAGGAAGATCGCAGCGCGATCCGATCGATCGCGATGCCCATGAGGATGCCGACGGCGTAGGCCGCGATATTCCACAGCGAGAAGATCCGTCCGAGCAGCAGCGCGCCGGCGAGCGTCAGGCGGAAGCTGTCGAGCCAGGGCGTATGGATCAGCCGCGAGGCTTCGACGAGAACGGCAACGGCGAGCGCGAGTCCGCCGACCTGTCGCCGTGAGGACCGTGGCCGCAGCGCGACGAGCAGCATGTAGACCATCGTCGCCCAGAGGATGGAGCCGCCATATTTGACGATCCCTGCGGGAAGGCCGAGGCCCGGACCAACGAAGCGCAGGGCGAGCCCGAGTGCGATGACGATCAGCGCCGCCGCCAGCGCGATCGCCCGGCGGCGGCGCTCGCGGGCCCGAGGCGGCACCTCCGGTGACGAGCGCGTCATGCGCGCGCCGCGCTCCCGCAATGCGCCGGCGGGCTGTGGGATGTCAGGTTTTCCGATTGACTTGCCACGACCGATACTCGACACCGCCCATCAACTATCAATTCTGCAATGCTCCGGGGAGGAGATCGATGAGTCCGTCCGTTACCCATCCGGCCGCGCCCGGCCGCTCCGAAATCGAGGCCTCGACCATTCGCGCGATCTCCTGGCGGCTGATTCCGTTCCTGGTGCTCGCCTATCTGTTCTCCTATCTCGACCGCGTCAATCTCAGCTTTGCCGCCTTGACCATGAACGCGGAGCTGAAATTCTCGCCGCTGGTGTTCGCCTGGGGCGCCGGCATCTTCTTCATCGGCTATTTCATCTTCGAGGTGCCGAGCAATCTGGCGCTGGAGAAGTTCGGCGCCAGCCGCTGGATTGCGCGAATCATGGTGACCTGGGGCATCATCTCGGCGCTGATGGCGCTGGTGTCCGGACCCCTGAGCTTCTACGCGCTCCGCTTCCTGCTCGGCGTCGCCGAGGCCGGCTTCTTCCCCGGCATCATCCTCTATCTCACCTATTGGTACCCCGCGCAGTATCGCGCGCGCTTCCTCGCCGCCTTCGCGGTGGCGGTGCCGGTCTCGACCGTGATCGGGGCGCCGGTCTCGGGCCTGCTGCTCGGCCTGCACGGCCGGATGGGGCTGCAGGGCTGGCAGTGGCTGTTCATCCTCGAGGGCATCCCCTCGGTGCTGCTCGGCATCGTCACCTGGTTCTACCTCACCGACCGGCCGGAGCATGCCGGCTGGCTGTCGGCGGAGCAGAAGGCCTGGCTCGCCGCCAGGCTCGAGGCCGAGACGGCGGCGAAGCAGGCGGCCGGACACATGACGCTCGGCGAGGCGCTGTCGTCGCCGAAGGTGATCGTGCTCAGCCTGATCTATTTCGGCTTCGTCGGCGCGCTCTATGGCATGCAGTTCTGGCTGCCGCAGATCGTCAAGGCGTTCGGCCTCACCAACACCGAGACCGGCTTCGTCACGGCGATTCCCTATGCGTTCGGCACCGTCGCGATGATCCTGTGGGCGCGGCATTCCGATGCGACGCGCGAGCGCGTGGTGCATGTCGGCGCGCCCATGATCCTGATCGCGGTGGCGCTGGCGGCATCGAGCCAGATCGGCGATCCGACTTTGACCATGGTGGCGCTGACCTTCGCGGCGATCGGCGTGTTCTGCGTGTTCGGCGTGTTCTGGACATTGCCCACCGCGTGGCTGTCGGGCACGGCCGCCGCTGGCGCCATCGCGCTGATCAACTCGATCGGCAATCTCGCCGGCTTCGGCGGACCCTATCTGGTCGGCTGGATCAAGGACACGACCGGCTCGACCACGCATGGCCTGCTCGCGCTGTCGGCGCTGCCGCTGATCGCCGGGCTCCTGGTGTTCTTCGGCGGCCACGCGAGCAAGGTGGAATTCGCCGGCCAGGCGCCGGCCGAGTGAGCGCATGCGGTGATCCGCACTGCGGACGTCGTGCGTTGGGACCGGGCGCCGTCATTCTGGGGCGGTCGCGACAGCGACCGAACCCGGAATCCCGAAATGAGGCGGTTAGTGCAAACCAAGCTCGAGATTCCGGGTTCGACCGCTGGCGCGGTCGCCCCGGAATGACGACGCGGGTGACGGACACTCCCGCCAACCGAGATTTCACCTGTCCCCGGAGTCCTTGCGGTGATCCGCATTGCGGACACCGTGCGTTGGGACCAGGCGCCGTCATTCCGGGGTGGTCGCGACAGCGACCGAACCCGGAATCCCGAGATGAGTCGCTGTGGTGCAAACCAAGCTCGAGATTCCGGGTTCGACCGCTGGCGCGGTCGCCCCGGAATGACGCCGTGAGGTGATGGACACCTCCGCCAATCGAGATCTGCCCCTTCTCCTGAGCACCTGCGGCAACATGTCTTAACGTTCACGAAGTCATGATCACTGACGATTATTGACAATCGTCAGTCAACAATCGACACTCCATCGCATTCGCAGCGAGGGGTGTCCGATGCTGATCCGCCTGATTTTCGCGAGTTATTCCAAGCTGTTGACCGGCCTTGCGCTGGCCACCATGGCCGTCGCCCTGGCCGGCTGCAACGAGACCGTCGCCCAGAAGGCGGAGCCGATCCGGCCGGTCCTGGTCGCGACCGTCCACTACGAAGCCGAGACGCCGGAGCGCAGCTTCGTCGGGACGATCCGGCCGCGCATCGAGGCGGACATCGGCTTCCGCGTCGCCGGCAAGGTCGCCAAGCGCCTCGTCGAGGTCGGCCAGACCGTCGAAATCGGCCAGCCGCTGGCCACGCTCGACGAGGTCGACCTGAAGCTGCAGGCCGAGCAGGCCGAGGCGGAATTCCGCGCCGCTACCGGCGTGCTCGCGCAGGCCTCCGCCGCCGAGGCCCGCGCCAAGGAATTGCGCGCCAAGGGCTGGACCACCGACGCGCAGATGGATCAGGCCAAGGCCTCCGCCGACGAGGCCCGCGCGCGGCTCAATCGCGCCGAGCGCTCGGTCGAGCTGACGCGCAACTCGCTGTCCTACGCGACGCTCGTGGCGGATGCGCGCGGCGTCGTCACGGCGAGCATGATCGAGCCCGGCGTCGTCGTCGCCGCCGGCCAGGCCGCCATCCGCGTCGCCCGCTTCGCCGAGAAGGAGGCCGTGGTCGCGATCCCCGAGACCCTGCTCGACCGCGCCAAGAACGGCACCGCGACGGTGTCGCTGTGGTCGGAAGCCGGCAAGACCTACACCGCCCGGCTGCGCGAGATCGCGCCGACGGCCGATCCGGCGACGCGGACCTATCTGGCGAAATTCTCGCTGCCGGACGCCAACGACGCCGTCTCGCTCGGCATGACCGCGACGCTGACCTTGTCCGATCCGGCGACCACCCGCGTCGCGCGGCTGCCGCTGTCGTCGCTGTTCAACGACGGCCGCGATCCCTCGCTCTACGTCGTCAACGACAAGGGCGAGGTGACGCTCAAGCCGGTCAAGGTGAAAGCCTATGACAGCAAGGACGTGCTGATCGTTTCGGGCGTCGACGAGGGCGAGAAGGTCGTCGCGCTCGGCGTGCAGAAGATCGACGCCGCGCAGAAGGTGCGCGTGGTCTCGGCGCTGACGTTCTGAGGCTCTCAAGGTTTGATGTCTTGAGGCTTTAACGGCCTGGCGGACTTTTCAACCCT
>NZ_CAFJ01000391.1 GCF_000239795.1 Bradyrhizobium sp. STM 3809 | reverse complement strand
GGTTTGCTCCTTAAAGGCAATACGGTCGTATCCTGGTCGAGGCAGTCAGCGACCCGTTCAAAACAAAAGGCCTGCCATCGCAGGATGGCAGGCCTTCTGACGAAGCGGATCGGCCGAGGATCAGGCCGCCGCGGCGGCGTTGCCCACGGCGGTGACGATCTCGTCGACGACCTCCTCGACGAGGTTGCGGTCGTCGCCCTCGCCCATCACGCGAATGACGGGCTCGGTGCCGGAGGAGCGCACGAGCAGACGGCCGTGGCCGTTGAGACGCTTCTGGCCGGTGTCGATCGCCGACTTCACGGAGTCGGCATCGAGCGGCTTGCCGCTGCGATAGCGCACGTTCTTGAGGATCTGCGGCAGCGGATCGAACTTGTGGCAGACCTCAGAGACCGGACGGCGCAGCTTCTGCACCGTGGCCAGCACCTGCAGGGCGGCCACGAAGCCGTCGCCGGTGGTCGCATAGTCCGACAGGATGATGTGGCCGGACTGCTCGCCGCCGAGATTGTAGCCGTCGGCGAGCATGCGCTCGAGCACGTAGCGGTCGCCGACCGGCGTGCGCACCAGCTCGAGCCCCTGCCCCTGCAGGAAGCGCTCAAGGCCGAGGTTGGACATCACGGTCGCGACGATGCCGGGACGCGCCAGGCGGCCGTCCTCCTTCCAGCTCTGCGCGATCACCGCGAGCAGCTGATCGCCGTCGACGATATGGCCGCGCTCGTCGACCAGGATCACGCGGTCGGCGTCGCCGTCGAGCGCGATGCCGATGTCGGCGCGCATTTCACGGACCTTCCGGCAAAGCGCCTCCGGCGAGGTCGAGCCGCATTCCTTGTTGATGTTGAAGCCATCGGGCTCCACGCCGATCGAGATCACGTCGGCGCCGAGCTCCCACAGCGCCTCGGGCACGACCTTGTACGCCGCGCCATTGGCGCAATCGACCACCACGCGCAGGCCGTCGAGCGAGAGGTCGCGCGGCAGGGTGCGCTTGGCGAATTCGATATAGCGATCGTGCACGCCGTCGATACGGCGGGCGCGGCCGAGGCTCGCGCTCTGCGCCAGCTTCTTGTCGAGCGATTCGTCGAGCAGCTGCTCGATCTGCTTCTCGACGTCGTCCGACAGCTTGAAGCCCTGCGGGCCGAACAGCTTGATGCCGTTGTCCTCGAACAGATTGTGCGAGGCCGAGATCATGACGCCGAGATCGGCGCGCATCGACTTGGTCAGCATCGCCACCGCCGGCGTCGGCATCGGGCCGACCAGCAGCACGTCCATGCCGACCGAGGTGAATCCCGCGACCATCGCGTATTCGATCATGTAGCCGGACAGCCGCGTGTCCTTGCCGATCACGACGCGGTGGCGGTGTTCGCCGCGCTGGAACAGAAGACCCGCGGCCTGCCCCACCTTGAGCGCGAGTTCCGGCGTGATCAGGCCGTTGGCGCGGCCACGAATCCCATCGGTCCCGAAATAGTTACGGCTCATATGACCCCCAGCGACAGCATCTCGACGTCGTGGCCGGCGGGCGCGAATCACGATCCGAGCCCCATCCGGCCAGCCCGCGGGTTATAGTCGCCTTAAAGCTAAGATGGCTTCAAAAAATGTGATGAATCATTACCACGAAACCGCCAATTATCCGATAAGGCGTTGTTAACACTAATTTTTCCGCGCATGAGCAGCCGGCACGCAAGGCGTGCAGGACGTACCGCGGCATGCCCGGGGCGTGAAACCGCAGCCGTGGCGGCCCTCCTCCGACCGGTCCGCTGCGTCCGTCTCGCACAGACTGCGCCTGTCGCTTCGCCGCCGGCCCGGAGCGGCCAAAGCCGGATTTGGCAGCCGTCTCAAAGATGCTAGAGGACTGACAGCTCAAGAAACGAGACCGTCGGTGGGGGAGCCGAACACTGCGATGAAACACGTCACCTGCATTGAAGACCTGCGCCTGCTGCACAAGCGCCGCGTTCCCAAAGCCTTCTTCGACTACGCCGACCGCGGCTCCTATGCCGAGGAGACGTTGCGCGCCAACCGCGACGATCTGCAGAAGATCAAGTTCCGGCAGCGCATCCTGGTGGATGTCTCCAAGCGCGACCTGTCGACCACCATTCTCGGCGAGCCCTCGTCGATGCCGCTGATCCTGGCGCCGGTCGGGCTGTTGGGCATGCAGCATGGCGACGGCGAGATCCACGCCTGCCGCGCCGCGCAGGCGGCCGGCATTCCCTTCACGCAGAGCACGATGTCGATCTGCTCGATCGAGGACATCGCCTCGAGCGTCGAGAAGCCGTTCTGGTTCCAGCTCTACGTCATGAAGGACCGCGGCTTCATCAAGGCGCTGATCGAGCGCGCCATGGCCGCGAAGTGCACCGCGCTGTGCCTGACGGTCGATCTGCAGGTGATCGGCCAGCGCCATCAGGACATCAAGAACGGCATGAGCGTGCCGCCGGAATGGTCGCTGTCGAAACTGTTCGACTTCGCCACCAAGCCGGCCTGGGTGCAGGGCGTGCTGCAGGGCAAGCGCCGCACCTTCGGCAACATCGCCGGCCACGTGAAGAACACCGAAGACCTGACCAAGCTCTCGGCCTGGACGGCCTCGCAGTTCGACACCTCGCTGAACTGGAAGGACGTCGACTGGATCCGCTCGATCTGGCCCGGCAAGCTGATCATCAAGGGCATCCATGACATCGAGGACGCCAAGCTCGCCGCCGCCACCGGCGCGCAGGCGATGGTCGTCTCCAATCATGGCGGCCGCCAGCTCGACGGCGCCCCCTCCTCCATCCACGTGCTGCCCGGCATCGCCGATGCGGTCGGCGACAAGATCGAGATCATGTTCGACGGCGGCATCCGCTCCGGCCAGGACGTGATGCGCGCGCTCGCGCTCGGCGCCAAGTCCTGCATGCTCGGCCGCGCCTATGCCTACGGCCTCGGCGCCGGCGGCCAGGCCGGCGTCGCCAAGGCCATCGACATCATCCGCAACGAGCTCCTGACGACGATGGGACTGTGCGGCGTCAACACCGTAGCGGAGATCGATCGCAAGGTGCTGGCGAATTAGTTCGGGGTATCAGCGAGCAAAGTGCTCATCAGCTTACCCTCTCGCTGCCGCTACTATGCCATCGCTGTCGTCCCGGACAAGCCGTGACGCGCGTCAGCGCGGCGCGGCGCCGATCCGGGACCCATACTCTGCAGCCGTCGCATTGGGCAAAAAGCCAATGCCCAGCGTGCCTCAAACATCTGCCTGGGGGTATGGGTCCCGGCGTTCGCCGGGACGACAGGCGTTCTGGGGCAGCTGAGCGCAAAGCCCTTGGCCGCTCACATCGGCGGCGTCAGGCCGTCGCGGCCGACGCTGACGCGGCTGGTTTCGAGCGAGCCGTCCGGCAGCTGCTTGACGGTGGCGATGACCTTGGCGCCGGCCTTCAGCTCGGACTTGTCGCCCGGCACGAAGGTGACGATCGGCGTATCCGGCGAGATGTCGACGCGCTTCTCGCCGCCCTTGTATTTGACCAGCAGCGTATGACCGTCCGTCGACACCGAGCTCTCCGACACGGTGGCGTTGGTCATGCTCGAATTCGGCTTGAGATCCCACGACCGTGAGCCCTCGCCGGTGCCGCGCATGTCCTCGGGAAAGATGTGGATCTCGACCGCCTTGGGCGCACCGTCCGGGCCGGGCACCGTGGTCGCGCCGATGAACGAGCCGAGCTTGATGTCGGAGAGCTCGGCCTTGACGACGCCGGACACCCTGAGATCGCCGGCCATGCGCAGTTTGAAGATCTCGCCGCTCCGCGCCTTCACCGTCATCGTATCGCCATCGACGCTCTCGACGGCGCCGCGCACGCGCGTCGGGACCGGGGCCTGCTGCGCGATAGCGGTCAGCGACGCCGCCGCAACCATTGCGAGTGCTGCGACGGGACGGATCAGGAGGAGACGGGCAGACATGCTGAAAACTCCGAGGGCTCGAGAGGTGCGCCGTGCTCGTATCCGAGACGCGGCCATCTGACGAGTGAAACGCCGGAGAGGGCCGCTCATTCCGCGCTCAAGCCTTTGTGAGATCAGCCTCGACCAGGGCCCGCAACTCGGGCGTCACCTGCGGGCGATGGCCGAACCACAATTCGAAGCCGCGCACGGCCTGGTGCAGCAGCATGCCGAGCCCGTCCGCGGTGCGCAGGCCCCGCGCCCGCGCCGCGCCGAGCAATGCCGTCTGCAGCGGCACGTAGACGATGTCGACGACCACGGCGTGGGACGGCAGCAGCTCGACATCGAGCGCGAGCGGCGGCTGGCCGTGCATGCCGAGCGAGGTGGTGTTCACGAACAGGCCGGCATTCGGCAGCAGCGCTTCGAGACGATCCCAGCCTTCCGCGGCGACACGGCTGCCGAACTGATCGGCGAGCGCCTGGGCGCGGGCGGCGGTGCGGTTGATGACGTGGACGCGGCCGATGCCGCGCTCCAGCAGTCCGAACACGACGGCCCGCGCCGAGCCTCCGGAGCCGAGCACCAGGGCCTCGTCGGTGCGGTCCCAGCCGGGCGCGGCGGCGTCGAGATTGCCGATGAAACCCTCGACATCGGTATTGGTCGCACGCAGGACACCGCGATCGTACCACAGCGTATTGGCAGCCCCGACGGCGCGTGCGCGCGCGTCCGGCTCGGTCAGTTCGAGCACCCGCTCCTTGTGCGGGATGGTGACGTTGGCGCCGACGAAGCCGTGATGATGCAGGTGCGCGATGAAGTCCGCCAGCTCCTCGGG
>NZ_CAFJ01000392.1 GCF_000239795.1 Bradyrhizobium sp. STM 3809 | reverse complement strand
CGACCATCTTGGCGACCGTCTTGTCCCAGCCGTCCTGGAACGCGTCCTTGAAGTCGGGCGTCGAGACGTAGACCAGCGGATAGCTGGCGAGCTCCGGGTGCTTCTCGCGGATCAGCTTGATGTAGCCGTCGACGTCGTCGCCCTTGGTCTCGGTGACGCCGGTCGAGCAGATGCCGATGATCTCCGGCTTCTGCTTCTTATGGATGTTCAGGATCGCCTGCTCGACATTCTCGTAGCCGCCGAGCACGGTGGCGACCTCGCTCATGGCCGTCGTCTGCATCGGCACCGCTTCCTTGAAGTGGCGCACGAACAGCGTCAGGCCGAACGAGGTGCAGCCCTGCGAGCCGTGCAGCAGCGGCATCGCGCCACGCAGGCCGAGGAAGGCGAACGAGCCGCCGATCGGCTGACTCATCTTCAGCGGATTGACCGCGCAGGCCTTCTTTCCGATGGTGACCTTGGCCATGAGCGTTGCCCTACTCTGCCGCCTGCAAGAGCGGCGCGGCCGGCGCCCTCTGCGCCGCCAGGATGTCCTCGACCCGGCCGGCACAGGCGCCGCAACCGCCCGAGGCGTTGGTGTGGGTGCGGACGCCGGCGACGTCGGTCAGGCCATGAGCCTTGATCGCGTCCTCGATGGTGCCGAGATCGACCGACTTGCAGTGGCAGATCTTCTTGGCGCGGCGCGCGGCCTCCGCGGCGACGGGATTCGCGGCCAGCGCGGCAGCTTCCGCATTGGCCTGCGCGATCGCCTTGGCCTGCCAATTGTTGCTGGCGCTCTCCCAGGGCGCCCGCTTGCGCAGCTGCTCCCACATCGGGTTGTAGATCGCCTTGTCGATCTCGGCGACCAGCTTCACCATGCCGATATAGCCCATGAACGCGTGCGAGCGCTCCTGGTTGATGTCGAGCCAGGGCATCGCGGCCTTCAGCGCCACGAATTGCGACTTGCCTCCGGACAGCATGATGTCGGCCTTGGCGTCCTTGAGCATCTTGTACATCTCGCGGGGCGCCATATCGTCGATCATGTGGGCGTCCTGGCCCATCAGCTCCTTGATGCGCTCCTTGTCCTCTTTGGTGGACTTCTTCACGGAAGTGCCGACCAGCTCCATGCCGGCTTCCTGCAGCGCCGCCACGACCGACCACGACTTCACGCCACCGGTGATCAGCAGCACCTTCTTGCCGGTGAGGCGCTGCTTGAACGGCTCGATCGCGGCCCAGGCCTTGGCCTCCTCGCGCGCGATCACCGCCTCGGTGCGGTCCAGCAGGTCCGCCGGCGCGCCACGCTCGACGAGAAGACGCGCGATCTCGCGCAGCGAGTCCGAGGAATCCTGGATGCCGTAGAACGAGCCCTCGAAGAACGGAATGCCGTAGCGCTCCTCCATCTTGCGGGCGACGTTGATCATCGCCTTGGAGCACACCATCATCGCCGCGCGGGCACGGTGCGACGACGCCACCTCCTTGTAGCGGCCGTCGCCCGAGATGCAGGCGGAGATGCGGATGCCGAGCTCGTCGAACAGCGGCTTCACCTGCCAGAGCTCGCCCGAGAGATTGTATTCGCCGATGATGTTGAGGTCGTAGGGCGTCGTCACCTCCGGCTCGACAGTGCCGATGACGTGGTCGAGCAGCGCCTCGCCGGCGAGCTTGTTGCCGAGATTCTTCGGGCCGACGAAGCCGGGCGAGTTGACGGGAATGCAGGGCTTGCCGAACTTGGCCGAGGCCGCCTTGCAGACCGCGTTGATGTCGTCGCCGGTCATGGCGGGCACGCAGGTCTGGTAGACGAAGACCGCCGGCGGATCGTATTTCTCGATGATTTCCTTGATCGCCTTGTACAGGCGCTTCTCGCCGCCGAACACGACGTCGGTCTCGTTGATATCTGTGGTGAAACCGGTGCGCCAGATCTGCGAGCCGGACGAGGCCGCGCCGCGGTTGTCCCAGGAATTGCCTTCGCAGGCGATTGGCCCGTGCACGAGATGCGCAACGTCGGTCAGCGGCTGCAGCGCGACCTTGGCGCCGTCGAAGGCGCAGCCACCGGCCGCACCGCCCGGCTGCAGCTGCTTGGTGCAGCCCTTCTTGCGCTCGGCCTCGGACTTGTTGGCGTTCTTGCCGCAACCCGGCTCGTTGAAGACGTTCTGGATCGTGGCAGACAGCGAGCTCATCGGCTTCTCCTGTTGGCGGACCTTCGGCGCGTCTTGGTGGGACGAAGAGGCTCAGGCATTCGTTGCCTTCCCACGAGCCGCATCGTCCGGAGCGAAGCGCGCGGCGGCCCCTGGGGACCGCCGCGCGCCGTGACTTAGCGGATGATGTCGAAGCTGTAGTCAGACTTCGCCGGCACGTTGGTGTTGCGATCGATCTCGTCGAAGATCTTGTCGAGGATCGTGACCAGCACGTTCAGGCCGCCCTGATAGCCCCACACCGGATAGCGGTGCTTGTGGTGGCGATCGAAGATCGGGAAGCCGATGCGGATCAGCGGCGTGCCGGTGTCGCGCTCCAGGTACTTGCCGTAGGTGTTGCCGATCAGGAAGTCGACCGGCTCGGTGAACAGCAGCGAGCGCATGTGCCAGAGATCCTTGCCGGGATACACGTGGCAGTTCTTGCCGAACGGCGAGGCATCGAACACCGCCTGCACGCGCTCCGCCCACTCCTTGTTGCCGTTGGTGGCGAGCACATGGGTCGGCTCGGCGCCGAGTTCCAGCAGGAACGAGGCGAGGCCGAGGCAGAGGTCCGGATCGCCATAGATCGCGAACTTCTTGCCGTGGATGTGAGCGCTGGAGTCGGCGATCGCGTCGACCAGGCGGCCACGCTCGACGGCGAGCGACTCCGGGATCTCCTTGCCCGAGATGCGCGACAGCGCCATCACGAAGGCGTCGGTGCCGGACACGCCGACCGGGTGGTGGAACGAGACCACCTCCTGGCCGTGATTGGCGATGAAGGGCAGCGTCTTCTCGGTGCAATAGTGCTGCATCGAGATCGTCGCCTTGGCGTGAACGGCATTGGCCGCGTCTTCCAGGGTCGTGCCGCCCTCATACATGCGGAACTCGCCGTCGGTCGGCGTGTCGAACACGTTCGAGTTGTCGCCGAGGATGGTGTACTCGATCCCCATCTCCTCGAAGATGTGCTTGACCTCGCGGATGTTTCCGACGGTGTAGCCGTCGAAGCCGCCGATGAAGTTGATCTTCTCGTTCGGAACGCGCTCCAGCTTCGGCGCGGTGCCGGCCTTGCCATCCCAGAAATGGTCGAGAATGCCCTTCATCGCGTTGTCGTAGCCCGTGACGTGGCTGCCGACG
>NZ_CAFJ01000393.1 GCF_000239795.1 Bradyrhizobium sp. STM 3809 | reverse complement strand
TCGGCATCGCCGAGCGCAATCAGACGGCTCGCATCGCCGATCGCATGCGCGCCGGTCGAACAGGCCGTGACCACGGAATGATTGGGGCCCTTCAGGCCGTGCTCGATCGAGACATAGCCGGAGGCTAGATTGATCAGGCGTCCGGGAATGAAGAACGGCGACACTTTCCGCGGACCGCGCTCCTTGAGCAGGATCGCGGTGTCGGCGATGCCCGACAGGCCGCCGATGCCGGAGCCGATCAGCGTGCCCGTGGCGCAGCGGTCCTCTTCCGTGGCGGGGTGCCAGTTGGCGTCATCGAGCGCCTGGCGCGCGGCCGCCATTGCGAAGATGATGAAGTCGTCGACCTTGCGCTGGTCCTTCGGCTCCATCCACTGGTCGGCATTGAACGTTCCATCAGAGCCGTCGCCGCGCGGCACCTGGCAGGCGACCTTGGCCGGCAGATCGGAGACGTCGAACGTCTCGATCACGCGCGCGCCGCTGTTGCCCTGAAGGATCCGCTGCCAGGTCGTTTCCACACCACAGCCAAGCGGCGAAACCATGCCAAGGCCCGTGACGACAACCCGCCTCATGTTCGTTTCTCCAGACCCGCCCTTGAGCGCTCGTGGATCGGCGCAACGCCGTTCGCGGCACCTCGGGTCACTTGTTCGAGCAACATGTCTGGCCGGCAGTGCGTCCGAAACGTGCCTCGCCGGCCGCCAGATGACGGCTCAAAACGATGCCGCCAACAGCAAGAAACCGGTCGACCGCACAAGACGGATCGGCCGGTTTCGCGCAACTCTCGCCGGAGCGTCAGCTCTTGGCGTTCTTCTCGAGGAACTTGGTGGCGTCGCCGACCGTCAGGATCGTCTCGGCGGCGTCGTCCGGAATCTCGCAGCCGAACTCTTCCTCGAAGGCCATGACGAGCTCGACCGTGTCGAGGCTGTCGGCACCGAGGTCGTCAATGAAGCTCGCGTTGTCGACCACTTTCTCGGGCTCGACACCAAGGTGTTCGACCACGATCTTCTTAACCCGCTCGCCAATCTCACTCATCGTTCAACCTCGTGCTTGTTCCTTTAAGACCCGACCCCCGGATGATCCGCGTCATCCCGGCCGCTCAACTTCCTTCGCAATCGCGCAAAACCAGATTTGCCCCGCAGCGCCCCTTTACCGAAGCTTGGCCGACGAAGTGCGGTCCGCAAACCTGGGAAACGGGGCCACTCACAAACTCCAATCCTCACTCCACCAGTCCGGTACGCCTCCGACCCAGAGCGCTCAAACAGGAACCCGGATCAGCAGCACCAGCCGGCGGAGGCCCG
>NZ_CAFJ01000394.1 GCF_000239795.1 Bradyrhizobium sp. STM 3809 | reverse complement strand
GTCGCCGACGGCTATTCGTCGCTGAAGATCTTCATGACCTATGAAGGGCTGGCGCTGAACGACTACGAGATCCTCGGCGTGCTGCAGGTCGCCCGCGAAACCGGCGCGCTGGTGCAGATCCACGCCGAGAACTACGACGCGATCCGCTTCCTCACCGACCGTCTCGAGCGCGAAGGCAAGATCGCGCCCTATTATCACGGCAAGTCGCGGCCGATCCCGGTCGAGCGCGAGGCCACCCATCGCGCGATCTCGCTGGCCGAGCTGATCGACGTGCCGATCGTGATCGTCCACGTCTCCAACCGCGAGGCGATGGAGGAGATCCGTCGCGCGCAGATGCGCGGCCTGAAGATCCACGGCGAGACCTGCCCGCAATATCTGGTGCTGACGGAAGAGGACATGCAGGGTCTCAACATGGAAGGGGCCAAATATGTCTGCTCGCCGCCGCCGCGCGATCACGCCAGCCAGGAGGCGTGCTGGGAAGGCCTGCAAAGGGGCGTGTTCTCGCTGTTCTCCAGCGATCACTGCCCGTTCCGCTACGACGACGAGGCCGGCAAGCTGACGCCGAAGGGCCGCACCAGCTTCCGCTGGGTGCCGAACGGCATTCCCGGCGTCGAGACCCGGCTGCCGATCCTGTTCTCGGAGGGCGTCAGCAAGGGCCGCATCAGCCTCAACCAGTTCGTCGCCTTCACCGCCACCAACCACGCCAAGACCTATGGCCTGAAAGGCAAGGGCTCGATCGCCATCGGCTACGACGCCGACATCGCGCTGTGGGACCCGAATAAGACGGCCAGGATCAGCCAGTCCGGCCTGCACCACGGCTCCGACTACACGCCCTATGAAGGCATCGAGATCACCGGCTGGCCGGTCGCCACCATGCTGCGCGGCAAGTTCGTCGTGCGCGACGGCAAGCTGCTCGGCGCCAAAGGCGATGGCCGCTACGTCACGCGCGGCAAGCCGGGCGGCATCGCCTGACGAGCCTGAGCACGCTCTCTCCCGGTCATTGCCAGGAGTATCGCATATGGCGATCGATGT
>NZ_CAFJ01000395.1 GCF_000239795.1 Bradyrhizobium sp. STM 3809 | reverse complement strand
TGCAACAGCCCGGTCTCGCCCTCGCCGACGCCGAGCGCCAGCACGGCCACGATGGGCGCGGCGGCCAGCGCGATCTGCTCGGCGGATTGCGCCGTGAGGTTGGACCAGGCGAGACGGTGGAAGCTGGCAGGCAAGGCGGAAGATGGCAGCATGTCGGGCAACCCAAGGTGATGATGCCGCCATCATCAGCGCGGGGGCGCGCCGCGCCCACCCGCTTTCCGATCATCCGGCTCGCGCGCCGCTCAGGCCGCGCCCGGTGCTTCGGCGAGGCCCCATTGCTCCGGCAGGGTGCGGAACGCCAGATGCGTGCCGGCGTTCAGTGGCGCCGTCTTGAAACCGAATGCGTGCCAGGCGAGCGCCAGCGCATGTTTGGTGTAGATCGAGATGTGGCCGTTGCGCGGGCCGATGTACCACATGCCCTGGCTGTCGAAGTCGTCGGGCGGTGTCAAGGTCGAGTAGAACACCGCGCCAGGCTCGGCCACGCAGGCCGCCATGGCGCCGATCGTGGCCAGCGGGTCGGGGACGTGCTCGAGCGTCTCGAAGCAGGTCACCAGATCGAATTTGCCGTCGGGGCGGGTGGCATGCTCCGGCACCATCGGGTCGTAGGTGACGGCCTCGGCGAAGCCGTGGGCGCGCAGGCTGGTGCAGAACACATCGTTGCCGCCACCGAAGTCGAGCACGCGCATACCGGCTTTATGCGGCGCCCAGAAGCGCGCCACGGCCGCCGCGTTGTCGGTGGGGCGCTTGATCCGATAATCTGGATCCACGGCTTCATAGCCATCGTTGTAGATGTGGGTCTTGAACTGCTCGATGCTCCAGTCGTCGAAAGCATCCGTGAACAGGAAGCCGCAATCGGCGCAGCGTCGGTAATAGATCGGCACGCCGATCAGCGGGGCACGAAACCCCTGCGCGGTCTGGCAGGAGCGGTTCATGTCGACGACGCCATAAAGGTCGGCGGGACCGTCACAGATCTTGCAGGGGACTGACGTGTTCGAGATAGGCCGGAGACCGAGTTGAGCAGCGAGCATGCCGGATCCCATGAATGGAGCCACGAGGGCGTGGCCGAGGCGCAGCGTCCAGGTCGGAACCGAATCAGCCGGACCAGGCAGGTGCGATGATGGAGTGGTATTTGAATATTTCCACCGAGGGCTGGCCGACATCGTTGAGACGAGCCGCTTTTGCAAATAAGTTGCATTAAAGGTCGGTTTCGTTCAGGATGATGTCATGGACGCCAAATCCTCAGACCTTTCGCGACTGCATGCCATGGTTCCGGGCGATCCCTTGATGGCCGAGGGATGGCGCAACGAGCGCGGCGAGCCGTCGCTGGGGGAGATGTTCGCCTCGGTGCGGACCTCCGCGAAAGGCTCGCTGTGGCGAAAGCTGATCGCTTTTCTCGGCCCTGGCTATCTCGTCGCAGTCGGCTACATGGATCCCGGCAATTGGGCGACCTCGCTCGCCGGCGGGTCCAAGTTCGGCTACGTGCTGCTGTCCGTGGCGTTGCTGTCCAACCTGATGGCCATCGTGCTGCAGTCGCTGTGCACCCGGCTGGGTGTCGCGACCGGCCGCGACCTGGCGCAGGCCTGCCGCGACTCGACCCCGCGCTGGGTTTCTGTGCCGCTTTGGCTGTCGGCGGAGATCGCGATCACCGCGACCGATCTGGCCGAGGTGATCGGCACGGCCATCGGCCTCAGCCTGCTGTTCGGCCTGCCGCTGTCGATCGGCGTCTGCGTCACCGCGCTCGACGTCTTCCTCATTCTGGCGCTGCAGGCGTTCGGCTTCCGCTGGATCGAGGCCTTCGTGGTCGCGCTGCTCGGCATCATCGCGCTGTGCTTCGCGATCCAGATCGCGATGGCGCAGCCGGACTGGGCGCAGGTGATCAAGGGCTTCGTGCCGAGCGGTCAGCTGATCGCCAATCCCGAGATGCTCTATCTCGCGCTCGGCATTCTCGGCGCGACCGTGATGCCGCACAATCTCTATCTTCACTCCGGGCTGGTGCAGACCCGGGGCTATGGCGACAGTCCCGAAGAGAAGCGCGAGGCGATCACGCTCTCGACGATCGATTCCACGATCGCGCTGTGCCTGGCGCTGACCATCAACGCCTCGATCCTGATCCTGGCCGCGGCGACGTTCCACAAGACCGGCCAGCACGATGTCGCCGAGCTCGACCAGGCGCATTCCTTCCTGGCACCGCTGCTCGGGTCGACGCTGGCGCCGACGCTGTTCGCGATCGCGCTGTTGTGCTGCGGCTTGAACTCGACCATCACCGCGACGCTGTCGGGCCAGATCGTGATGGAAGGTTTTCTGCAATGGCGGATCGCGCCCTGGCTGCGCCGCCTGATCACGCGGATGATCGCCATCGTGCCAGCCGTCGTCGTGACCATCTGGGCCGGCGAAAAGGCGACCGGGCAGCTCCTGATCCTGAGTCAGGTCGTGCTCAGCCTGCAGCTGCCGTTCGCGGTCGTGCCGCTGGTCCTGATCACCGCGAGCCGGCCGAAGATGGGGCAGTTCGTAGCGCCGCGCTGGTTGACCGCGATCGCCGGCCTGATCGCGGTCGCGATCATCGCGCTGAATGCGAAGCTGGTGTGGGATTTGGCGGCGGGATGAGATGGGCGAATGGCGAATAGAGAGTAGTGAATAGGGAGGGGCGAGACCTCCATTTGCTACCCGGTCTTGTCGCCCCGTCTCACTCCTGCGGCTCGGGCGCTGCGCCGCCCTCGGCCTCGACGCGGAGCCAGCCGGCGGCGGCCAGCCGCTGCTGCGGCAGATAGCGGCTCTTGTAGTCCATCTTCTTCGAGCCCTCGATCCAGTAGCCGAGATAGACGTAGGGCAATCCCTGGCGCCGGGCGCGCGCGATGTGGTCGAGGATCATGAAGGTGCCGAGCGAGCGCGTCGTCTCGGAGGGGTCGAAGAACGAATACACCATCGACAGCCCGTCGCTGAGCACGTCGGTCAGGGCGACCGCGACCAGCTCGCCGCCACGGGCGTTCGGACCGTTGCTCAGGTTGCGGCGGCGGTACTCGATGATGCGCGTCTCGACATGGCTGTCCTCGACCATCATCGCGTAGTCGAGCACCGTCATGTCGGCCATGCCGCCATGGCGATGACGCTGATCGAGATAGCTGCGGAAGATCGAATATTGCTCGGAGGTCGGCACCGCGCTGCGCTGCTCGCCGACGAGGTCGGAATTGCGCGCCAGCACCTTGCGGAAGTTGCGCGAGGGGCGGAATTCGTTGGCGATCACGCGAACCGAGACGCAGGCGCGGCACTGGTCGCAGGCCGGACGATAGGCGATCGACTGGCTGCGGCGGAAGCCGCCATGGGTCAGAAGGTCGTTGAGATCGGTGGCCTTGTCGCCGACCAGATGCGTGAACACCTTGCGCTCCTGCCGCCCAGGCAGATACGGGCAGGGCGACGGGGCGGTCAGGTAGAATTGCGGGGTGTCACGCGAATGCTGGGTCAAGGAACGTCGTGAGCCTCCGAGGCGAAGGTGAACAGAATTGCGCCCCGAAGGCGGCCGGTCAATCGCTTTTGATGCGTCACCCCTGGTCTC
Organism: Bradyrhizobium sp. STM 3809; assembly: GCF_000239795.1. Lineage (GTDB taxonomy): Bacteria > Pseudomonadota > Alphaproteobacteria > Rhizobiales > Xanthobacteraceae > Bradyrhizobium. Next base: position 2,043 of record NZ_CAFJ01000395.1, on the reverse strand, counting down.
ACCATGTACGCGCGGGTTCGCCGAACTGCGCCCGCACTGACGTATTGATCACCACAGTGCCAAGCACGTAGTCGTGCAGCAGCCGGCGGCGTCCGTTGAACAATCCTATCAGCAGGACGAACGGCGACAGCACCGACACCGAGATCCAGAAGCAGACCGCATGCACGGCACCGAGCACAAAGTAGCCCGGCGCGCCGTACCAGGTCCGCAACTGCAGATCCATCATCCGCATGCCGATGGTGGCCGAGTTCGGGCCGCCGATGGTGGCACCGTAATAGACGATGGCCCAGATCACCGAGGCCGGCGACACCAGCCAGAACAAGGCCCAGCCGAGGCCGAGGGTGACCACGCCGAAGATCAGGATGAAGACCATGGCCAGGACCACCGGGACCGACAGCACCAGCAGATCGATCAGGAACGCGAACATCCGCCGTGTCAGCACGCCGCGGAACAGCTCCGGCTGCTGGTAGGGATCATAGGCATGTGGCCGTACGCCGGGGCCACCGCCGGACCAGCCGCCGCCATTGCCGGGGCCCGTATACGCCATCGAAGTACCCTCCCGAATTGGCCACCAGGACATGGGAACACCGCGTGCGCTTGCAAGGGGCGATCCTTGCAACGCAAGCGGCAAATTTTCGGCGATCTCGCGATTTTTCCGGACCCACGCCCGCGGCCGGCTCAACGCCAGCCGCGACGGGCGACACGGCCCGCGCCCGTCTGCTCAGCCTTGGCGGCGCAGCCGCTCGGCGGCCTGCGGCGCGAAATAGGTGAGGACGCCGTCGGCGCCGGCGCGCTTGAAGGCGAGCAGGCTCTCCATCATCGCGCGGTCGCCGTCGATCCAGCCATTGTTGGCGGCGGCCGCGATCATCGCGTATTCGCCCGACACTTGGTAGGCAAAGGTCGGCATGGCGAACGTGTCCTTCACGCGCCGGACGACGTCGAGATAGGGCATGCCCGGCTTCACCATCACCATGTCGGCGCCCTCGGCGATGTCGAGCTCGACCTCGCGCAGCGCCTCGTCGGTGTTGGCGCTGTCCATCTGATAGGTGCGCTTGTCGCCGGTCAGCGTCTTGGCGGAGCCGATCGCGTCGCGGAACGGGCCGTAGAAGGCGGAGGCATATTTGGCCGCGTAGGCCATGATCTGCACGTCGAGGAAGCCGGCCTGATCCAGCGCCTGGCGGATCGCGCCGACACGGCCGTCCATCATGTCCGACGGCGCGATGATGTCGCAGCCGGCCTCGGCCTGGACCAGCGCCTGGCGCACCAGCACCGCGACGGTCTCGTCATTGAGGATGCGGCCGTCCCGGATCAGGCCGTCATGGCCGTGGCTGGTGAACGGGTCGAGCGCCACGTCGCAGAGCACCCCGATCTCCGGGAACTCCTGCTTGATCGCGCGGACCGCCTGACAGACCAGATTGTCCGGGTTGCAGGCCTCGGTGCCGTGCTCGTCGCGGAGCGACGGCTCGGTATAGGGGAACAGCGCGATGCAGGGAATGTCGAGCTTGGCGGCGCGTTCGGCGTCGCGAACGATCTCGTCGACGCTCAGCCGCTCGACGCCGGGCATCGAGGCGACGGTGCTGCGGGTGCGGTCGCCTTGCACGACGAACAAGGGCCAGATCAGGTCGTCGGTGGTCAGGACGTTCTCGCGCACCAGGCGGCGAGCCCATTCCGCCTTGCGGTTGCGGCGTGGCCGGATGGTCAAATCGAGCACCGGCGGTGTTCCCGTGGCGGGGTTACGCGCGACATCGCGCACATCGATCGGGCGCCCGAATTTGATCGCCATGGGGTGCTGGCTCCTTGAGCTGGCCGGCGAGCCGGATTTTGATTGTTGGTATTCCAACAATCTGTAGCACTTTGCACGCCGCCCGTCACTTGACGTGACGCAAGCGGCCCGGGTTGATTTCCGCCCCGGTTCATTTCACGGTGCGGGATAGCCAGAATCCTGGTCCAGCATTCTCGCCAAGAATTCTGGGCAAGAATTCTGGGCAAGAGTCCTGGCCAAGAATCCTGGCCGAGAAGCCAATCATGCCGACCCAGGAATCG
>NZ_CAFJ01000396.1 GCF_000239795.1 Bradyrhizobium sp. STM 3809 | reverse complement strand
TGACACCGATTGCTTGCGCCGTCGCCATCTCTTGGTTGGTGGCAAGCTATGGAGAGCCCGCCGTGCGGCGGGCACTGGTGGGCCTCAGAAATGGACAAAAAGTCGCCGGGACAAGGTAACCCTGACCAAGCACGCGTCGGCAGACATTAAGGTGTCATCCGCAATCTTGCGCCAAGGCTGCGAAGCAGCCTCCCAGACGATTGACCTGCAGAATCGCAACGGGAGACAGCACCGCGGACAATCATATTGTGCGGCAGGCTGGAAAAAGTGACCATGGCGATAGTTTCGCCACAAATACCGTGTTTTCGATTTGCCTCGGTCTGGCTCAAAAGAAGTATTGCGTGGGGCGCTGGCTTGTCTTTCAAGAGGCAGATTTTCGTCGGCTTGTGTCACTTGCTTCTCTCCGCAGGAGTTGCAATAGCTCAGCCCGCCGATACAAGCATGTCAGCCAGCGGCGCAGCTGCGGTCTCACCCGAGCAGCCGCCGCCGGGTGGGTGCATGCCGATCGGGATAACAGCGGCAGGCGATGTCGTCTTTCCGTTTGCCTGTAAAGACCTGATCGATCTTCATCGCGGTAAGGGCCCACAGACCCCTCTCCAGCCTGACGTAAGCCAAGCCCCGGCTCCCCGGGACGGGGCGGATCCGACGGCAGACACCATCAAAGCCACGGGTAGTGTGGCCATTGGACAACAATCACGAGGCGCTGAATTGGAGGGGATTAACGGCGCAGACGGCGCTTCGGCACAGCCCGTTCCGCCTGACAACGAGAAACCCGAGCTGAACCGCGGCAAACGCAAGACTTCGCGGGCGAGCCGGGGCGATCCTGTAGGCTGTACCTCGTTCCGGACCTACGATCCAAAGACTGAGAGCTACCGTGATTTCAATGGTCGCCGTCGGCCTTGCCGAACATGAGCGGACGAGGCGAGTGAGGTTCGGTGAAGGTCAGTAGCGAACGGAGATAACGACCTGTCCGGTGGACATGCTCTGCGCCTCGGACCAAATGCAAGTCGGAGTCGGCCCGAATCGATAATAGTGTTTCTGGAAGAAGGGTCTCCAGTCAGGCGCGGGATAAATCAAGGGAAGCGGCTTTTGGAGCA
>NZ_CAFJ01000397.1 GCF_000239795.1 Bradyrhizobium sp. STM 3809 | reverse complement strand
ACGAGATCCGCTCCGCTCAAGACGGCACGAATGTCCTCGAAGGAGGCGACCGAAATGTCTAAAGTCGAGAACCCCTCCGACCGGAGCCTATCTTGGATCTCTGCCTCGTTCGCAATCGTTCGTGGATTTCCCCAATTTCCCCGGCTAACAAAAACTCGACGCCGTGATTCTGTGCCATCCAAGATGCGACTTCGGATGGTCGCATATCTTCGGAACTTGCTCGCATTTTGTGCGAACTCGTCAATGATCCGGAGCCTTCTTACCCATGCTGTACCGACTCTTTTCGGAGCTTCGACATCTGCGATCTTCCGATAAGCTGGCTCATCTCTGTGATCCGGCCTCATATGCGCAATGATAGGGCCTAATTTACTCGCCATCATCTGAAGTGGAAGCTCGTCCACGAGCCAATGACCAAACCATGTGGACCCAGCCACTCCAGCCCCCAGTGTCGCCTCGGAAAACTCGTGGTGAGGTTGGAGCGGCAGCACGCTCAAATTCCTGGCAAAGGCGCGCCGTTCCAGCCCGGATCGCAGCTCGATCCGTGCCCGCGCCCCGATATACATCGAACCATCAACAAGGAATGCATCACGAAACTCGTGCAGATAGAGCGGCCGCAACTCGACTTCGCGTGACATCGCGAGCTCATTTCGAAGCTTCTCGGCAGAGAGCCAAGGACCATCCGCGATCCTTCTGGCGTGTTCTTCACGAAAGAACGGCCTGATCGCCGGCAGTCGACTTCCCTGGCAGATCTGAATTGATCTGCTGGCGAGAGCTCCGAGCCCAGGCGCTGGTCCCCGCCTCATCCTGGTGAAGTAGTATCCGAGAGATGCGGCAGCTGCTTTCGAATAAAAGACTGACACCCATAATGACAGCCACCCCAAATAACTGATTTCTTTCACTTCTCCCGCGACGGCGGTTTGCACCTTCGCCAATTTACGCCTGCACCAAATGGACCCGTGGAACGCGAGCATGGTGGCTCGATCGATGCTCCCACACAGCAATAGAAAAAAGACATTAGAGCGAGCCGAGGCCAGCTTCCTGAAAAGCACCTTCAACGATTGCCGCTCCGCCCCCCTGCCTCCCTGCCTCCCTGGAGGATCACGATCCACTATGGTCTTGCCTTATTTAGCAAGAACTCGAATGTGATTCAAACACCTTGAATAGTGGAATTCTGCTCGGAACGCGCTAGACGCGCTGCAATTTGCAGATCCCTGTGTGCCTCGTATATATCATCTCCAATGCCTGCACTGACGTCCGCTCTTCCAAATGGCCTGCTGGGCAGCGATCAAAGATGACCATTAGCTTCACAATCATCACGCCGACCTTTAACCGCCCAACCCTGCTCAACCGTCACCTCAGTCGCACAATCCGGCAGGCTTACGAAAATTGGCGACTGCTCGTTGTCCACGACGGGCCGAATGTCGAGATTCAGTCGCTCGTAAATCGATATACGATCCGTGACAGCCGCGTTTCCTATCTAGAAACCAACTCTCGAGCGAACGACTGCGGCGCGACCCCACGTCTCGCCGGCCTGACTCACCTCGCCAACAGCGGCTTCATATCCGACTACGTGGTGTTTTGGGACGACGACAATGCCTACAGAAAGGACGCCCTGGACCAGATCGCAAGAGAGATCGAGAAAGCAGACCGGCCAGAACTCCTGATTGTTGGCGTTCGACGAAACTCGACCATCATCCCTCCGACTGGCGCGTCAGTCTATTCGCTCCAGGTTGGACAACTGGATACCTCAGGCCTCATATTTCGGCCTGAGCTTGCCCGGAGAGTCTATGCGCAGATGCTCGAGCAGAGTAAACGGGAAGATATTCTGCGCTTTAATGATTTTCTTTCTTACAAGTACGCCAGAGAGTCGCTGTCTTCAGACAAGATCAAGGGAGCCACCGAGACAGTCATATGCGATTATGACGGACTCAGATGGGCACCATATCTACGATCTCTGTTAGGGCTTCCGCCGATCGGCATCGCGCGCAGACTCCGGCTGGGACGGTAGAGACCTCAGAAAGACGCACACATATTCACTGGGGACAAAGGCCGCGACTCACAAGATACGAACGAAACTGCCTGGCCACTCCAGCTTCCGTGCAATTTTCCTCCGCAAACATCCGCCCTCTTTCGCCGAATCGCTCACACGCAGCGCTGTCACCCCATAGACGCCTAATTGCGCCAACAAGCTCGTCAACAGCTCCAGCTTTGACGCTAATCGCATTGTCCTCATTTTGGACGTAGTCAGATACCCCAGGCGAACTCGTCGCAATGATAGCCTTTCCAAGATGCATAGCTGCAGCAAGCGTGATATGACCACACGGCACCTCGCCAGGATTCAGCGGAAGAACCATAAAGCGAGCGAGTCGCAAGGTTTCCATTGCCTCACCGAACGCTATATCGACGCGAGCAAACACGTTTCTTGGCAGTTCAAGTCCATAGAGATTTTCGGGTCTGACAACCAAGACAAATTTGATATCCGGCAGGAGCCGGGCCGCCGCAACAAGAGTTTTGTAATCGCGACCGTTGCCGCCGATTGCAGCGATATATCCGTAGTCTTCCGCAGGAATAATCGAGGGTGTCGTGGCAGGCTTCGCCATCCCCCAGTGAACAAAATGGAATTGATCGATCGGGACGTCGAACGCCTCCGAATAGATCTCCCGCTCTACGTTGGAGAATACGACAAACCCATCGACGCGCGCCAACAACACCCGAAAAACAGCTCGCTTAAGCCCTCGTGGAACGCTGGCAAAGTTGAAACTATGAGCAAGAATAATAGACTTTGACCTCAACAACCATGAGAACAATGCACACCACGCAGCGAGAGCCGGTCCGTGCGTTACCAATACATCCGCCTTGACTTGCTTCGCTTTCATCACGCCATCGAGAGCACCCAGCACGCGGCCAAGGTTAACCGCCGTGATATAGTTATCGATCTTTCTTCGCCGGCATATCGCGAATACAAATCTCGGCCCTGCGCTTGGAAAGTGCTGCGCAACCCAGGTCCAATTCGGATCGGACATCTCGGCACAGCAAACAACCGTCGTGTTCGACATGGCGGCCTCTCTCTGGTTGGAGCGTTCCAATCAACGCACAATCGACAGCAGCGTGAGAAAGAGCTGTCCAGCCAGCCAGCCGCACGGCCAAATTGCGAGAGACCCTATCTCAACAACGAGGTTGTTTAAGCCATGCTTGCGATTGAACCAGAAAATCAGTGGGAGAGTGGGCGCCAGATATGTCGCCAGGCCGATCAATGCCCCTTTCACGTCGAAGAAATAGTACATCAGCGGCACCAACGTGAAAAGTGAGACCACTCGCACTGCGTTGAGCGCAGCAATGTAGTTTGGCTTTCCTAGCGCTACATACGCATTCTGAGCGAGCGCGAAGCGGGAAAAGAGCAAGCTGAAGGAGAGAATTTGCAGCATCTCGCCCGCAGGCAGATAGCGTGGATCGTAAAGAATAGAGACAATCTTTCCCCCTGTTGCAAAAAGAAAACCGGCCGCAGCGACATAGATGGCATCCGCTCCCCACCGCATTTGCAAATAGCGCGTTGAGAATAGCTGAGGCCGCTCGCGCGCGATCTCCCCGAGTGCGGGGAGCGATACATTCGAAAAGAAACGGCCCGCGATACCGTCCACCATCGAACTCAAGCCCGAGGCGATCGAGTAAAATCCCAAGGCGGTTGCCGTGATCCAGGCACCAAGCATTAGCCTATCGCCATTCATCGCTAGCACGCCAATGATCGACGAGATGAAGACCCAACGGCCGAACCGCAGAATCTCTGTTAGCGCATCGCGATTCCAGCAAAACCGGTCCCGGCGCCCCGTCAGCCAGACATGAGTCAGCACCGTATAGACAACAGAACCAACCAGACCGTTGATGATAAACGACCAGACAGAATGAGTAAGCCAGCCAAATCCGATCGCAACCGCATAACTTACGACCATCTGAATTAGTTCGATGAGAGTGATCCGGCTGAGATCAAGACTACGGCTCAGAGAGTGCAGCTTCATTGAATGAAGACCGAGGATCACCGAAGAGAACGATCCCACGGCAATGATCGCCGGCAGCAACGGATTGCTATACACACTGTCCGCTGGCAGCAACTCCATCAAACGCGCGACGTACAGGCCGACCGCGACCGCCATACAGGCGATCCAGATCCATAACCCCCTCAAGACTTGGACGGTCCAAGCCGTGTTGAGAAAGACCGCGTTTTGGCCTCGGCTGCTTTGTATGATTGACTGTCGAATACCTAAGTCGCTGAACAGTCCAACGAGAACGTTGATCGTGGTCGCGATCGCCATCAGACCGAAGGCGTCTGGAGCGAGCAGGCGGGCCATGATGAGGTTCCCGAACAGCCTCATGACGAGCGCGGCACCATACCCGAACAGTGTCCAGCTTCCCGCGCGAAGCACGCGAGCCTTCAGGGACTGCGGGTGGCCCGCCGTTAGAAACGCCATTATTTACCTTCCGGCAGGCCCGTCATCATGGAACAGGTCGAGGCGCGCAACAATTCGCTCTGGTGGACGCCTGCATAGCATGTTGCCGACCACCATCAAGCACTTGCAGTCAACAACGGCGGCAAATCCTTCAATCCAGCCCAGTTCGGATTCATCGGCACACGTGACGAATCGCCGTTCCCGAGCTGACTTTGCAAAATGGGGCACTTTGCCCTAGAATAATGCGAAATTCCCTTGTGTCGATTATCGTAGCGTTCTAGCGGCTGTGAAGCTTTATCAACTCAAGTCCCATATCAAGTCTGCCGGCCGGAGAGCCCTGCACAGGCTGTTTCCGCACGCCACCGGGATGAAAGCGACCGCTGCTGAGCAGGATCCACGCATTATTTTCTCCGAGATTTACCGAAGGAAAGTATGGGGTGGACGCCTCTCGACAGGTCCATACTCGGGAAGCGGAAGTCGAGATCCCAGTATCGTCAATCCCTACGTCGAAGCAGTGAGGAAATTCCTGAGTGGCCTCAGCAGCCCTTCCATTGTTGACATGGGCTGTGGCGATTTTTACGTTGGCAGCCAGCTCGTGGCCTGCGCCGGACGCTACGTCGGCTGCGACGTCGTCGACTTCGTCATCGCTCAGAACAAGCGCAAACATCCGAACATCGAGTTCGTTGTGTGCGACGCTGTGACGGATGACTTGCCGCCAGGTGACGTCGTGCTGGTGCGACAGGTGCTTCAGCATCTCAACAATCGCCAGGTGGCACAAATCGTGCCAAAGCTATGCAATTATAGCTATGCGATCATCACCGAGCACATTCCGGGCTTTTCCGGTTTCATTCCCAATCTCGACAAGGCCGCCGGCCCCGATCACCGCGTCAATTTCGGATCTGGCCTGGTGTTGACAGAACCTCCTTTCAATCTCAAAGCCGACAATGTCCGCATTCTCTGCGAAGTGAATGAGTTTGGCGGCATCATCCAGACGACGCTTTATGACAAGCCGAGGCTGTGACGAGCCAGTCAGTTCGGTCCGAGCGGGTGCGACCTCAACCTCCGTTATTGAACTCATGGATGGCGTCATAGCTTGAATAATGCTCGGCCCCGTAGCCGCGCGGAAACAGCCCCCATTGCGATCTCTCATAGCCGTATTGCGCACCGGCTGCCTCGCGACCCGGATGTGCAGCAACCACGTCGGCGAATCCCTGCTTGTAAAGCGCCTTGTATTGCGGGCTGAACTTGTATCGGTAGATCATCTCGACAATCTGCGACGCCATCTCGGTAGCGTCGTCTCGGCCGCTCACCGTGTACGCAGAGACGCTCCAACCGAGCGACTTGATCCTGGCAGCGAGGACCGGAACGTCGGTCACCGCGTCATTGGTGCCATTGTTGATATTGCCGACCCCGAACTGTGGCCCCCCCTCATAATGAATCACCGCCATCTTGCGCGATCGGCCTGCATCGAATGACGCAGCAACCTGCTCGAGCTGAGTATAGACCTTCGTCTTATAATGGTCGAACGTGATGCCACCGGCACCAGGCGAGCTTCGTTTCACCGCTCCATAGATCTGAGCCGACAGGGCGGTGTACGCAGCGCCGACATTGCCGGCGGCATGATCCTTGGCGGCCTGCAGCAATGGCGCGTTCTCAATCGCTGCCCCCTTGATATAGTTCACGTCGCCCGCAATCCATGGCGATCCCCAATAGGGCGCGACGCCGATGGCATCACAAATATCGATCGGCCGGTTTGGCGCGGCGTTGTAGGACGGAGCAGGTCCACCACCAAGCCCGCCATGCGCGGCATAGACGCGATTGGCCGTTGCATCCAGACTGCCGCCCTTGAACTGGAACATGCTGGTGTTGCCAAGATCCCAGGTTGCCGACTGATTGAAGAGATAAAGTTGAGCGCGGGCGCGCTTGGCCGTCCACGCCGCGATGGTGAGATCGCCATACTGTTTCGTTCGAAGCGCCGTGATGCTGTAGTTCGGATTGTTGCTGCCGGAGGCAAACCCCAAACAGAAGCCCTTCGACATGGCCCTTCCCCAGGGCGATTGGCCGAAATTCCACATCTCATTGCCGACTTCCGTGCCGAACTTCACGTCCGGCTTAAGATTGTCCCGGAAGTAATTGGTGACATCGGTGATGAACTGCGCGTTGGTGTTGATCGGCCAATTGATCCAACAGCCGGCGCCTGTGGCGTTGCACAACTCTACCATATATTCGAATGGGATGGATTGCAGCATGCCGCCGGGACGCCAGATCCAGCCGTCCAGCAAATAGCTGTAGATGAATGTCCCAGTGGCCCCGCCCTCGCCGAAGGTCGCCGACACTGCACCTGTACTCCGCAGCGACAGCGACAGACCATCGCCGGCCCAGGTGTCGGCTTGCTGAATGTCCAGCGTGTTTGGCGGCAGACCATGAGGGAAGGCGGAGATTCCCGCCTGCTTCAAGACGGCGTCATTATTGATGGCCTGGTTGAGACTCGAGCACAAAGCCTGAAGTGTCTTATCGGTGCCGATCCTGATCTCGTACGATAATGTATATGAACCGCCTGGCAGATCAGCTCGGCTGAAAGTCAACGAGACGATCTCGGCATTAGAAACAGTGCCGCCGAAGCGCATGCGAATTCTGTTCTGGCCAGCTGCGAGACCGTATGGATCGAATCGACCGATGCGGCAGAACATTCCGGTCGGCCCCGACACATAGTCGATCGAAATACCTCCCGCTTGCGGTGTAATCGGAAAAAAACTTAGGTCCCCAGAATTCCAGACACTCACTTTGCCCTTCAACACGGCATCAGAGCTGAACAGGTCCATCAGATTCGCTCTAAGTCCGATGAACGTCGAGTCCGAATAGCGTTTGCCAGAGCCGACAATATACGCGACGTCGTACGGAGTTCCGCCATTGAGCCAGGGGGCGGAGAAGCGGAGGACAAGCTTGGTGCCAGATGAAGGAATGGCACCGGAAAACCGCAATATCCGACATTGTGCGCCGAACGCGTAAATATACTTCGCGCCGCGACCATCGACATTCAGAGTCGGATTGACACCTGTGTTTGGGAAATCGAGAACTCCTTGAATTACCTCGTTATCCCGGTAGCGCCCCGCGCCTAACCCTGATCGGCTCACACACGAATAAGCATCGTCGGCACCCCGCTTGATGCTGCCGACCCAATAATCCGGCACGAACCGCCCGCCAGGCCCAGGATAGGACAAGCTAGCCGCCGGGACGCGTTGCGCGAAGTCGTTTTCGTAGCTGGCTTGCACCCCGGTGAGATCCATGAACCGCAGCCAGGAAGGCCGCAGATAACGCATCTGCTCGATCAACAGCGGATCGACGAGTGCGCCGGAATCGACGAGCGCCTCATTTTCTGCCTTGCAGAATACGACATTGCTGAATCCTGAGAACGTCCCCTGCGCCAGGATGTAGACCGCAATATTTGTCGCCTGCCAAATCGCTTCACCGCCGGGCCCGCGATAGGGATCGTTCGGATCCCAGGCTGCCGGCTCTCCCGTGAGCGCATTGGCAACCAGATCCAAGGTGTTCGGATCGATCCGCACGCATTTCCAGATGCCCGCCGCGGCCGCTTGGCCGCGCCCGGCCAGCGCCTGCACCTTGATCACCGGACTGGCCGAATTGGCATAACCGGGCCTGAACGTCAGGCGTACCCGCCGGCCGCCGGCACCATTGTCGACCGGTGAGGGCGACATGTTGAGAATGTTGGCGCCGAAGGTCAGAACCACGCGGGGATTGGTCTTGTCGAGAATCGTGGTGTTGTAGGGCGTCTCTCCGGTATTGCCGGTGACGCCGACGATGTTCTGGCCACCGTTGCGGATGATCGCGCCGGGCGAGAATTGCATCGAACCGCGGCCGCGGAACTTCCAGACAAAATCACCGAAATAACCCTCGGGCAACGAAGGGTTGGCCGTGAGGCTGCGTGCGGGCGTGCGTATTGGACAGCCGTTCGCGTCCTGGTTCCCCGGGTCAGCAGAAAAATTGAATCCTTTGACCAGATTGGCGTAACCGGCAACAGCATTGATCACGATCCGGCCGGCGTCAGTATTAACGGCCGATGCAGCTGACGGAAGAAGCTCGGTCAATGCGAGGGCACCTGTCCCGGATAGCAACTGACGGCGATCCAGCATCGCTATTATTCCTTCATCAAAACGCGCATTCAATCTGAACTGCAGCCCTGGTCAACCGATGGGACCATTGCGGGGCCTTACGGGCATGTGACGGACCCTGATGCGGCTACGGTCCGGCATGTCAGGAAATACGACTGGTTCGCTAAGCTCTGCCATTACAGGCACTTCTGCCGGCGGCGCGACGCGCGGCTTGCGCTGCTTGACTCTCGTGGCACAAGCTTCCGAAGCCCCGAGCAGCGCTCCAACAAGCAACCAAGACCAGGGACTGAGCGTGGAGTTCGGCAGCAGTTCGACGACATTGACCGCGGTCAGCAGCGCGAGGCCGGCCAGCAGCACGGCATCGCGAAATAAGCTGGTTTTGCGCAATGCGCGCAAGGCGAAGAACACTGGCGCGCCAAGCAGCCCGAATTCGGCGATGAAGCCGATCAGCCCGAACTGCCCCAGCGTGATGATCCAGCGGCCGTCGGTGACGCTGGCGTCGCCCGCAAGTCCCTCCCACGTCTCCAGATGGATGCGGTTTCGCCCGAACCGGCCCCACCCGAACACAGGACGTTCGGCGGCATGCTGAAGCAGCTGGTCTTCCTGGTCGAAGCGGAATTTCAGCGAATAGGCGCGATCCTGATTGATACTGGAGGAGATATCGAACAGCATGTTCGTCGGGAACACGCCCGTAATCCGCATCGCCGGATAGGTCAAGGCCAGCGCGACCAGGATCATCGCCACCTTGGCCTGCAGGCGCGGCTGGATCCAGCGTACCAGCGGCACCAGCACGACGCCATAGACGAGCGCGGCGCCGGACTTGCACAGCACCAGGACGACGCCGAGATAGAAGGTGATGGCGCCGGCCGGAGCGGAGCGCACCACCACGACCTTGGCTCGCCAAAGCACCGCGGCCGCGACCGTGACGCTCATCGCGAAGAAGCCTGCGATCAGCCCGTGGCCCATGAATACCATCGGCCGAAAGCTGCCGCCTTCGCGGATCTGCTGGATGAAGTCGCTGGGATAATAGCCGTAGAACCAGAAATGCAGCTGCGGGCTCATGCGGATTTCGAACAGCAGCAGCAGCGAATAGCCGAGTCCCGCAACGACCATAGCCACGAACACCGCCTGCACATCCTCCATGCGCCGCAGGAACTCGCGGCCGATCAGGAACGGGATCAGGGCGATGAACTGGGCCAAGGCGGCGGAGAGGCCGTCATACAGGCCGACGCCCGGAATCACCGAGCGGCCGACATAGATCGGATCGGCGTTCAAGAGCGAGGTCACCACCGGGCTGAACAGGAAGACGAGCATCAAGCCTTCGATCGGGCCGAAGCTCCGCCATAGCCTGACGGGACGGCCGGTCGCCAACATGCAGCCGGCGAACGCGCACAGGCTTGGGATCGAAAACTTGTCAAATTGCGGGATCATCGGGATCTTGAAGAACGTCCCGACCGGGAGCAGCAGCTGCGCTCCCAGCATCGTCCACACTGTCGCCTGGACCACCGGCCGCGTGGCATAGAGCACGATGGCCACGACCGGCCAGACCAGCAGCGCGACATAGGCGAATGTATTCGGCATTGCGACGTTCGCCTGGTCAAGAGAAGGATAATGATCCGGCGGTACTTATGACGTCAGCTCAGACCGGCGGGTTCGGATCTATTTGCGCTGGCAGGACTGCTGGCAGAACTGGGCCTGGTTGTCGCAGGCGCTCAGGCACGGGCCGTTGTAGGAGGTCGGACAGACCCGCTTGCAGGCATCGTTCTGGCTGGCACAATTGATGAGGCAGGCGTTCCCGCTCTCGGCCACGCGCCAGGGGCTCTTCACGGCTGCGTCGGCTGCGGTCGCGACCACGGCTGCGACCATCCCCACAACGACACCGATTGCTCTCAACCTCATGTTATCCTCCGACCGACCAAGCTCCTCAATACCGCATCTCGGCCGGTGCTGGCTACCCGTTGCCGGAGAGCTCCACACCCCCTATCCTTCGAAGGAGTTGGAATGCCAAGCTGGGGCAATACGCCATCCGCACCACCCGAGAGAGAACAGTACCACGCACATACCTTCAACGGGTAGCTTCCCAAGCGATGCCCACGACTGCGAGGCATACATTGGGACACCATCTCCGACTTCGGCTATTTTGATCCATGGTCGTTTCGTATAGCAGAAGCGGCGGTGTTTCTTCAGAGTACGGTGTCATTTGCTCGTTCCAATTCCTTTCGTTCCCCACGTCAACTATATTCAACGGAGCCTTTTTGGCGGCGCCAAACTGGAGCATGCTGCCCATCGGAAGGACGTTTTGTGCTCCGAAGAGACATTTCGGGCGCGGCCAGCGATCGTCCTCCCTGGACAGACCGACAGCATCGTCGGCACCGCCGACGGCACAACGATCGCTCTTGAGCTGACCGCTGCCGCAGCGGATATTCTGAGGGCGAGTCCAACCACGGCGTATCGCATCTCCGACGCGATCATTGTGGACGGCTCGGTCTATCACGGGACCTTCAAGGCCTTCATCGCGGCGCGCTCGCAGTTCCGCGACCGCGAGATCCGCCGGATAGAACAAGCCGGCCTCGCCACGTCACATCTCGCCGCACGCTATTTCGGCCACTGGCTGGTCGACGACAGCCTGCAATACGAACTCGCCCAGGAGTTTGGCGAGCCGCTCTGCTTTCCCCTACCAATCTATTCGGATCACCGCGCCTTCTACGAGGCGCAGCTGCAGCAAACATGTTCATTCACCAGTCGCGCTGTTGTGAAGGACCTCGCCGTTTATCAGGACTTCTATTGGGGAATTCACCAGAACAGCCTGCGTCGATCATTGACACGCATGTTGCGGGAGCGCGCCTGCAAAAGCACACCGAAGAAACGAGAGCACCTCATCTATTTTAGGCGCGGCACGACCGGCATGCTTCGTGTGATTCAACACGAGGACGAGCTCGTCCGACGCTTGGAACAGAATGGATTCGTCGCCATCGACTTGGAAACGATGACCCTTGCTGAAATCCATGAGGCGCTCTCGCGAGCAAAGATCGTGGTCTCAATGGAAGGCAGCCACGTCAGTCATGGCATCTTCTCGATGCCTGAGGACAGCGGCCTTCTTCTGCTGCAACCCCCCGATCGTTTTCTGGCCTTTCATCGCGGCTGGACTGAAGCGGCAGGCATCTGGTTCGGCTTCACCGTGGGGAAAATGGTCGATGATGGTTATATGTTCGCACCATCAGATATTCTTCGGACGCTCGATCTCATGCTCAATCGCATTGAAACTCAGGCTGGATAACCGTCTTCCGTAGCGACAACGTCCATCCAAAATCACTTGTGGACGTCAAGGGTAATCGAGATAATCATAAGCATATTCGACGTCGCTGGCGGATCCGTCGGCGGCGCAAGCCGGTGCCACTTCAAATGGCCCGTACTTCCGACTGTTCAGGAGAGGCATATGGGGTTCCGCTTCAAAATGTCCCTAGGACTTTCGGCCGTAGCCATAGCGCTATGGCTGACCGGCAG
>NZ_CAFJ01000398.1 GCF_000239795.1 Bradyrhizobium sp. STM 3809 | reverse complement strand
CCTCTTCAATGGACAGCGACAACTGACGCGCGACTTCGACCCACATGTATTGTTGACAGGGCTCGGGATTTTCGAGAATTCTGCGATGCAGGTATTCAACAACCCTTCTAGCCATCGCGTTATGCTCGATGACTTTTCTGCGAGCGCGATCGTTCGAACCCGTCAGGTTTTTAAGGCGCGGCTCAAGGGGAAGTTGGGG
Organism: Bradyrhizobium sp. STM 3809; assembly: GCF_000239795.1. Taxonomy (GTDB): domain Bacteria; phylum Pseudomonadota; class Alphaproteobacteria; order Rhizobiales; family Xanthobacteraceae; genus Bradyrhizobium. The sequence goes on along the minus strand of NZ_CAFJ01000398.1, from coordinate 2,201 downwards.
CACGTTGTCTCGGTTCCTATGGTTTAGGACCGCAATAGGCGGCCCACTCGTCCATCAACACTCGGCGCTTTGCCAGTGCATCTGAACGCCGGTAGGCTGCTTCCGTTTCGCCTGCGATGACGTGAGCAAGCGCCTGCTCACAGACCTCGCGCGGGAAGCTAGTCATGTCTCCGGCCCAATCTCGGAACGTCGAGCGGAAGCCGTGCGTGGTGGCCTTCGTCGTCGTGTGCCGCGCAATAGCTTTCGAGAGTGAAACATCGCTGAGTGGGCGGCCTCGCCGCAGTCCGGGGAAGATGAGACCCCTGTTCCCGTGGCGCTCGCTGATAGCGCTGAGAACTCGCAGCGCGGCGTCTGAGAGCGGCACGACGTGGGGCCGATCCGGGTCCCGATTTCCCTTCATGCGAATGGCGGGGATGGTCCAAAGTTTCTCGTCCAAGTCGACTTCGGCCCAATCTGCGAATGCGCCTTCGTTGTAGCGGGCAGCCGTCAAAATGATAAAGCGGAGAAGCAGCGCCGAGTCCGCCCCGTCAGCGCAGAGCGACGCCATGAACGCGGGGAGCTGACCATAGGGAAGGGCAGGGTGATGCTGCACCTTGCGCACCTTCCGCTTGCTCGGGAGGAGGGGCTTGATGCGCTCGCGCCAAGCGGCCGGGTTGTCGCCAGCACGCTTTCCTTCGGCCTTGGCCGCGGCGAGGATCATTTCGATTCGGCCGCGAATGCGCGATGCCGTTTCGGGCTTGCTGTTCCAGATGGGCGTCAAAACCTTCATGACATCGGCCGTATCGATGGCGCCGATGGTCGTTTGGCCTATCAGTGGGTAGACGTAGGTCTTGAGCGAGTTCGTCCATTGCTGGCGGTGCTTCGAGTTTTTCCAGCCCGCCTCCATTCGAGACACGTAGGCTTCGGCGTACTCGCGGAAGGTCACCGCCTGCGCGGCCCTGGCCTGATTAGCGGCCCGCTGGTCGTTCCGATCTTCAATCGGGTCTTTGCCTTCCCGGATTAGCCTGCGCGCCTTGTCGGCCGCCTCCCGGGCCTCTGCGAGGCTTTGACGGGCCTTGTCTGTGCTCGCGTCAGGCGCTGACCCCAGGCCCATGTAGCGCTCTTTGCCGGTCAGCGGGGACGTATACCGGAAGACCCAAGAGCGCCCACCGCGCGGGTCGACGTCGAGCCTCAGGCCCCCGCCATCCGAGAGCTTGTCTCCCGGCTTGGCGTTCTTGACCTGCAGAGCAGTCAGACGGTGCAAGGCAGCGGTGCGAGTCGGCTGTTCTGCTCGTGGCGCCATGGGAAAGTGTCCTCCAAATTCCACGTCCGCCTCCACGTCGAGAACGTGGATACGGGAAGGGTTCGGAGGATACAATAAGACAGTATTAGACCCCAAGTCACTGTTCCGTCGTCGATTTTCGAGGCTGAAAAGACGTGGAGAGGGTCAGAAAGATACGTTGGTGGCGGAAGGGGTGGGATTCGAACCCACGGTACCCTTGCGGGCACGCCGGTTTTCAAGACCGGTGCCTTAAACCACTCGGCCACCCTTCCATCCGGCGCCGTTCCGGATCGTCGAACGACCGGGGCGCAGAATGCTGCGCGGCGGCGTCGGTGTACTGTTTAGGTTGCCGGCTGACGGCTCGTCAACGACGCTTTCGCCGGTGCGCCGAATCTGCCGGGCGAACGGCCGGGCTGGGCCTCGCCATTGCCCTCGTTCGTTCGATCGGTTGATCTGCACCGCGTCCGGCGCGGGTCGCGCGCGGCTCACAGGGACGGCGCACGAATCGGACTCGCGCTCGACAACGCCGTGATCGCGGCTGCGGCGGCGACGAAGCCGCCGGAAAGCGACAGTTGATGCCAATATGCCACACCCATGGTGGCCGGACTGCCCGATCCCGGTTCGCTGACGCGATCATCCGGGATGGAGGCCTGCGCGCTGGCAAGGCCGGACATGTCAAAGTTGCAGCTAAAGTTGCAGCTTCAGGTCAGTCCTGAAGGGTCGTTGTTGATGCGGACGAAAGCCGAACGTCGCGTCGGCTGTCCGACCTTTTCGTCGTCAGGCCCGCGAGCGGACCCCTTCGAACGCATGAGCCAGGAAGATGCCGGCGCCAACCAAGCCCATCACTGCTGTCATCGCTTCGATCATGTGAACACACCCTTGTTGCGCCCCGTGTGAAGGAAACGACGTGCAGCCCTGCACAGTCAAAATGATTCAGGTC
>NZ_CAFJ01000399.1 GCF_000239795.1 Bradyrhizobium sp. STM 3809 | reverse complement strand
GGGGGCACCGTGCGCTCGGCGCGAGATGTATTTCAAATAATTAGTTGTTAGCTGATCTTACCGCGACGACGCCACCCGATACGCCATCCGTGTGTGGCTCGGACAATACGGCAGGCCCTCGATCGGCTTGGACCCGCAGAAGCAGAAATCGTCCGCTCCCGGCGTCGAGATCGGCCAGCGGCAGCGCTCCTTGGAGAGTTCGAACAGCGAGCAGCCGTTCTCGACGGGGCCGGCCGGCGGCTCCTCGATCATGATCGGCGGCGGCTCGTTGTTCACCGCGCGCAGGATGCGGCGGCGCAGCTTGGGCACGGGACGGCGGGTGCCGTCGCGGGTGGTCTCGGCGCGCACCACGCGCCTGGTGTCGCCGCCATTGTCGCGCGTCAGCGCGAGGCGGGAGATCTTGCCGATCACGGCATTGCGGCTGACGCCGAGCTCGGCGGCGATCTCTCGGCAGGTCAGCCCGGCCTCAAAGTGCTGCTTCAGGGCCTGGAGCCGTTCCTCGGTCCAGGTGGGTTGGGTCTGTCGTTCGGCGGGCATTGTGTCGCTTCCAAGTTTGATCCGTCCTGGATCGTCCTGGCCGACGGCTGCACCCGAAACTGTCTCCGCTTGTTATCCCTGTTACGCCCGTCCGTTGTCGCGAATCGACAACAGCCCGTCCTTGATGGCGAGCCGGATGCCTTCTTCGATCAACGTTCTGCAGACACCCGGAACGCTGGTGCCGTGGGTACCCTGTTTCACGAGCTTTTCGAGATAGCCAATGGTTGCCAGGGCCAGAGTTACGGGGATGCGGTCAGTCTCGGCTTTTTCCGTCGCCATGCCTAAAAGCTAGTCCGTAACCGGTGTACAGAAAAGTAACTTTTTAGACTCTATTAGGAATCCAATAGGTTGTACAGCGGCTTGGGGATAAGTGGTTAAGATATTGAATTTTAAAGAAATATG
>NZ_CAFJ01000400.1 GCF_000239795.1 Bradyrhizobium sp. STM 3809 | reverse complement strand
ATCCGATTTTTGTCTATGCTCGGCACGAGGGAATGTTATCTTTGATTCGAGAGATTCGCGTGACTCGTCGAGGGTATAGGTGATGAGCACGCGCAGAACGCCGTTGCAGGGGTGGCGGCTCACAATTGATCTGTGAGGTCCGGGGTTATGGGGTCGGACGGATTTGAGTCCAAGAAGCTTGGAGTACCGGTCGCTGGTGTAGCTACACCAAACCGGCTCGGGGCAGACTATCAGGTCGGCGTCGCGCGCGACTCGGCGATCGATGCGCTTGCCGGTCTTGGCGAGAACCTTGTCGAAATCAGCGGCGTCATCAAATGGTTCGACGCCTCGAAGGGATACGGCTTCATCGTTCCCGACAATGGCTGGCCTGATGTGCTGTTGCACGTCACCGTGCTCAGGCGCGACGGCTATCAGACCGCCTATGAAGGCGCTCGGCTGGTGGTCGAGTGTGTCCAGCGTGCCAAGGGCTACCAGGCCTTCCGCATTGTCTCGATGGACGAGTCGACCGCGATCCATCCGGCCCAGATGCTGCCGCCGCGCACCCATGTCACGGTGACGCCGACCAGCGGTCTGGAGCGCGCCCAGGTCAAGTGGTTCAACCGTCTTCGCGGCTTCGGCTTCGTCACCTGCGGCGAGGGTACGCCGGACATCTTCGTCCACATGGAGACGCTGCGCCGGTTCGGCATGACCGAGCTTCGCCCGGGCCAATGGGTTCTCGTCCGCTACGGGCCGGGCTCCAAGGGCATGATGGCCGCCGAGATCCACCCGGAGACGGGCTCGCCGGCACTGTCCTCGCACTGAAGGACACCCTGACAGGATTGCAGCTGAGCCCCGGTCTCCGGGGCTCTTGTCGTTCATGGCTGCGTTTTCGAGGCGCGCCTCGCGAGGGCATCCGGCCGCAAGGGCTTCTGAGCGCTGGCGGTCTTGCTGCCGAGGCTCCGAGCGTGTAGTGACGTGGTCCT
>NZ_CAFJ01000401.1 GCF_000239795.1 Bradyrhizobium sp. STM 3809 | reverse complement strand
GCCTGCTGCAGCCGTCGCGTCACCAGGCCGAGCCGGCTCGTGAACACACCCATCGCCTGGCGCGCGCTCCAATTGTCGCGCTCGTGCTCCGGCGCGAGATGCCGCGCGCCCGAGACGAAGAACAGCGAGGCGGCGAGGCCGGCCTCGCCGAGGTGGAGAAACTGCTGATAGGCCGGAAAGGCCTTGTCCTGGGCGCACGGCGCCAGCGCGGTCGGCCCATGGCGCCCCAGGATGTACTCCATGATCGCGATGGACTCGACCATCGTGACATCGCCATCGCGGATCGCGGGGATGAAGCCGGCCGGGTTGATCGCCAGGAACTCGGCATCGTTCTCGACGCCCGCGAGGAGATCGACGTCGCGCAGCCGGTATGGCAGCCCCATTTCCTCCAGCAGCCAGACGACGCGGAAGCCCCTGCCCTCTCCGTACACTGTGATCATGCTCGCCTTGTCCTCCACTGATCCGCTCCCAAGGACGCGGCTCGCCCGGCCAGCCCGACATCGGCGGCTGAATTTCTTGACGGCTCTTCGGGCCATATCGATGTTGCGACGCGCTGTTCGCTATCCCGAGACTTCCTCCGAGGAACGCGCATTCCGATCGTGAGTTGTTGGCCATATCGGACAACTCAGATGCTGCAAGACCTCGAAGCCAGAACCATCGCCAAAGTCACGGCGCGCCTCGTTCCATTTCTGGTCGTCTGCTACTTCGTCGCCTATCTCGACCGGGTGAATGTCGGGTTTGCCGCGCTCACCATGAACGCGGACCTCGGCCTGTCGCAGACCGCGTTCGGCTTCGGCGCCGGCATCTTCTTCATCGCCTATTTCATCTTCGAGGTGCCGTCCAACCTGCTGCTGGAGCGCCTCGGCGCGCGCACATGGATTGCGCGGATCATGCTGAGCTGGGGCCTCCTCTCCGGGCTGATGGCCTGCCTGCCCTGGATTTCCAGGGTGTCCGGCCTCGGCAATGAATACAGCTTCTATCTGCTGCGCGTCCTGCTCGGCATTGCGGAGGCCGGCTTCTTTCCGGGCATCATCTTCTATCTCACGCTCTGGTTTCCTGCGGAATATCGCGCTCGGATCGTCGGCTATTTCATGGCCGCGATCCCGCTCTCGACCGTGATCGGCGCGCCGGTGTCCGGCATCCTGCTGTATCTGCACGGCGGCTTCGGCCTGGCCGGCTGGCAATGGCTGTTCCTGATCGAAGCGATCCCGGCCGTCGTGCTGGCCGTCGTCGTCTTCGTCTACCTGACCGATCGCCCCGAGGACGCCGGCTGGCTGGCGCGCGACGAGCAGGACTGGCTCACGCGCAAGCTGCTGGTCGAGCGCCGGCAGCGCGACAGCGTGCGGACTTACAGTGTCTCCGAGGTGCTGTTCGACCGGCGGGTGATCGCGCTCAGCCTGATCTATTTCGGCGCGGTCGCCACCAATTACGGCCTCAGCTTCTTCCTGCCGCAGATCGTCAAGGCGTTCGGGCTCAACACCTTCCTGACCACCGTCGTATCAGCAGCGCCCTACCTGGTCGGCGTGATCGGGATGGTCTGGTGGGGCCGGCGCTCGGATCAGCAGGCGGAGCGCACCTATCACGCGGCGATTCCGTTGTTCATTGCCTCCGCGGGTCTGGTCCTCGCGGTGCTGTTCGCCGATCCGACCCTGAAGATGATCGCCTTCTGCATTGCGGGGTTCGGCATCTTCGCCTGCCTGCCCGTGTTCTGGACGCTGCCGACCGCATTCCTGTCCGGCGCCGCGGCGGCCGCCGGCATCGCGGTCATCAACTCGATCGGCAATCTCGCGGGATTCGCCGGCCCGTTCGCGATGGGGTGGCTGAGAGATCATACCGGCAGCTACACGGCCGGCCTGCTGCTGCTCGCCGGGCTCGGCATCATCGCGATGGGGATCGTCCTCGTGATCGGTCACGACCCCGCGCTCGAACGCGCCCCCGCGGCGCCGTCGGAGTAATGCAAAGCAGGCGATCGC
>NZ_CAFJ01000402.1 GCF_000239795.1 Bradyrhizobium sp. STM 3809 | reverse complement strand
CCGGCTGGTTAGATAGCAACATGCCCTCCATAAACCTGTGGCTCACCCATGCGGTCACCGGCACGCTGATCTGGAACGAGCTGCAGTAATGGGTTCGGCCAGGCTACCTGTAGTGCGCCAAAGAGCTGTGGGCACGGATATCTGGTGACACCGTCGAAGGTGCACCGACCGTTGCACGGCCGGTAAGGCGGCTTTTTCGTTCTGAAGTCGCGAGACTGCGCTTGCTCGTTCCCGGGTTGTGCCGGTAACATATGCCGCTGCCGCCAACTCATGGCGGAGGGGTGGGGCGATCATCATGCATGGAACGAACGGGCACGGCATGGCCGGTGCGGCAAAGGTCGCGCATGCGGCGGGCTACCGGTCCGACATCGATGGGCTGCGGGCGGTCGCCGTGCTAGCCGTGGTCCTGTTCCACGCGTTTCCCCGCCTGATCCCTAGTGGCTTCGTGGGGGTGGACATCTTCTTCGTGATCTCGGGGTACCTGATCACGTCCATCATCCTGACCGATCTTAGGGGCGAGCGGTTCAGTCTGTTGAACTTCTACGAGCGCCGCGTGCGCCGGATCTTCCCCGCGCTGATCGTGGTGCTGGCGTTCTGCCTAGTCACCGGCGCCGTGCTGCTGCTGCCTGACGATTTCGCCCGGCTGGGCGAGCACGCCGCTGCCGGCGCCGGCTTCGTCGCCAATCTCGCCTTCTGGCGCGAGGCCAACTACTTCGACGTCGCCTCCGACACCAAGGCGCTGCTACATCTCTGGTCGTTGGGCGTCGAGGAGCAGTTCTACCTGGTTTGGCCGGCGCTGATGCTGCTGGCCTGGCGGCTGCGCCTCAATCGCTTCTTCCTGATCTCGATCGTGCTGGCCGCCTCGCTCGCGCACGGCGTGACGATGACCGTGACCAACCCCGCCGCGGCGTTCTATTCGCCGCTGGCTCGTCTGTGGGAGCTCGCCGCTGGCGCGGGTCTCGCGCAGCTAGCTTCCGCCGCTCCGACCATCGTTCTGCAGCTTGAGCGCCTGCTTGCCTGGGCGTTGTCGGCCGTGGTGTTCCAACCCGGATACGATGCCGATCGGGGCTATCGGCACATCCTGTCCACGGCCGGCATGGCGCTTGTCCTGGCCTCGATCTTCGTCATCACGCGGCGCCATGAGTTTCCCGGCTGGTGGGCGATGATGCCCGTCGTCGGGGCCTGCCTACTCATTCTGGCAGGTCCGGAGGGCTGGCTTAACCGCCTGGTGCTGTGCAATCCGGTCATGGAGTGGCTGGGGCTGATCAGCTATCCCCTGTACCTCTGGCACTGGCCGCTGCTCACCTTTGCGCGGTTCCGCTACGACCTGCCGCCGCCGCAGGTTCTCGCAGCCGTGATCGCGATCTCGGTTGCGCTCGCCTGGCTCACCTATCGCTTCGTCGAAAGGCCGATTCGCTTCGGCAAGCGGACGCCCCGAATCCTCGTTCCCGGCCTCGCCGCTGCGGTGGCCGCGATCGGTGCCGCCGGCGCCGTGATCGTGCACGAACAAGGCTTTCCGGCGCGGCTGGATGCGGACAGGGCTGCGTATGTGGACTACTTCAGCCCTGCCTCGCCACGGTTGGGGGCCGAATACACGGACTTCATCTCTCAGAACCGATGCAATTTCTATATTTGGGATGCCAAGATTCCAACGCTTGCACCGCGCAGCGCCATCGATCCGAGCTGCTATACGCGCCATTCCGACCAAAGCGTGATGATCCTCGGCGATTCGAACGCGTCGGATCTCTATCACGGACTCCGCGAGGTCCTGCCGCCGGAATTGTCGCTCCTGCTGATCTGGAGCTCGGGGTGCCAGGTCAGCGAGCCGATCGAACGCATCATCGCCACTCACCACTGCCACATGGCGAACTATTTCGCTCTGCAGCGCATTAAGGCGGATCCACCCACGTTGCTGCTGCTGTCCTCCAACAACTCTTTCGACATCGGCTATATCAGGCGGTTTGCGCGAGAGGTGAAGGGCTACGGCGTCAAGCACGTGCTGGTGCTGGGGCAGCGGCCGCACTGGCGGCCGTTCTTATACAAGGTGGTGCTGAACAACTACTGGCCCGACGTGCCGCGCCGGATCCGCGGTCACCTCGACGATGAGTTGATGGTTTTCACGAAGAGGTTCCAGGAGCAGCTGCAGGCAGACGAGCCGTTCGAATTCGTCGACGAGATGAAGGCGTTCTGCAATGCCGACGGCTGTCTGACCTATCTCGGCGACGACCCGAAACAGGGTCTCGTTACGGCGGATACGGTGCATCTGCGCCCCTTCGCGTCGGTGTGGCTGGCGCGCCAGCAGCTCGCGCCTTTGATCATGGAGCGGCTCGGCGACTGAGCCTGCTGCAAGCTGACAATCTGCGGACGGCAAACTGGCGGCGTGGCATGGCGGCGCCGTTCGTTTTTTCATGATCTGAGCTCAGGAGCTGCATCGCCCGCCAGACCGCCGCGGGATCAGCATCTCCTCGGTGGGACAGCCCGGTGCGAGCGGGCCGAACGCGGCCTTCACGATCAAGACGCCGTGCCTCTGCGCCACGACGGGCAACATTGCGCTGGCGGGCGTGCAGTGCCCGTTGATGAACGGCTACCATGGGGAGGCGTGCCTAAAAAAGTTCGGATGCTCCCGCAGCGGCAAGACCCGGGAGCATCCGAAGTGGTGCGGGTGAATCCGGGGAAGGAACATCCGCCAGCCCTCACATCATCGAAAACGCGACCTCGCGTCTTTGCGCTAAATCAAATCAACGGCTTGGGCTCATCGCGTCGGCGTAAGCAACGTCAGCGAGCGCGCCGGTATGGCTGCATGACGTCGTCCGCGTGTGCCCGTGGCATCCGGCCAAAACAAACCCGGCCGCGTGAGGCGCGGCCGGGTTGGGATTCTTGTCGTTGAAGCCGTCCCGCGCGAGCTCTATTGACCCTGCGGCGGTTGTCGTGCCGTTGCGACGTCAGCCGGCGGTGCCGGTCATCACGCGCGGCGGGGCCATCTTGAAGTGCTGCTTGGCGTAGGCGACGATCTGGCGATCGGTCGGATGATCGGCCGCCTCGACCGCCACGACGCGCTTGCCGACTGCGGGATGCTTGTCGTGCAGGTATTTGGCGAGCTCGGTCTTGGCGCTCGCGGGACCGATGATCAGGATCTCGCCGGCATCGTTGAGCGCGCTCGCGATCTCCTCGAGGAAGTGCTTGTCCGGTGCCGCATGGCCGCTGCCGGTGGTGTCGGCCTTGTGATGCAGATGCTGGGTCTGCAGATGCGGATGCAGCGTCAGCTCGTCGGCGCCGGTGAGGCCGATGTGAAACAGCTTGGCCTGGCTGTGATCGAGCCACACGACGGCATGGAAATGGGTCGGCATGATCTGGTCCTTGTCAGCAATCGCTGCGTCTGAGGGGCGAGCGCACAAGCGTCCCCCGGGGCACGGCAGCATTGTGCTGACGACCTTAGCCAGCGCCGGCCAGCGCCGGCTTGATACAGGTCAACGGGGAAGGCCGCCTCATGCGGGCGGCCTTCAGCCTCATTTGGGCGCGGCTGTCTTGAGCTCGCCGGTCTTCTCGGCCGGCTTGGGCGCCGCCGGTTTCGGCAGCGGCTTGTCCTGTCGCTTCGACCACGAGATGTAATAGGCCACCGTCGTCATGATGGCGATACCGGCGGCGCTGACCAGGATCTGCGCCAGCAGCGAGCCCGAGCTGAGCATCAGGGTGAAGTGGCCGATAAAGGACAGGAACACGCCGACGCAGAACACGGCGAGCGACTGCTGGCCGCACACGACGAGCGGATCGAACGCCTTCCACTCCAGGCCGGGCCATTCCTTGGGCACGAAGCGGATGACGAGGATCACGATCACCACGAAATGCAGGAAGCGATAGGGGGCGAGGTTGGTCTTGTCGTTCGGGTTGAATGCCGAATACAGCCAGTGCGGAAACATCGCGCCGAAGTCGGGGAAGCGCCCCGCCATGGTCATCACCAGCGCGAACAGCAGATAGGCGAGACAGAAATAGAGTGTCGCCGGCGCCATGATGATGCCCATCGAGCGGCGGGCGCCGCCGAGTGCGCACCACGAGCCGAACACGAACAGCACCTGCCAGCAATACGGATTGAAGTACCAGGTGCCGGCCGGATAGGCGGCGAAATTCCAGCCCATCTGGCGCGCCACCAGCCACAGCACGATCGAGGCGATCATGGTGAGGTCCGGCTGGCGCAGCATCATCCACAGCACCGGCGGGAAGAACCCCATCAGCACGATGTAGAGCGGCAGCACGTCGAGATTGACCGGCTTGAACTTCAGGATCAGGCCCTGCGCCAAGGTGTCGCTGGCGTGATCGACCAGGCCCGCCACATTGAACTCGTCGATGATCTCGGAGACGCCGAACCGCGTCGCGAGATAGCTGATGGCCACGATGTAAATGACGAACAGCACGATATGGGCGACGTAGAGCTGCCACACCCGCTTGGTCAGCCGGGTGGCGCCGACGACGAAGCCGCGGTCGATCATCATGCGCGCATAGACGAACGACGCCGTATAGCCGGAGATGAACACGAACAGGTCGGCCGCGTCGCTGAAGCCGTAATTTCGCGTGGTGATCCAGTTCACCACATTGTCGGGGATGTGATCGAGATAGATCGCCCAATTGGCGATTCCGCGAAACAGGTCGAGCCGCAGGTCGCGCCCTCTGTCGGGCAGCGTGGCATTGATTTTCATGGCCGCTTCAACGCACTGTTTTGAATGGAAAACGTCCGGGGAGCAGGGAGGCGCCGTGGCAGTCGACCGAGATTGTCACGGGAGGGCAGAATGACTATACGGGGCACGATAAACGGTCAGGTCCAGGATGGGAATCACCGTTCCGTGCTGAAGGTTTCGTGTACCCCATCCCGGCCGTTTCCG
>NZ_CAFJ01000403.1 GCF_000239795.1 Bradyrhizobium sp. STM 3809 | reverse complement strand
GCGAGCGCAGCGAAGCAATCCAGGGGCCCGACCACGGTCCTGGATTGCTTCGCTGCGCTCGAAATGACGCAGGAAACGACAGCGCATACGATGCAGGGTCGCGCCTGGCGCGGCCTGTCTCGTCATGATGATGCGCGTCGCGCCGGTCAGATGCCGAGCAGCCAGACGGCGACGATGGTGCCGATCACGGCCAGCCCTGAGATCGTCCAGCCGGTGACATAGGCGCCGTCGCCGGATGCAGCCGGGTCGACCATCGTGTCGCGCCAGTCGTCGTGTCGCCAGTGCCCCTGTTGGTACGCCATGCGAACCTCCTCGAGCCTGCCTCCCCACGGAATAAGTCGGATGCCGGCTCGACGGGTTCAACCCCCGTTCAACCCCAAGGCGAATGTGTTTTCTCGTGCATTGCAGCACAGGTCACCGCCATCGGCTCTGGTCTCGCCCGCCAAACGCCCTAAGCTGCGCCCGCGTTCCGCGAAGAGAACGAGGAAGTCGCAGGGAGCGGCCTTGGCCATCCCGCAGCAGGGAAGGACGACCCAATGAAGGATTTTGCCGGCAGGACCGCTGTGATCACCGGGGGCGGCACGGGCATGGGCCGCGAGCTCGCCCGTCAGCTCGTCGCCGAAGGCTGCAACGTCGCGATGTGCGACGTCTCCGCCGAGGCGATGGCCGAGACCAAACGGCTGTGCGAGGCGGAAAAGCTGCCGCAGGGCCTGCGCGTCACCACCCATGTCGCCGACGTCTCGATCGAGGCGCAGCTGCAGCGCTTTCGCGACGAGCTCGCCGAGCAGCAGGCCACCGACAGGATCCATCTCCTGTTCAACAACGCCGGCATCGGCGGCGGCGGAAGCCTGTTCACCAACTCCAGGGAGCAGTGGGAGCGCACCTTCAACATCTGCTGGGGCGGCGTCTATCTCGGCGTCCGCACCTTCCTGCCGATGCTGCTGAAGGCCGACGAGGCGCACATCGTCAATACTTCGAGCGTCAACGGCTTCTGGGCCTCGGTCGGCATGGGCGTCTCGCACACCGCCTACAGCGCTGCGAAGTTCGCGGTGAAGGGCTTCACCGAAGCGCTGATCAACGACCTCCGCCTCAACGCCCCGCACATCAAATGCTCCGTGGTGATGCCCGGCCATATCGGCACCTCGATCGTGTCGAACTCGCGCAAGCTGCAGAGCGGCACCGAGTCCGACGCGCTCAGCGACACCGAGATCGCCCAGGCCCGCCAGCGCATGAAGGGCATGGGCATCGACGTCTCCGCGATGAGCGACGCCGACATCCAGAACGCCGCCCGCGAGCGCGCCCGCAGCTTCCTCGAGGACGCACCGACGACGGCGGCGCAGGCCGCGAAGATCATCCTCGACGGCGTCAAGGCCGAGCAATGGCGCATCCTCGTCGGCGAAGACGCCAAGCTCCTGGACATGCGCGTGCGCCAGTCGCCGGAGCAGGCCTACGAGCCGGAGTTCTTCCAGCGCTTCGCGCAGGAGGCGGGGTGGAAGCTGGGGTAGGGGGG
>NZ_CAFJ01000404.1 GCF_000239795.1 Bradyrhizobium sp. STM 3809 | reverse complement strand
TGGGCTGCCAACGACCGGACCGTTGGCCGGTCAGCGCGTGCGGCAGCTTCAAGCGGGGGATTGCAGCAGATCCGCCCGGCCGGTCGTCGGACCGGCCGGTGCATCAGATGAGATGGAAGCTCGACAGATGCGACACCAGGTCGAGGGCGGTGACGTGCTGGACCGTGATCGTGTCCATTGCCGCATCGGTGATGACCGTGCTGCCGGCAAAGTCGTGATGGATCGCTGCCAGCAGCGTCGCCTGGTTCGCGAACGGGTTGTGACTGATGAGGAGCGTGTCGATGCCGGGGGTGAGGTCGGCGATGCTGACCTGACCAACATGCTCGGCGAAGACGAAGCCGTCATGCCCTGCCAACATCGCGGTCGGCGCAGCGATGCTGCTGGCCGGCGCCGTGTTGGCCGATATCTGCGTGCCGCCCTGACCGTCATCGCTGAAATGAAAATTGTCCTGCGACACGACGGGCTGTGTGGTGGAAGCGACGTGCGTGGGTACGCCGATGGTGCCGTCGTTGTTGAGGTCCTGGTTGAAGCTGGTCTCCAGCGTCTCCAGTGCCGCCGAGCCGCCCGGGACGGCGCCGATCGCGTTGCCCGTATAGTTGCCGCTGCCGTCGGTGTTCCACACCGTATAGAGGTCGGCACCCGCCATTTTCCAGGCCACGAGGTAGCCGCCGCCCGAGGCTTCAGCTCCGATCGGATTCCAGCCGCCGAGCTGACCGACGGTGACGGTGCTGCCGCCGAACTTGATCTGCGGGCCGGTGCCTCCGCCGACCGGATTCATGAAGTAGGTCGAGCCGGATTGCACCAGGCTCGTCGCCCCCAGCGTTTCGATCACGGCTGATGGAATGCCGATGGTGCCGTCGCCGTTCAGATCCTGGTGAAGGTTCGTCTCCAGCGCTTCCAGCGCGCTGCTGGCGCCGTTGACGGCACCGATCGCATTGCCGGTGTAGTTGCCGCTGCTGTCGGTGTTCCAGACTGTGTAGAGATCGGCACCGGCCATCTTCCAGGCGATCTGATAGCCGCCGCCCACGGCGTCGGCGCCGATCGGCGTCCAGCCGCCGAGCTGTCCCGGCGAGAGAATGCTGCCTCCGAACTTGATCTGCGGACCGGTGCCGCCACCGACCGG
>NZ_CAFJ01000405.1 GCF_000239795.1 Bradyrhizobium sp. STM 3809 | reverse complement strand
GGGCTCGCCCTGCGGGCGCCCCGGAACGACGCGTGGAGGGAGTGAAGCCCTTTCTCACGCAGAGCGTAGGGCGGATGAGCGCAGCGTCATCCGTCGGTGTCGAGAGACGGCGGGTTACGCCTTGCGGCTGACCCGCCGTACGACTTGACTGCCCTCGATGCGGAGACGCGTCCGAAAACTGGGTGCAGTCCGACTCTGTTCGCTCGAATCTGTCGCGGTCAGACAGCAAAAGACCGCCTTGGAGGCGGTCTTTCTTTTTCCTTCAGAAGCCCGGCTTGACGCGGACGTCAAGGCCGGAGTTCTGGTCTTTGCGAAAGCGGGGACTATTTCCGGCCGTCAAACAGATCGTTCATCGTCTCGGTTGTCGCGTCGCAAGCGTGATTGAGGCAGGGCAGGCCGAGGGCACTCTCGAGCGACTTCAGCAGGGAGTAGTGGGTGTAGAAGTGGCTGCTGGTGTGGCCGCGACGATCGTCGGCATCGTGATCGTGGTCGCGGTCGGACTCGTTCGTGTCGACGATGAGCGTGACCTGGTTGGTGATCGGGGCATTGGCGTAGTCGCTCTCGTCCCAAACGATCACGATCGCATTCCGGCCGTCCGACCAGGACGGGGATGCCTTGATCGCGCCGACGATCCTCTCGAGCGTGACGTCGCCCTGGTACATCAATGCAGGATTGAGACCTGTCTGGGTCCCCACGTCATTCGGGTCATAGTCGCACTGCGGACCGGCACCGCTGCGGCCATGTTGATCGTTGCACTGGTTCGGCACGATGAAGGAGAGCGTCGGCGTATGGCCTTTGCGCAGATCTTCGAACAGCCCGGCTTGGCCGTCGAAGCCGACCGCATTCTGCAGGCTCAGGCCCGGTTTTCCGTTCTGGACGTCCAGGAAGTAGGCAAAGGGATTGTGCTTCACGGCATAAAGGCCAACAACGCCATCGGTGATTCCGGACTTCGTCGGCGGGTTCAGGTTCGAGTAGATCCCATCGGCGCTGTTGACATTGTCGGCGCCCGTCGGCGGCAGGTCTTCCTGATACGTCTTCCAGGTTCCGCCCTTCTCGACGATCTGGTGCGCGATCGTCTTGGCGACGGTCGGTTGCGCCGGATAGGACGCCGAACCGTCGATGTTGATCACGGGTCCCGGCTGGTTGCCTTCGAGATTGCTGGTGTCGATGGCCGGCGTCGCGGCATCCTTGCCATTTCCGCGCAACGGGCAGATGTTCGGATACGAGCTCTGGTCCAACGCCGGCTGGCCCGTGCTGAGGTTGGTGTCGCAGTTCGCGTTGTGCCAGTCCGGCGCGTGATCGTTGAGGACGCCGAAATTCGATCCACCCACGATTTCGAGGTAGTTGGTCAGGCTGGGATGGCCGACCGCGAAATAGTGGGTCGCAAGGCCCGCTTTCGCAGCCAGTTTGTTGGTGAAAGGCATGTTCGGATTGTCGATGATCTCCGCATAGCCGTGGTTTTCCATCATGATCAGGAACACATGATCGAGATGGCGGACGCCGTAGGGCACCGGGCCTTCTTTGGCCGATGCCATCGCCGCGAGAGACAACGTCGCGACGCCTGCGAGCAAAGCGGAAACAGATCTGAGCATGGAGAGG
>NZ_CAFJ01000406.1 GCF_000239795.1 Bradyrhizobium sp. STM 3809 | reverse complement strand
GCCGGTCCGGCTTGCTCTGTTGGTCGCAGGGACCACGCTGCCGCTCATTTTGTTCGCCGGCGGCATCGTGTTTCACAACTACATGCAGGACCGCAGCGACGCGCGACAGCGCGTGCTCGAAACGGTCCGCAGCATCCGCCTGACGCTCGATGCGGAGATGCAGCGCATGACCGGCGGCGTCCAGGTGCTCGCGCTCACCGACGCGCTGACCACCGGCGATTTCGACCGCTTCCGCCCGATCGCGATGGGCTTTCTCGAGCAATACGGCAAGAACGGCACCATCCTCGTCGCCGACCGCGAGGGGCACCAGCTGTTCTCGTCGGCGACCACCGACACGGCCCACCTGCCCCTGCGCAGCAACCGCGAGATCACCCAGCGCGTGTTCGAGACGCGGCAGGCGCAATATTCGGACCTGTTCTACGGCATCGTGAAGAAGGGCCTGATCATCACCGTCGAGGTGCCGGTGTTTCGCGACGGCCAGGTCATCTACGACATCTCGTTCAGCCCGCCGATCGAGATGTTCCAGACCATCCTGGAAAAGCAGCGGCCGAATGCCGACTGGACGCTGTCGCTGCTCGATCGCAAGGCCACCGTGTTCGCGCGCGTGCCCAATCTCGCCGAGACCTTCGGCAAGCAGGCCTCGCCCTCGGTCTACGATCGGATGCTGAGCGAGCACGAAGCGACATTGTCGAGCATGTCGCTCGAAGGTCAGCCGCTGCTGTCGAGCTTCACGCATTCGAACCTGACCGGCTGGATCATCGGCGCCGGCATCAGCGAGACCTCGCTGGTTGCGCCGCTGTGGCGCAACCTCGCCATCACCAGCCTGATCGGCGGCATCATGCTGGCGATTGGCCTCGCCTTCGCGGTGCGGATGGCCACCACGATCGCGCGCGCCGAGATGCTGCACGACCTGCTGATCGAGGAACTCAACCACCGCGTCAAGAACACGCTGGCGATCCTGCAGGCGATCGCGGTGCAGACCTTCCGCAGCGCCAGCCGGTTCGAGCGCGAGAAGTTCGAGGGCCGGCTCGGCGCGCTCGCCGAGGCGCACAACCTGCTCAGCAAGGAGAAATGGCAGGGCTCGGAGCTGGAGGACGTGATCGGCCGCGTGCTCAAGCCCTACCAGTTGAACAATCCCGAGCGCATCCGCATCTCCGGCCCGAAGGTCGCGCTGTCGCCGCGGCTCGCCGTCGTGCTGTCGATGATCGTGCACGAGATCGCGACCAATGCCGCCAAATATGGCGCGCTGTCCAACGACACCGGCACCGTGAATCTGTCCTGGGAGCACACTCCGCCGGATGCGGCGAAGAAGCTGCCGGCGCGGCTGCGGCTGGTCTGGCAGGAAACCGGCGGGCCTGTCGTGTCGGCGCCGATCCAGCGCGGCTTCGGCTCACGCCTGATCGAACGGTCAGCGCGCGACCAGCTCGGCGGCGAGGCCACCGTCGACTTCCTGCCGCCGGGCGTGGTCTACACCATCAGCTGCAAGCTCGAGGATTGATCGCGAGCCCGGCGGCCGCTCAGCCGAAGCGCTGCAGCGCCGGGAAGGTCTCGAGCAGCCAGATGCTGAAGGTGGAGACGGCGCCGGTGAGGAAGCCGATGCCGGTCACGATCATCAGCACACCCATCGCGCGCTCGACGTTCACGAGGTGGCCGCGCATCCGCATGAACAGCGCGGAGAACTGCTCGATCATGAAGGCCGCGACCAGGAACGGAATGCCGAGGCCGGCGGAGTAGACGGCCAGGAGGCCGGCGCCCTTCGCCACCGTGGACTCCGCGGCTGCAATCGAGAGAATCGCCGCCAGGATCGGGCCGATGCATGGCGTCCAGCCGAAGGCGAAAGCCAGCCCCATGACATAGGCGCCCCACAGGCCGACCGGCTTCGGAATCGGCAGCCGCCCCTCGCGCATCAGGAACGCGATCCGCGTGAGCCCGAGGAAGTGCAGGCCCATCACGATGATCACGATGCCGGCGAGGATCGACAGCTGCTCGGACCAGGCGCGGATCAGGCCGCCGATCAGGGAGGCGCTGGCGCCGAGCATCACGAACACGGTGGAGAAGCCGAGCACGAACAGCGCCGCCGAGATCATCACCGCCCGCCGCGACGCCGCCGGCGCCTCCTCGCTCTCGATATGCTCGATCGTGGCGCCGGTCAGATAGACGAGATAGGGCGGAACCAACGGCAGGACGCACGGCGACAGGAAGCTCACCAGGCCGGCGATGAACGCCGCCGGAATCGATACGTTCTGAATCATGCGAGTCCCGCGCTACATCGCCCGGACGGTGTTTGAAGGCCCGGGCATGCTGCTTCATGCCGCCGATGCGGGGATTACGCAACAGAGGTGCCGAAGTTACGGCGGGTCACGGGCTTGCGACGTGACGACGGCCGGGGCGCGGCCGGACCGCCGAATAGGTCCTTCGATACACGGGAGCCGCCTGATTTGCGGGGGCCAACGCAGGTGCAGCCCTGCTGGCCGTCGGTGCCGATCCCGACTCACGCTGCCGTCACGGCATATCACGATTGCGCTAAATGCACCTTTGTGCACATAGTGAACTGTGCTATTTCACAACGCGCAGGAGCGGCTGACGACGCTGACCCGGCTGCAGCTTCGGATCGCGCAGCTTGTCGGGATTGTCGGCCTGGACCATCTCGTCACAGAGCGACTTCAGATCGTCTTCGCTCAGACGGTTCAGCTTCATGCGCAGGTCGAGAATGGCGACCGAGATCAAATGCGCCGATTCGCGATTGCCCGTCGCGACCAAGGCCGCGCGGCACTGCTCAAGCGATGCGAGCACTGCAAACATCTGTTCGTCCGAATTGGCCACGGGCGTCGTTCCGTTCTAGCGTGCGACGTGATGGGGCCGAGCAAAGCCCGGCCCACGAATGGCTTTCCAATACGTCATCCGTTGCTCCCCTGCGTCCGTCCCAGCCAGCTCTGGAGCGCCCCCCGCGTCCAGAGCTGTGGTCGGCTCGCGAACATCTCGCACGTAATCGCGCGACGATGTTTGATCGAAGTCTAGGATTCGATGAGTCAGCGCCACATTCCTTTGATAGCATGACAACTGGGCATCTTCGAATACCATTTGGTGTCGGCGGCGACAAAAACCGTCGATGTTCGACTCGATTCGCGCTAAGCGTGTCTCTGGCATACACTGTGTGTACCCCTGCATGAGCGCGGGCGGTAAATCCATGCTGCAGAGGACAGAAGCCGAAAGACTCATCTCGATCGTCAACGTGTCAATCCATCGAACCCGACCCATGGCGCCAACCACGCCATGTCCCGTAGTTTCCGTAGTTTATCGGTAGCACTCTAGCAGGCGGAGAAAGCTTGTATGCGCGTTGCGGCGGAACGGGGCGTTCCTCAGAAGGAACGCCAGGAGGTGCCAGCCTCCGATGCGACTCTGGCTCCGGCCGCCCAAGACGACGCGCATTCCGGCGCGGCGATCCGCGACGCTGGCGAAGACGGCGTCGCTGCTGCTGGCGTCTCGCCCGGCAAGGCGTCCACGCGCCCCACCCCGAACCGGGCTGCTGCCGCCAAGGCCGCCACCAGCAAATCGACGCTGTCCAATCTCACCGATTGGGATGCCGCGCGGATCTTCCTCGAAGTCGTCAGGGCCGGCAGCTTCCGCTCCGCCGCCGAGCGGCTCACGCTGTCGATCAATGCGGTCCGACGGCGGATCGATGATTTCGAGCGGCAGATCGGCGCCACCCTGTTCACGCGCGACGTGCATGGCGCCCGCCTCACCGACGAGGGCGCGCTGGTGGTCTCGGCGGTCGAGCGCATGGAAGCCGCCTCATTCGAGCTGCTGCGCGCCGGCGACGGCCTCGCCAGCGCCGCATCCGGCGAAGTGCGCGTCGCCGTCACCGAGGGTCTCGGCACTTTCTGGCTCGCGCCTCGGCTGGTCGAGTTTCAGCAGAAATTCCCGAACGTGATGGTCGACCTGTACTGCGCGATGCGCTCGGCCGACGTGTCACGACACGAGGCCGACGTCGCCATCCACCTGTCGCGGCCGGCGGCGCTCGACGTCAAGCTGGTCCGGCTCGGCCGCATGCACCTGATGTGCTTTGCCAGCGAGAAATATCTCGAAACCTACGGAATCCCGAAGACGATTGACGAGCTGGTCAAACATCGCTTGGTTCTGCAAGTAGCGGATGAAGCGGCGGCCAACACAGCTTTCGCGACAATCTTCCCCGGCTTTGAGCAGCGGGACCTCATCGCGATGACCACCAACGTCTCCAGCGCCAATTATTGGGCTGTCGCGCATGGCGCCGGTATCGGAGTATTCCCAACCTATGCGAGTGCGCTGGGCGGGAAGATCATACCCCTCGAGGTAGATCTCAAGTGGTCGTACGATATCTGGCTGTCATACCATGCCACCACCGGTCGCATCCCTAGGGTGCGTCACATGATCGACTGGCTGGTAGAGGCTTTTAACCCTGCCAAATACCCGTGGTTTAAAGACGAATTCATTCATCCACAGCAACTTAAAACAGTATATATGGGCGAACCCCTGACCCATTTATTCGGGGGATTTCCGATGGAAGGACGGTAAAATCAGTATGAACAAGTCAGCCGCTAAGAAAATGAAGCAGCGCAGCGCCGGCAAGCCCGACATCGAGCTTGGCAAGCGCATTCGCCTTCGGCGTGTGGAGCAGAAGATCTCGCAGGCGGAGCTCGGCGAGAAGCTCGGCGTGAGCTTCCAGCAGGTCCAGAAGTACGAGAAGGGCGTCAACCGGGTCGGCGCTGCGCGTCTGCAGCAGATCGCCACCGCACTCGACGTGCCCGTGACGTTCTTCTACGACGGCGACAACAAGGCCCGCGAGGTCGAGAGCCTGCTGTTCCTGGACTCGGCTTTCAGCCTGCGGTTGCTGCGCGCCTACAGCAAGATCAAGGATCAGACGGTGCAACGTCAGCTGGTGTCCTTGATGGAGTCGATCGCCGCGAACGAGGAATAGGCGCGAGGCCATCTGACAGGCCTCCACGTGATGGGAATGGGCCATCATCGCTCGAGGGCGCAACTTGGGGGCGCCTGGCGCTCTGCCGGCTCGGGCGAATTCACAGCTCTGGCTCGCGTGCCGATCGACGCAATCGGTCGTCCGGTCTTTCTGGTCCGCCCAGCGTTGGCTGCGCGGCCTGAGGTCCCGTCACACTCTCTTCTGCCTTCTGCCGTCATAGGAAGTGGCGGCATGCCGGGCTTTCTCGGTGCGCAGCCCCAAGCCCGCATCTTGCGTTGACGCCGCACCGGCGACGGTCAACGATGGCGCAGTCCTGCCGCCTCCCCCGGATATCCATGCCAGCCCCGTCCGAACCTGCCGCCGCCTTCGCCGAGGGCAAGATCCTCATGACCGTCGACGACGGGGTCGGGATCGTGACCTTCAACAATCCCGAGAAGCGCAACGCGATGTCGCTGCAGATGTGGGAGGGCCTCGGCCAAGCCCTGACCGCGCTGCGCGACGATGACGCCGTCCGGGTCGCGGTGCTGACCGGCGCCGGCGACAAGGCGTTCGTGTCCGGCGCAGACATCAGCCAGTTCGAGCAGAGCCGCCACAACGCCGAGGCCTCCGAGGCCTACGCGCAGCGGAGCGCGGCCCAGCGGGCGCTGCTCGCCGACTTTCCCAAGCCCACGATCGCCTGCATCCGCGGCTTCTGCCTCGGCGGCGGGCTGCAGATCGCGATGCTGACTGACATGCGCGTCGCGTCGGCCGACAGCCAGTTCGGCATTCCCGCCGCCAGGCTCGGCATCGCCTATGGCTATGACGGGCTGCGCAACCTGGTGTCGCTGGTCGGCCCCTCGCAGGCGCGGCTGCTGCTCTATACCGGCCAGCGCATCGACGCCGCGGAAGCGCTGCGGATCGGCCTGATCGACCGGATGATGGCCACGGACGAGCTGCTGCCGGCCACGCGCGACATCGCCCGCACGATCGCCGGCAACGCGCCGCTGGCGGTACAGGCCGCCAAGATCACCATCGCCGAAGTGCTGAAGGACGAGAGCCGCCGCGACATGGCCGCGATCAAGCGCATCGGCGACGCCTGCATGGACTCGGAGGATTTCCGCGAAGGGCGCCGCGCCTTCATGGAGAAGCGCAAGCCGGCCTTCAAGGGGCGCTAGAGCGCCTCCAGCACCGCGCGAGTCACATCAACGGTGCCGGCGCTGCCGCCGAATTCGAACGGCTTGAGGCCGCCTGCATACACCTTGTCCACCGCCAGCTCGATGCGCCGCGCGGCCTCGGCCGCACCTTCGATGCCATGGGTGTCGGCCAGCCAGTCGAGCATCATCGCGGCCGAGAGAATCATCGCGGTCGGGTTCGCCTTGCCCT
>NZ_CAFJ01000407.1 GCF_000239795.1 Bradyrhizobium sp. STM 3809 | reverse complement strand
CCCGCCCGTCCCGCGGCTTGGAACGGTCGCTTCGTCCCAAGCCCCGGATGGAGAAAATCTGCTGCGACAGCAGCCGCAATGGCAGCCCAGGTGTCCTCTGGCGGGCACCTCGACGCTGCCGTTTTGGCGTTTCCGATGTTGTCTTGGCCCCCGGGCGAGGCTATGGAGCATCACCCGCGGACGCCGTCCCGCGCCGGGCCGTGACGTTTCAGCCAAGAGGGGTATTCATGAAGACCGCCAAGGACGTCTTGAAAGCAATCAAAGACAACGACGTCAAATACGTCGACCTCCGCTTCACCGATCCGCGGGGCAAGTGGCAGCACGTCACCTTCGACGTCAGCATGATCGACGAAGACATTTTCGCCGAAGGCACCATGTTCGACGGCTCCTCGATCGCCGGCTGGAAGGCGATCAACGAATCCGACATGTGCCTGATGCCCGACCCGGTCACCGCGACGATCGATCCGTTCTTCGCCGAAACCACCATGATCATCACCTGCGACGTGCTCGAGCCGACCACCGGCGAGCCGTACAACCGCGACCCCCGCGGCATCGCCAAGAAGGCCGAGGCGATGGTGAAGTCGATGGGCGTGGGCGACGCCGTGTTCGTCGGCCCGGAGGCCGAGTTCTTCGTGTTCGACGACGTCCGCTACAGCTCCTCGCCGTACAACACCGGCTTCCGCCTCGACTCCTCGGAGCTGCCGACCAACTCCGACACCGAGTATGAGGGCGGCAATCTCGGCCACCGCATCCGCACCAAGGCCGGCTACTTCCCGGTGCCGCCGCAGGACTCGGTGCAGGACATGCGCTCGGAGATGCTCGGCGCGATGGCCCGCATGGGCGTCAAGGTCGAGAAGCACCATCACGAGGTCGCCTCCGCCCAGCACGAGCTCGGCATGAAGTTCGACACGCTGACCCTGATGGCCGACCAGATGCAGATCTACAAGTACTGCATCCAGCAGGTCGCGCACATCTACGGCAAGACCGCCA
>NZ_CAFJ01000408.1 GCF_000239795.1 Bradyrhizobium sp. STM 3809 | reverse complement strand
TTCCTCGCTGGAAAGTCTTGCGCGAGCGTGGGATGCGGCGACGACGGCCGAAGCGCGCCAAGTCTACTATAACCTGAAGCTCGGTGAACCCTTCGATTCCGCTATCGACTTTTCGATGAGTTCGCTCGAATTGCGTCAACGCGCGGCGCCGATCAAGCCGCCGTTTTCGAAGGATATCGAGTTCGTGTCCGCGGGCGCGGACGTGCAAGATGGTCGTATCGAGGTGCAATTCGTCGCCCATCAACCGAACGGTGTCACCACGATCCTTAACCATGACGTTCTTCACGGCGACACGTTCGCAAGCTCGACATGGGAAAAGCTCGACGCGGCCTTGAGCCAAACGTTTCCGCTTGCAGATGGTAGGCAACTGCCCGTGTTGATCACGGGCGTCGATTGCGGCCACAGACCGGACGCCGTGATTGACTTCGTTTTGTCGCAGGCTCGAAAATCCCGGCAGGTTGTCGCGGTCAAGGGCGTTGCCGGATGGGGGCGCCCATTCATTGATCGGGGCGGCAGGCTCAAGAAGCGACTCGGGATTTATCTGGTTGGCGTGGATAGCGTCAAGGCGGCCATCTATCGGCGACTGCAAAAGCTCGAATACGGAGCGGACTACTTGCACGTGCCGGATCATCTGCCCGACGCGTTCTACGCGGGTCTCGCGAGCGAGTCTATTGAGACGACCTACGTTCACGGTTTCGCAAGATCGCGTTTCGTGAAGTCTGTCAGGGACAACGAGGCGCTCGATTCCTGCGTTTACGCCCATGCGGTGGCGGGCCTCGTCAATCGAAGCGCGATCAAAAGTCCGCCTCAGCAGCCTGGCGGCCAGTCAATCCGAGAGCTGGCCGCAAAGCTTCACGCGATTCACAATTCCTAATTCATCAGGAGACAACATGTCCAAGATCAAAGCCACCGCGGTGAGCGGGGAC
>NZ_CAFJ01000409.1 GCF_000239795.1 Bradyrhizobium sp. STM 3809 | reverse complement strand
CGCAACGCGCTGAATGACGGCATCATCCTCGCGATCGGCGAGTGCTTCACCAGCCTGCCCGACGATATCCGTTGCGTCGTGATCCACGGCCTCGGCGACAATTTCTCCTCCGGCCTCGATCTGTCGGAGTTGCGTGAGCGTGACGCCACCGAAGGCCTGGTGCATTCGCAGATGTGGCACCGCGTGTTCGACCGCATCCAATATTGCCGCGTGCCGGTCATCGCCGCGCTGAAGGGCGCGGTGATCGGCGGCGGCCTCGAGCTCGCCTGCGCGGCGCATATCCGCGTCGCCGAACCCTCAGCCTATTTCGCCCTGCCCGAGGGCCAGCGCGGCATCTTCGTCGGCGGCGGCGGCTCGGTCCGGCTACCGCGGCTGATCGGCGTCGCCCGCATGATGGACATGATGCTGACCGGCCGCGTCTACTCCGCCACCGAAGGCTCGTCCTATGGCTTTGCGCAATATCTGGTCGAGGCCGGCGCGGCGATGACCAAGGCGCTGGAGCTGGCGGCCAAGATCGCGAACAACGCGCCGCTGACCAACTTCGCGGTGCTGCAGGCGCTGCCGATGATCGCGGAAGCCAATCCGCAGACCGGCCTGCTGATGGAATCGCTCATGGCCACCGTCGCGCAGAGCGACAAGGAGGCCAAGGGCCGCATCCGCGCCTTCCTCGATCACAAGACAGCCAAAGTGAAGCCGACGTGACATGACCGCGCAAACAAGAACAAGCACACAGGGGGGAACGGACAGCACGGCGCGCAGCGCCAGTGTGCATCCGTTGCGCGCCATCTCGTTCAACGATCCCGTCGTCAACGTCGACCGCCGCGACGACGGCACCATCTATCTCCGGCCGACGCGCCCGCTCGGCGACTTCCCGCAGCGGATCACCGACCGGCTGCATCACTTCGCCAAGGAAACGCCGGAGCGCGTGTTCATGGCCGAGCGCGTCGGCCCCGAGGGCTGGCGCGAACTGAGCTACGGCACTCTGCTGGCGGCGAGCCGGCACATCGCCTCCGGCCTGCTGGCGCGCGGCCTGTCGCCGGATCGCCCGGTGATGATCCTGTCCGGCAATTCGATCGACCACGCGCTTGTCGCGTTCGGCTCGCTCTATGCCGGCGTGCCGTTCTGCCCGGTGTCGCCGGCCTATTCGCTGGTGTCGCGCGACTACGGCAAGCTCGCCTACTTGATGAAGCTGCTGACGCCCGGCCTCGTCTTCGTCGACGACGCCGACAAGTTCGCCGACGCGCTGATCGCCAACGTGCCGGAAGGCACCGAGATCGTCGCATCCTTCGGCGAAGTCCCTGGCCGCAAGATCACCCTGCTGTCGGAGCTGATCGCCTCGCCGCTGTTTGCCGGCCTCGATGCTATCAATGACAAGATCGGCCCGGACACGATCGCAAAGTTCCTGCTGACCTCGGGCTCGACCGGTAACCCCAAGGCCGTGATCAACACCCAGCGCATGATCTGCGCCAACCAGGTGATGATCCGCGAGACGCTGGCCTTCCTGAAGGACGAACCGCCCGTCATCATCGACTGGCTGCCGTGGAATCACACCTTCGGCGGCAACCACAACATCGGGCTGACGCTGTTCAACGGCGGATCGATGTATCTCGATGCGGGCAAGCCGGTGCCCGGCGGCATCGAGGAGACCGTGCGCAACCTGCGTGAGATCTCGCCGACGGTCTATTTCAACGTGCCCAAGGGCTACGAGTCGCTGCTGCCCTATTTCCGCGAGGACCCGGGCCTGCGCAAGACGTTCTTCAAGCGGCTGCACGCGATGTTCTTCTCGGGCGCCGCGCTGGCGCCGCACGTCTGGAACGAACTCGACGAACTCTCTGTGGCCGAAACCGGCTATCGCGTGCCGATGCTGACCGGCCTCGGCTCCACCGAAACCGCGCCGTTCTTCATGTCGGTCAATCCGCGCACCAGCCGCTCCGGCCATGTCGGCCTTCCCGTGCCGGGCAACGAGGCCAAGCTGGTGCCGAACAACGGCAAGATGGAGGTCCGCGCCAAGGGACCGAACGTCACGCCGGGCTACTGGCGCCTGCCTGACGTGTCGGCTGCAGCGTTCGACTCCGAGGGCTACTACCAGATGGGCGACGCGCTGAAGCCGGTCGATCCCAATGACTTCAACGCCGGCTTCGATTTCGACGGCCGCGTCGCCGAGGACTTCAAGCTGGCGTCCGGCACCTGGGTCTCGGTCGGACCCTTGCGGGCGCGCTTCGTCGCCGCCTGCGCACCGCTGGCGCGCGATGTCATCATCGCCGGCATCAACCGCGACGAGATCGCCGCCATCGTCGTGCTCGATCTCGACGGCTGCCGGCTGATCAACCCGACCCTGCCGATGGACGATCTCGCCGCCACCGCGGCGGATCCGCTGATCGTCGCGGCGTTCCGCGAGCGCTTCGCCAAATTCCAGAAGACCGCGACCGGGTCCTCGACGCGCATCGCGCGCGCCGTGCTGCTCGGCGTGCCCTTGTCGATCGACAAGGGCGAGGTCACCGACAAGGGCTCGATCAACCAGCGCGCCGTGCTGGAGAACCGCAAGGACCTGATCGAGCGCATCTACGCCGCGACGCCGGGCGACGACGTCATCCTCGCCCGCTGACAAAAGCATTCAAGGGAGAAACGACCATGTTGTTGAAGGATCAGGCCGCCATCGTCACCGGCGGCGCTTCGGGTCTCGGCGCCGCCACCGCGCGCAAGCTCGCGTCGCAGGGCGCCAAGGTCGCCGTGTTCGATCTCAACGCCAAGCTGGCGGAGGAGGTTGCGGCCGAGATCAAGGGCGTGGCGGTGGTCTGCGACGTCTCCGACGCCGCCGGCGCCGAAGCCGCCGTGGCCAAGGCGGTCGAGGCGCTCGGCCAGCAGCCGCGGGTGCTGGTGAACTGCGCCGGCATCGGCGTCGCCAAGCGCGTCGTCGGCCGCGACGGCCCGATGGCGCTGTCCGATTTCGAGAAGGTGATCAAGGTCAACCTGATCGGCTCGTTCAACATGCTGCGCCTGGTCACCAACGGCATGACCAAGCTGGAGCCGCAGGCGACCGGCGAGCGCGGCGTCGTCATCAACACCGCGTCCGTCGCGGCCTATGACGGGCAGATCGGGCAGTCGGCCTATTCGGCGTCGAAGGGCGGCATCGTCGGCATGACCCTGCCGATCGCCCGCGAGCTCGCGCAGTTCGGCATCCGCGTGCTGACCATCGCGCCGGGCCTGTTCCTGACCCCGCTGCTCGCCAATCTGCCGCAGGAAGCCCAGGACTCGCTCGCCGCCGCGATCCCGTTCCCCCGCCGCCTCGGCCAGGCCGACGAGTTCGCAGCACTTGCGCTGCACATGGTCGAGAACGCCTATCTCAACGGCGAAGTCGTCCGCCTCGACGGCTCGCTGCGCATGGCGCCGAAATAAGTGCGGCGCGCAGACGTCTTCGTGGTTGTCATTCCGGGACGACGCGTCAGCGTCGGGCCCGGAATCCATTTGGCGTCTGGTCCAATGGAGACATGGATTCCGGGCTCGCGCTTCGCGCGCCCCGGAATGACCGCGGAGAAATCCGTAGGGTGGGCAAAGCGAAGCGTGCCCACCGCCCAAGTGAATGGTGGGCACGGCGCCTTGCGCCTTTGCCCACCCTACAGACCGCTGTCGTCGTTGTAGCGAGGCTCAATAAATGTTCGTCAACCGCCGCGACGTGCAGATCCAGTGGGGCGACTGCGATCCCGCCAACATCGTCTACTATCCGCGCTATTTCGCGATGTTCGACGATGCAACCTCTGTCATGTTCGAGGCGGCCGGCTTCTCCAAGCAGGACATTGTCCGCCGCTACGGACTGGTCGGCATCCCCATGGTCGACACCCGGGCCAAGTTCTATATCCCCT
>NZ_CAFJ01000410.1 GCF_000239795.1 Bradyrhizobium sp. STM 3809 | reverse complement strand
AGCTGCTCGATCTGCGCGCGGCCATCCGGGCCGAACTGGCGCTCGATACTCCCGACTGGCGGCCGCCTGCCCAGTTCAGCCCCGGCAGCGCGCCCGCCTTCCGGGCCAGGCCCGGCCGCGTCGTCGTGCTGGCGCTCGCCAACAAGGCGGCCGCGACGACGGTGGTTCATCTGCACGGCCAGCCGTTCCGTCTGCTCGACCGGCTCGACGACGGCTGGAAGCCGTATTGGCTCGACACGCTGGCGCTCGAAGCCGGCCAGACCCAGCGCATCGCGTTCCGAGCCGAAACCGCTGGCCGGTTCCTGATCGAGCGCATGGCAACCGACTGGGCGGCGCCGCGCCTCGTCAGGTGGTATGAGATCGCTTGAGGAAACGAACCAGGGAGAACGCCCATGACCACCGCCGCCATCACCGGCGTCACCGCGCGCGCCGTCGTCACGCCGATGAAGCGTCCCCTGCGCAACGCCTTCGGCGTCATCGACTCCGGTCCGCTGGTGCTGATCGACGTCACGACGGATCAGGGGGTGACCGGCCATGCCTATCTGTTCGCCTACACCAGGCTGGCGCTGAAGCCGCTGGTCCTGCTCGTCGAGGAGATCGGCCGCGAGCTCACCGGCAAGGCGCTGATCCCGTTCGATCTGATGAAGGCCATGGACGCCAAATTCCGCCTGCTCGGCTGGCAGGGTCTGGTCGGCATGGCCGTCTCCGGGCTCGACATGGCGTTCTGGGATGCGCTCGGCCAGCTCGCGGGCAAGCCGGTCGTCGAGCTGCTCGGCGGCAGCGCCCGTCCCATTCCCGCCTATGACAGCTACGGCGTGCTCGACGCCAAGGCCGACGAACGCACACTGCGCGCGGCGCGCGACGAGCACGGCTTCCGCGCCATCAAGACCAAGGGCGGCCATGGCGACCTCGCCACCGACGCGGCGATGATCAAGGGCCTGCGCGCCTTGCTCGGGCCCGACATCGCGCTGATGCTCGACTTCAACCAGTCGCTCGATCCCGCTGAGGCGACGCGCAGAATCGCTGGTCTCGCCGATTACGATCTGACCTGGATCGAGGAGCCGGTGCCGCAGGAAAATCTCTCCGGCCATGCCGCCGTGCGCGAGCGCTCGGAGATTCCGATCCAGGCCGGCGAGAACTGGTGGTTTCCGCGCGGCTTCGCCGAAGCGATCGCCGCCGGCGCGTCGGACTTCATCATGCCCGACCTCATGAAGGTCGGCGGCATCACCGGTTGGCTCAATGTCGCGGGCCAAGCCGACGCAGCCTCGATCCCGATGTCGAGCCACATCCTGCCCGAGGCCAGCGCCCATGTGCTGCCGGTGACGCCGACGGCGCATTTCCTGGAGGTGCTGGACTTCGCCGGCGCCATCCTGGCCGAGCCGCTGCAGGTCGTCGATGGCAAGGTGACGGCCCAAGGCCCCGGTCTTGGCCTTGCGTGGAACGAGAGCGCGGTGGCGAGATATCAGGTGACGTGAATTCTATCGGCGTCAGCGAGATGCACGGGCGTCACCACACCCACAACTGTCATCGCCCGCCTTCGCGGGCATGACAGTGTTTGCTAGGGTGACAGCTCGCCGGGTTCAGTACTCGATCCCAAATCGATCATACAGCCGCCGGAACACCGCCGGCAGCGTCTCGGTCAGATCCTCGGCGATCAGCCCCGGCCCCGCCTCCGATCCGGCCTCGCCGTGCATCCAGACGCCGGTGCAGGCGGCCTCGAACGCCGGCACGCCCTGTGCCAGGAGCCCTGCGATGATGCCGGCAAGGACGTCGCCGGCACCCGCGGTGGCGAGCCAGGGCGGCGCATTGGCGGCGATGGCCGCGCGTCCGTCCGGCGCGGCCACGGTGGTGTCGGCGCCCTTCAGCAGCACCACGGCGCCGCAGCGCGCAGCCGCGGCGCGCACGCGCTCCAGCTTGGAGCGGCCGGGATTCTTGTTGCTGAGATCGGAGAACAGCCGCGGGAATTCGCCCTCATGCGGCGTCAGCACGATCTGCGCCTGCGCCGCCGCCCTGAGCTGCTCGAACAGCCGCTCAGGCGCGTCGGCGAAGCTCGTCAAGGCGTCGGCATCGAGCACGACATGGCGCTGCGCGGAGAGCGCGGTGAAGACGAGGTCGCGGGTGCGCTCGCCGACCCCCGTGCCGGGCCCGATGATGCAGGTGTTGTAGCGCTTGTCGCCGAGCAGCTCGCCGAACTCGATCGCGCTGTCGGCGGCGCGCACCATGACGGCGGTCAGCGCGGCCGCGTTGACGACGAGCGCATCGCGCGGCGAGGCCAGGGTCACGAGGCCGGCGCCGGCCCGCAACGCGGCGCGCGCGGCCATGCGCGAGGCGCCGGTCGCGGCGACATCGCCCGATATCGCCAGCACATGTCCGCGCGCATATTTGTGGCCGTCGATGCGTGGCACGGGAAAGCGGGGCTGCCACAGCTCCGGCTCGTTCTCGAACGCCTGCGGCCTGATCTCGTCGAGCACGTGAGGATCGATGCCGATGTCGGCGAGCCGGACGCGGCCGCAATGCTGGCGGCCCGGCAGCAGCAGATGCGCCGGCTTCTTGCGAAAGAACGTCACGGTCTCGGTGGCGCGGACCGCGATGCCCATCACGGCGCCGGTGGTGCCGTTGATGCCGCTCGGCAGGTCGACGGCGAGCACCGGCGCGCCATTGGCGTTGATCGCGGCAATCACCTCATAGGGCTCGCCGCTGACCGGGCGGCTGAGACCCGCACCGAACAGCGCATCGATGATCAGGGCCGGCTTGCCGATCGCCTGCGGCGTGAACGGCAGCACCGGAAACTTCCAGCCCTTGGCAGCGGAGGCCGCATCGCCCTGCAGCGCCTCGCGCTCGCACATCAGGATCACGGAGACCTCTCGCCCCTGCGCGGCCAGCTCGGCGGCGGCCACGAAACCGTCGCCGCCATTATTGCCGGGCCCGCACACCACCAGGATCGGCCCCTCCTCGGCGAGGTCCATCGCGGCGGCGGCCACCGCCTGCCCGGCACTCAGCATCAACGAGAAGCCGGGCGTGCCGGCTGCGATCGTGAGCCGGTCGGCACGCTCCATTTCACTCGTGGTCAACACGTCCATTGCTGCTCATGTCCCTGCAGCCCGCAAGCTGGTGCCGGCTGCCTGATCTGTTGGCCATCCCACGCCGGCCTGCCCATGCTCTGGTGCCGGCCGACTCCCCGCCCCTGCCTTCCCTATTGCCGCGCCAGACGGCAAGTTCCAAGAGCAGTTCAGGCACTCGAGCGTCGATCGCGCCGGCGTTCTCGCCTTTTCCCTGGGCATTTCGGCGGCCGCGCAGACGCGGCGGCCACATCTGCACAACTTGTAGCCTGTTTGCCTAATTCGCGGGCTTCGGTATTCTGTACTCTCCCATTGGGAATCGTCGGGCCGGTGCGAAAGGCTCGGATATCTGCTCGATTTGGCCGCGTTAACGACTTGGCATAGACCCTGCTTTTGTGGAGCCACTTCGGCACGGGGCAAGACGGGCTGTCAATCGCCGGGCCTCCGCCGGAGCGTGTCGGGCCCGGTAAGGAATGACGAGAAACCTGCGCGCTGGCGCAGCCTGACGATGACCCACCTGTTTTTTATAGCGGAATGCCCGGGAGGCGCTCAGTGAAGAAAATCGAAGCCATCATCAAGCCGTTCAAGCTGGACGAGGTGAAGGAAGCGCTTCAGGAAGTCGGACTGCAGGGCATCACCGTCACCGAGGCCAAGGGCTTCGGCCGGCAGAAGGGACATGCGGAGCTGTATCGCGGCGCCGAATACATCGTCGACTTCCTGCCCAAGGTGAAAATCGAGATCGTCATCGGCGACGATCTGGTCGAGCGCGCGATCGAAGCCATCCGGCGCGCCGCCCAGACCGGCCGCATCGGCGACGGCAAGATCTTCGTGTCCAACATCGAGGAAGCCATCCGCATCAGAACCGGAGAATCCGGGCTCGACGC
>NZ_CAFJ01000411.1 GCF_000239795.1 Bradyrhizobium sp. STM 3809 | reverse complement strand
CTGAAGATGGTGCTACTGCTACTGGTCTGCGACAGCACGGCGGCCGTGGCGCTGAACACCACGACGCAGACCGTCGACCCGTGATTGGCGAAGCTCCACAGCTTCTGTCCCCGGCCGCTCCAGCGCAGCGCATCATTCAGCGTCCGCGCGACGAAGTCCGCTCCGGCTTCTTGTTCCTGCCCACTTGTCATTGTCCTCTCCCCTGCCTGGCGCCGGCTCGGTCGCCGACGCAGCCCAAGATTGAGAGACGATCAAACGACAACGGCCGGCCCCGCGCAAGCATGGACCGGCCGCATGGACATCGCGGCGGTGATCAGCCCCGCCCCTCGATCCCCCGCAGCTCCGCATAGCTCAGCGGCGTCAGTCCCGCGCCGTCGAAATAGATGAAACGCAGGCGGCGGCGGCGGGAGATGAAGTTGGACGGCAAGGGATCGTAGCGGAAGCTGCTGCCGCCGAGATGCGGCGTGAGGCTGCCGACATCGGTCAGCGCGTCGATCTCGACGCGCAGCAGCTTCAGGCTCTCGCCATCGCGCAGGATCTCGAACGGGATGCGCGCGAGCCGCAGGAAGCTGGTCGGATCAGGGGCGGCGATGAAGCCGTCGACGAAGGCGGCCTCGACCTTGTCGAGATCGGGCTCGACCACCGGCGCGGGCTTGGCCCCGTCGGGCTGGTGCGGGGTCTGCCACTGCACCGGAGAGCGGTGGCCGTGCGGATGGTTGTGGCCGGGGCCATGCGGCGGATGGTCGTGATCATGGTGATGATCATGATCGTGGGAATGACCATGATCATGATGATGGCCGTGATGGTGGTGATGATGGCGCATCGCGGACCTCAGAAGCTAACCGGCTTGTTGATGATGTGCTTGTGGCTGCCGAGCTTGCCGTGGGCGACCATCGATCCCAGCGCCTCGACGACGACGCGCACGCCGATCAGCGCGGTGATGTCGGACGTATCGTAGGGCGGCGAGACCTCGACCACTTCGAGCCCGCACAGGCCCTCGGCGGCGACGAGGCCGAGCAGCTTGAGCGCCTCGCGCGGAAGAAAGCCGCCGGGCTCCGGCCAGCCGGTGCCGGGCACGAAGCCGCAATCGATGGAGTCGACGTCGAACGAGATGTAGACGGCGTCGGCATCCTTCCAGGCCAGCTCGAGCGCGATCTCGGCGGTCTTCTCCAGGCCGATCTTCTCGATGTCGGCGATGGTCAGCACGTTGGTGTTGCGCTTGCGCGCGACCTCGACGCCCTCGCGCGGCACCTGCCAGCCGCCGATGCCGAGCTGCACCAGGTTGGTCGGCGAGACGTTCGGCAGATTGGTCGCCCAGTACCAGGGCGTGGTGTGCATGCGCTCGTCGAGATCCTTCTCCTGGATGTCGATGTGGCGGTCGAAATGGATGATGCCGATCTTCTTGTCGGTGCACTGCGCAATGCCGCGCACGCAGGGAAAGCCGATTGAGTGGTCGCCCCCGAGCATGATCGGCAGCGCGCCGGACGAGAACACATGGGCGACGCCGCGGCTGATCTGGTCGAAGCTCTTTTCCAGGTTCGCCGGGATGGTGAAGACGTCGCCGGCATCGCACAAGGTCATCTGCTCGCGCAGGTCGACGCCGAGCTCGTAATTATAGGGCGTATAGAGCGCGGAGATGCGGCGGATGCCCTGCGGCCCGAAGCGGGTGCCGGGGCGATAGGTGGTGCCGGAATCGAACGGGATGCCGATCACGGCGGCGTCGTACTTGCCGACGTCGCGGACGTTCTCGACATAGGGCGCCTTCATGAAAGTGTTGATGCCCGCGAAATGCGGCAGCTCGCCGCGCGCGAAGGTCGGGATGTCGCGATCGGTCAGGCTGTCCGAGCCGGGCAGGCCCATGTCGAGCGCCCATTGCCGCTCCTTGCGCCAGCCATTGGTCGGCAGCTTGCCCTCGGCCTCCAGCGCCTGCCAGCCCTGCGTGGCCATCTTGTCGAAGTCCGGATGGTGGCGGCGCAGGCGCGAGCGCTGCGGCTGCAGGCCGGCACGGCGGCTGCGCCGCATGGCGGGGAATGACATGGAGTTCTCCTTCGTTTCTTCTGGGTGTTATTGCGCCGCCTGCACGCTGGCACGGATGAAGCCGAGCACGGGCACAGGACTGTCGCGGGTGAGATCGAGGTCGTAGGTGATGCGCGCGCCGAAGCGCTCCGGCGCCTGCGGATCCTTGCGCGGACGGTCGAGCGCGATGAGACGCGTGGCGAGGCCGAACGCCTCCTTGATGTCGTGGGTGACCATCACGATGGTCATCTTGTGCTCGCGCCACAGCGGCTTGATCAGCGCATGCATCTGCGCGCGGGTGCCGGGATCGAGCGCGCCGAACGGCTCGTCGAGCAGCAGCACGCGCGGCTGCTTGGCCAGCGCCTGCGCGATCGCAAGCCGCTGCTGCATGCCGCCGGACAGCGCGCTCGGATATTTGTCGGCA